>DASUUN010000381.1:0-3405 GCA_036374055.1 Burkholderiales bacterium
TCGGCATTCTCCTGGATCACCAGGCTGGCGGAGGTGTGCTGCACGAACACCGTGCACAGCCCTTCAGCAATGTTCGCGCCGCGCACCGCGTCCTGCACGGCCGGCGTGAACTCGTACAGGCCCTGCCCCGAGGTCTCGACGACGATATGGCGAATCACAGGGAGATCGAACCGCGGGTGATCACCGCCGCGCCTCGCTCGTTTCGCGTCTCGAAGGAGATTTCATCCTCCTGCCGGGCGCCGTGGACGGTCAACGTCGAAGGCATGGGCACCATGCCGGCGAAGCGGCAACGCACGCGTCTCACCTTGGCCGGATCGGCTTGCAGCGCCTGCAGCGCGCGGGACACCGAAAGCGCGAGCGTCGCCGTGCCGTGCAGGATGATCCCGGGCAGTCCCGCGGCCTGGGCATAGGCCACGTCGGTGTGGATGGGGTTCCAGACGCGCGCACACTCCGTATAGATGTGCGCCGCCGTGGCGGCGACCTGGATCTCGCCGGCAGGCTCGAGGGGCCCTCGCGGCAGGGGCGGCTCCTGTGTCGCCTCTCCGCCGGCCTGCTCCACCTGAACGTCGCGGTAGAGCGCGCCGAAGTCGGTCGCTGTGACGAGCGCTCCGGCGGCGTCGCGCGCCTCGAAGCGGAAGGTGACGAACGCGCCAGGCCGCCGCTGCGTCACCGCAACGATGCGGCCGGAGATGCGCAGCGTCTCGCCCGCGCGCACGGAGCGGTGGATGGTCAGATCATGTTGCGCGTGCAGCAGGCGCGGGTAAAGCGGCTGCAGTGCCGGGAGGTTGCGCAGCGGCTGCGCGAGCGGCCATTCGTAGCACACCGGAAACAGCGGATGCGCGAGCACCCCCTGCGGCGCCGTGGTGTCGTAGTAGCGCGCATCGGTCTCGCCGAGCGCGGCGCTGTAGGCCATGAGCCAGCGCGCGTCGATCGCCTGCACCAGCGGCCCGGCCTGCTCGCCGACGAGGCTGCCCGGGAGCTTCAGGCGGAGGCGCGCGCCTCGAGGGCGGCGACCGCGGGCAGGGTCTTTCCCTCCAGGAACTCGAGGAAGGCGCCGCCGGCGGTCGAGATGTAGTCGATCTCCCCGGCGATGCCGAACTTGTTGATCGCCGCCACGGTATCGCCGCCGCCGGCGATGGAGAAGCCCTTCGAGTCGGCGATCGCCCGGGCGATCACCGCCGTGCCGCGCGCGAACGGGTCCTTCTCGAACACGCCCACCGGGCCGTTCCAGACGATGGTGCCGGCGCCCTTGAGCTGCTCGGCGAAGCGCTTCGCGGTCTGCGGGCCGATATCGAGGATCATCTCGTCCTCGCGCACCGCGCCGACCTCCTTGGTCGCCGGGCTGGGATCGTCCAGCCCCTTGCCCACGACCACGTCGGTCGGCAGCGGCACCTCCGTTGTCGAGAGGATGGCTTTCGCTTCCGCGACCAGGGCGGGCTCGGCGAGCGACTTGCCGATCGGCTTGCCGGCGGCCAGGAGAAAGGTGTTGGCGATGCCGCCGCCGACGATCAGGCTGTCGACCTTCTTCGCGAGCGCCGCGAGCACGGTGAGCTTGGTGGAGACCTTCGAGCCGGCGACGATCGCCACCAGCGGCCGCTTCGGCGCCGACAGCGCCTTGCCCAGCGCATCGAGCTCCGCCGCCATCAGCGGGCCGGCCACGGCCACGGGCGCAAAGCGCGCCACGCCGTGCGTGGTCGCCTCCGCCCGGTGCGCGGTGCCGAAAGCATCGTTGACGTAGACATCGCACAGCGCCGCGATCTTGCGCGCGAGCGCCTCGTCGTCCTTCTTCTCGCCCTTGTTCCCCCGGCAGTTCTCGAGCATGACCACCTGCCCGGGCTTCACGTCCACGCCGCTTACCCAGTCACGGACCAGCGGAACCTGCATTTTCAGAAGCTCCGAAAGCCGCTGCGCCACCGGCGCCAAAGAATCCTCGGGCTTGAGCTCGCCTTCCTTGGGCCGTCCCAGGTGCGAGGTCACCATGACGGCGGCGCCCTGCTCGAGCGCGTACTGGATCGCGGGCACGGAGGCGCGAATGCGCGTGTCGTCGGTGATGCGGCCCTCCTCCAACGGGACGTTCAGGTCCGCGCGGATGAAGACCCGCTTGCCGCGCAGGTCCACCTCGGACATGCGCCTGAACTTCATCTATTTGGCGTTGTCGAGGGCGATGACGGCGTCCAGCATCCGGTTGGAGAAGCCCCACTCGTTGTCGTACCACGACGAGACCTTCACCAGCGTGCCTTCGGAGACGCGCGTAAGCCCGGCGTCGAAGATGGAGCTGGCCGGGTTGTGGTTGAAGTCGGACGACACCAGCTGCTCGGTGGTGTACTCGAGGATGCCCTTGAGGTCGGTCTCGCTCGCCTGCTTCACCGCCTTGTTGATCTCCTCGACCGTGGTGGGCTTCTTCGCCACGAACGTCAGGTCGACGATCGACACGTTGATGGTCGGCACCCGGATGGAGTAGCCGTCGAGCTTGCCGTTGAGATACGGCAGCACCAGGCCCACGGCGGCGGCCGCGCCGGTCTTGGTCGGCACCATGTTGTGCACCGCCGAGCGCGCGCGGCGCAGGTCCTTGTGGAACACGTCGGTCAGCACCTGGTCGTTGGTGAACGAGTGGATGGTGTTCATCAGGCCGCAGCTGATGCCGATGCGGTCGTCGATCGCCTTGACCAGCGGCGCTAGGCAGTTGGTGGTGCACGAGGCGTTGGAGATCACCGTGTCGGCCGCCTTCAGCGACTGGTGATTCACGCCGTAGACGATGGTGCGGTCGACGTCCTTCTCGCCGGGCGCGGAGATGATCACCTTCCTCGCCCCCGCCTGCAGGTGCGCGCCGGCCTTCGCCTTGCTGGTGAAAAGGCCGGTGCACTCGAGCACCATGTCCACCCCCAGCGCCTTCCACGGCAGCTTGGCCGGGTCGCGCTCGGCGACCACCTTGATACGGTCGTCGCCCACGACGATGCTGTCGCCGTCCACCCGCACGCTGGACGGAAAGCGGCCATGCGCGGTGTCGTACTGCAGCAGGTGGGCGTTGGTCTTGGCGTCGCCCAGGTCGTTGATGGCCACGAACTGCAGGCCGTGCTTCTTGCCCGCTTCGTAATGCGCTCGCAGCACCATGCGGCCGATGCGGCCGAATCCGTTAATAGCGACCTTGATCATCCGAACACGCTCCTTACCGCCTCTGCGACATGCTCTGCCGTGAAGCCGAAATGTTTGAACAAATCACCCGCCGGCGCCGACTCGCCGAAGCGGTCGATGCCGACCACCGCACCCTCGAGCCCGACGTACTTGCGCCAATAGTCGCTGACGCCCGCTTCCACCGCTACCTTTGGGAGTTCCCGCGGCAGCACGGAGTTCCTGTAGCCCGCGTCCTGGCGGTCGAAAACCGTGGTCGAGGGCATGGACACGACC
>DASUUN010000382.1:0-9948 GCA_036374055.1 Burkholderiales bacterium
CGAAATGAAGACCACGTTCCTCGAGTTCGAGCAGCCCATCGCGGAGCTGGAAACGCGCATCGAGGAGCTGCGCTACGTGCAGGACGACTCCGCCGTGGACATCTCGGAGGAGATCCAGCGCCTCACCAAGCGCAGCCAGACCCTCACCAAGGACATCTACGGCAAGCTGACCCCCTGGCAGGTGGCGCAGGTGGCGCGCCATCCGCAGCGGCCGTACACGCTCGACTACGTGCAGATGCTGTTCACGCACTTCGAGGAGCTGCACGGCGACCGGCACTTCGCCGACGACCCCTCGATCGTCGGCGGGCTGGCGCGCTTCGGCAACGAGCCGTGCATGGTCATCGGGCACCAGAAGGGTCGCGACACCAAGGAGAAGATCCTGCGCAACTTCGGCATGCCCAAGCCCGAGGGCTACCGCAAGGCGCTGCGCCTGATGCAGCTCGCCGAGAAGTTCCAGCTGCCGGTGTTCACCTTCGTCGACACGCCCGGGGCCTATCCGGGCATCGACGCCGAGGAGCGCGGCCAGTCCGAGGCGATCGGCCGCAACCTGTTCGAGATGGCGCGCCTGCGCGTGCCGGTGATCGTCACCGTGATCGGCGAGGGCGGCTCGGGGGGCGCGCTCGCCATTGCGGTAGGCGACCTCATCCTCATGCTGCAGTACGCCACCTACTCGGTGATCTCGCCCGAGGGCTGCGCCTCGATCCTTTGGCGCAGCGCCGAGATGGCGCCGGATGCGGCCGAGGCGCTCGGCATCACGGCGAGCCGCCTGAAGACGCTGGGGCTGATCGACAAGATCGTCCCCGAGCCCCTGGGCGGCGCGCACCGCGACCCGCAGGCCACCGCGCAGTCGCTGCGCAAGGCGCTCGCCGAAGCGGTGAAGCAGCTCTCCGAGAAAAAGCCCCGCGAGCTGGTCGAGGAGCGCCTCGAGAGGCTCATGGGCTATGGCAAGTTCAAGGAAGCCGCGGCCAGGTAAGCGGACCGCCGTGGCGCTCTCGGGCGGCGTGGACTCGGTCGTCCTGCTCCATATGCTGAGGCAGCGTCCGGGGATGTCGGCCGTGCATGTGAACCACGGCCTGAGTCCCAACGCCGATGCCTGGGCGAGCTTCTGCCGCCGGCTCTGCCGGCAGTGGAAGGTGCCGCTCACCGTTCGCAAGGTCAAAGTCACCCGGTCGGGGAAAGGCCTAGAGGCGGCGGCACGCGAAGCGCGGTACGCGGTCTTCAGGAACGAGCGCGCGGGCGTCATCGCACTCGCGCACAATCTGGACGACCAGGCCGAGACGGTGCTCATGAACCTGCTGCGCGGCGCGGGCCCGCGCGGCGCGAGCGGCATGCAGCCGGCCTCGCGCTTCGGCGACAAGCAGCTCGTGCGGCCGCTGCTCGGTCTCTCCCGACGGGAAATCCTGCGGTACGCGAAGGACCACCGCCTGGAATGGATCGAAGACGAGAGCAATGCGGACGAGTCGCTCACGCGCAATTTCGTTCGCCTGCGCCTCGGACCCCTGATCGAGACCCGCTTTCCGCAGTGGCGCCGGTCTCTCGCCCGCGCCGCCCGGCTTTTTGCGCGAAAGGAAGCGCATGCCGAAACCCTCCTCAGAAACTATTTGAAAGCCAAAGGCCTGCGCGCACCGAGCGAGGCGAAGCTGGTGGAGATGCTGAAGCAGCTCACCTCCGGCGGGGCGCGCACGCGTCTCGAGCACGACGGCGTGGCGCTGAGGGTCTACCGGGGAAAGATCTTGCAGGAGCCGAAGACCAAGGTTTTCGCTCCCCGGCCCTGGCAGGGCGAGCGCCGCCTGCCGCTTCCCGAGCTGGGCGGCGAGCTGCGCTTCAGGCCCGGGGAGGGAATCGACTCTTCCTGGATGAAGAAGAATCGCTTCGAAATCCGCCTGCGTTCCGGCGGCGAGCGGCTGCAGCTGCACCCGCGCCGGCCGCGGCGCACGCTGAAGAACCTGTTCCAGGAGGCCGGCGTGCCCTCATGGGCGCGCGAGCGCCTGCCGTTGCTCTACTGCGGAAACGAGCTCGTCTGGGCGCCGGGCCTCGGCGTCGATGTGCGCTACCGGGGACGCGGTCTGTTGCCCGAATGGATCAGCGTTTTCGCCGCTTGAGTGCCTGATCGCGCGCGGCGCGGGATTCGGGGCTGGCGGCGGCGAGCTCGAGCTGGTCGTGCGCCATGTAGCTCACCGCGTGCGCGCCGATGCCGGCGTAGGCGTTGACGGCTTCCTTGGTCATGCGCACCGAGTGGCGCGGGCTTTCGAGGGCGGATTCCGCCAGCCTCCGGGCGACCTGCACGGCCATGCTCTTGTCGCACAGCTCATCGACCAATCCCATGTCCAAAGCGGCGTCGGCGCCGATGCGCTCGCACAGGATGGACAGGCGCTTGGCCTTTGCCGGCCCGACCAGGTTGACCAGGCGGGGCAGGGTGCCCCAGGTGAGCGGGATGCCCAGGCTGATCTCGGGCAGGGAGACGAACGCGTCGCGCGCCATGACGCGCCAGTCGAGCGCCACGGCGAGCGCCAGGCCGCCGCCGACCGCGTAGCCTTCGATCGCCGCGACGGTGATCTGCGGCAGCTCCTCCCAGGCGCGCGCCATGCGGTGGCCGAGGCCGGCGATTTCCCGCTGCGCGAGCAGCGGCGCCCCGCCCGCCCAGCGGCTGCCGTCCTTCAAGTCGGCCCCGGCGGAGAAGCAGCCGGCGGCGCCGGTGACGATCACGGCGTCGATGTCATCCCGCGACTGCAGCTCGCCGGCGCAGGCGATCATCTGCCGCATCAGCTCGGCGGAAATGGCGTTGCGCCGCTCGGGCCGGTCGAGGATCACGGTCGCGATACGGCCGGAATATTCGCTGCGGATGTGTGGAACCATGCTAACCCTTTGCTAAAATGGCGGAATTTTTCCGAGGACCGAGGCAAATGGCGCTCGAGCGCACGCTCTCCATCATCAAGCCCGACGCGGTCAAAAAGAACGTCATTGGGCAGATTCTCGCGCGCTTCGAGGCTGCAGGTCTGCGCATCGTGGCGGCCCGCATGATGTTCCTGTCGCGTGCCGAGGCCGAAGGCTTCTACGCGGTGCACCGCGGGCGGCCGTTCTTCAACGATCTGGTGGAATTCATGACCTCCGGACCGGTGCTGGTGCAGGTGCTCGAAGGCGAGAACGCCATCGCGAAGAACCGCGAGCTGATGGGGGCGACCGACCCGACGAAGGCGGCGAAGGGCACCATTCGCGCCGACTTCGCCGACTCGATCGATGCCAACGCGGTGCACGGCTCGGACGCGCCCGAGACGGCGAAGACCGAGATCGCCTATTTCTTCGCCGCTTCAGAGGTGTTCTCGCGGTAATGAAGGAAAACCTCCTCGGCCTGGACGCCGACGGCCTCGCGCGCTTTTTCGAGTCGCTGGGGGAGAAGCCGTTTCGCGCCCGCCAGGCGCTGCGCTGGATCCACCAGCTCGGCGAGAGCGACTTCGCCGCCATGAGCGACCTGTCCAGGGCGCTGCGCGACAAGCTGTCGCAGTCGGCCTGCGTGGAGGCGCCGCAGGTCGTGGGCGACACGCCGGCGGAAGACGGCACGCGCAAGTGGCTGGTCAAGGTCGACGGCGCCAACGCGGTCGAGTCGGTGTTCATTCCCGAGACCGGCCGCGCCACGCTGTGCGTGTCCAGCCAGGCGGGTTGCGTGCTCGACTGCTCGTTCTGCGCCACCGGCAAGCAGGGGTTCAACCGCAACCTGACCACCGCGGAAATCGTCGGCCAGCTCTGGTTTGCAAACAAAATGCTGGGTGTGGAGCGAAGAGCTGACCGCGTCATCTCCAACGTGGTCTTCATGGGCATGGGAGAGCCCATGCTCAACCTGGACAACGTGATCCCGGCGCTGCGCCTGATGCTGGACGACAACGCCTACGGCCTGTCGCGCCGGCGGGTGACCGTGTCCACCTCGGGCGTCATCCCCGGCATGGACCGGCTGCGCGACGAGTGCCCGGTGGCGCTCGCCGTATCGCTGCACGCGGCCAACGACCGCCTGCGCGACGAGCTCGTGCCCATCAACCGCAAGTACCCGCTGCGCGAGCTGATCGCCGCGTGCAACCGCTACCTGGAGAAGGCGCCGCGCGACTTCGTGACCTTCGAATACGTGATGCTCGAGGGCGTGAACGACAGCGAGACCCACGCACGAGAGGCGGCCGCGCTGGCGAAGCGCGTGCGCTGCAAGTACAACCTGATCCCCTTCAATCCTTTCGCGCAATCGGGCTACCGGCGCTCGCCGCCGGAGCGCATCCGGCGCTTCGCCGAGATCCTGCAGCGCGCCGGCATCACCGTCACCACGCGCAAGACGCGCGGCGACGACATCGCCGCGGCCTGCGGCCAGCTGGCCGGCGACGTGGCCGACCGCACGCGGCGCAGCCGGCGCCTGCCGCTCAAGGAGGTGCGTCCATGACAAGAGCAACAATGCTCGCTGCGCTCGCCGTGCTGCTCGCGGGGTGCGCCTCGAGCGCGCCCGAAGCGCCCACCGTCGACAGCGGGCCGATCATCGCGGACGTCGGCGACGCCCGCAACCGGGCGCGCGTCCACACCGAGCTCGCGGCGGCGTACTACGGGCGCGGCAACATGGGCGTGGCGCTGGAAGAGCTGCGCATCGCCGCCGCGGCGGACGCGAGCTATGCGCCGGCGCACAGCATGTTCGGCCTGGTGTACATGGACCTGCGCGAGAACCAGCTCGCCGAGCAGAGCTTCGAGCGCGCGCTCAAGCTCGCGCCGAACGACGCCGACATCAACCACAACTACGGCTGGTTCCTGTGCCAGACCCGGCGCGAGCCGGACTCGATCAAGTACTTCCTGCAGGCGATCCGCAACCCGCTGTACGCGACGCCGTGGCGCTCGTACTCGGCCGCCGGCGTGTGCTCGCTGCGCAACGACAACCTGAAGGACGCGGAGCAGTTCTTCCAGCGGGCGCTGCGCCTGGAGCCCGACGAGCCTGCGTCGCTGCTGCAGCTCGGGCAGATCCGCTACCGCCAGGGCAAGATGAACGAGGCGCGCAAGCTGGTGGCGCGCCACAACAAGCTGGTCACGCCCTCTGCCGAGTCGCTGTGGCTCGCGCTGCGCATCGAGCGCCGCCTTGGGCAGCGCGTGGCGGAGCGGAGCTTCGCCAACCAGCTGCGCCGCCGCTACCCGGGCTCGCCCGAATATCAGGCGCTGCAAAAGGGCAAGTTTGACTGAGGTGACCGGCATCGGCGCCGAGCTGCGGCGCGCGCGGGAGTCGCAGGGGCTGGCGGTGGCCGACGTCGCGCAGCAGCTCAAGTTCGCCTCGCGCCAGATCGAGTCGCTGGAGAACGAGCGCTTCGACCGGCTGCCGGGGCCGACCATCGCGCGCGGCATGGTGCGCAACTACGCGCGCCTGCTCAACCTGGACCCCGAGCCGCTGCTCGAGCGCATGTCGCCCAGGGCGGAGCCGCCGCCCGACTCGGGCCGGCTGGCGGCGCGCTTCAAGGAGCCGGTGCCGTTCTCCGACAACGCGCGGCGCTCCACGCTGGTGTACGCCGGCTTCTCGGTCGCGGTGCTCGCGCTGGTGGGCGTGGTCGCTTACGAGTGGCAGCAGGAGCAGGCCACGCCGCAGTTCGTGGCCCCGACGCAGACCGCGGCAACGCCGCCGCCGCCACCACCGCCGCCGGTCGAGGAAGAGAAGCTCATCGAGGAGCCAAAGCCGCCGCCTGCGCCCGAGAAGCCCAAGCCGACGGCGGCGGTCGAGATGCCGAAACCCGTGGCGGCAGCGCCCGTCCCGGAACCGGCGCCGGAGCAGCCGTCGCGCGAGGCGACCGGTGGCTTCCACCGCATCGTTCTCATCTGCGAGCAGGAGTCGTGGCTCGAGGTGAGGGACGGCACCGGCCGCTCGCTGGTGTCTTCGCTCAACCCGGCCGGCAGCGAGCGCGTGGTGCGCGGACGCGGCCCTTTCGAGATCGTGGTGGGCAACGCGCGCGGCGTGCGGCTGCTGGTGGACGACAAGCCGGTCGACCTCAAGCCGCATACGCGGGTCGACGTGGCCCGCCTGACCATCGAATGACGAGGAGAGCTTCGCGGCAGGTGCCGGTGGGCGGCGTGCTGATGGGCGGCGGCGCGCCCATCGTGGTGCAGTCGATGACCAACACCGATACCGCGGACGCGGAAGCGACGGCGCGCCAGGTCGAGGCGCTGGCGCGCGCCGGCTCGGAGCTGGTGCGCATCACGGTGAACTCCCCGGAGGCCGCGGCGCAGGTGGCGCGCATCCGCGACTGGCTCGCGGCGCGCGGCTGCACGGTGCCGCTGGTGGGCGACTTCCACTACAACGGTCACAAGCTGCTCACACAGTACCCGGACTGCGCCGAGGCCCTCGCCAAGTACCGCATCAACCCGGGCAACGTCGGCAAGGGCGCGAAGCGCGACGACCAGTTCGCCACGATGATCGAATGCGCGCTGCGCCACGGCAAGCCGGTGCGCATCGGCGTCAACTGGGGCAGCCTCGACCCGGAGCTCCTCGCCCGCATGATGGACGAGAACGCGCGCCTTTCTACCCCGCTCGACTCTGAAGAGGTCATGAGAGAAGCGGTTATCCGCTCGGCGCTGGAGTCGGCCCGGCAGGCCGAGGAATGGGGCCTGCCTGCCGAGCGCATCGTGCTCTCCTGCAAGATGAGCCAGGTGCAGGACCTGATCGCCGTGTACCGCAGCCTCGCCGCGCGCTGCGACCATGCGCTACACCTGGGGCTCACCGAGGCCGGCATGGGCTCCAAGGGCATCGTCGCCTCGACCGCGGCGCTCGCCGTGCTGCTGCAGGAAGGCATCGGCGACACGATCCGCATCTCGCTCACCCCCGAGCCGGGCGGCGAGCGCACCCGGGAGGTGCAGGTGGCGCAGGAGATCCTGCAGACCATGGGATTGCGCGCCTTCACGCCGATGGTCAGCGCGTGCCCGGGCTGCGGCCGCACCACGAGCACGGTCTTCCAGGAATTGGCTTCCCGGATAGAAACCTGGCTGCGCGCACAGATGCCTGCCTGGAAGGAGCACCACCCCGGCGTGGAGGACATGCGCGTCGCGGTGATGGGCTGCGTGGTGAACGGTCCGGGCGAATCCAAGCACGCCGACATCGGCATCAGCCTGCCGGGCACGGGCGAGGTGCCGGTGGCGCCGGTGTACGTCGACGGGCGCAAGACGGTGACCCTCAAGGGCGAGCGCATCGCCGAGGAGTTCCAGGCGATCGTCGAGGCCTACGTCAAGCAGAAGTACAAGAAACGCATCCCGATCAAAGCCGCGCCATGAACGCCATCCAGGCCGTGCGCGGCATGAACGACGTCCTGCCCGGCGAGGCGGAGCTGTGGCTCGAGTTCGAGGCGAAGGTCGAGGACTGGCTCGCCCGCTACGGCTACCGCAACATCCGCATGCCGCTGGTGGAGCACTCGCAGCTCTTCCGGCGCGCGATCGGCGAGACGACCGACATCGTCGAGAAGGAGATGTATTCCTGGCGCGACGAGCTCAACGACGAGGACCTCACGCTGCGGCCGGAAGGCACGGCGTCGTGCGTGCGCGCGGCGATCGAGCACAGCCTGGTGTACGACGGGCCCAAGCGCCTGTGGTACGCCGGGCCCATGTACCGCCACGAGCGGCCGCAGAAAGGCCGCTACCGTCAGTTCCACCAGTACGGCGTGGAAGCGCTCGGCTTTCCGGGGCCGGACGTCGACGCCGAGCACATCGCCATGTGCGCCGCGCTGTGGCGCGAGCTGGAGTTGAAGGACATCAGGCTCGAGCTGAACAGCATCGGCTCGCCCGAGGAGCGCGCGCGCTACCGCGCCGACCTGGTGAAGCACCTGGAAAAGCACCACGACCGGCTCGACGCCGACGCCAGGCGCCGGCTGCACACCAACCCGCTGCGCACGCTGGACTCCAAGAACCCGATGGTGCAGGAGGTGGTCGCTTCCGCGCCGTCGCTCACGCAATACCTGGGCGACGCTTCGCTTGCGCACTTCGACGGATTGAAAGCGCTGCTTTCCGCCGTCGGCATCCCCTACACGGTGAATTCGAAGCTGGTGCGCGGCCTGGACTACTACAACCTCACCGTGTTCGAATGGATCTCGCCGCACCTCGGCGCGCAGGGCACGGTGTGCGGCGGCGGGCGCTACGACGGCCTGTTCGCGCAGCTCGGCGGCAAGCCCACGCCGGCCACCGGCTTCGCCATGGGCAACGAGCGGCTGATCGCGCTCATGCGCGACGCGGGACGCCAGCCGGCGGTCGAGGCGCCGGATGCGTACGTCGTGCATCAGGGCCCGGGGACCCTCGAGTACGCTTTCGTCCTGTCGGAAGAGCTGAGGAGTCGCAGCCTGCGTGTGGTGCTCCACGCAGGGGGCGGCAGCTTCAAGTCGCAGATGAAGAAGGCCGACGGCAGCGGCGCGCGGTATGCGCTGATCGTCGGCGAGGACGAGCTGAAGGCGGGCGAGGTGTCCGTCAAGCCGCTCAGGACCGATCAACCGCAAACCCGGGTGAAGCGCGACGCGCTCGCCTCATCCCTGCAAGGAAAATAGATGGCACTCGATCTCGAAGAGCAGGAGCAGCTGGCCGAGCTGAAGGCCTGGTGGAAGCAGCACGGCGGGCGCATCCTGTCGATCATCCTCGCCGTGGCGGTCGGCTTCTCCGGCTGGGTGGCGTTCCGCACGTACAGCCAGAGCCAGGCCATGCAGGCGAGCGTGCTCTACGAAACGGTGGTCAAGGCCAGCCAGGCGAACGATGCCAAGGCGCTGCGCGACGCCTCCGGCACGCTCGCCGAGAGCTATCCGGGGACGGCATACGCGTCGATGGGCGCGCTGCTCGCGGCGCGCTACTACTTCGACCGCAATGACTTGAAGAGCGCCAAGGCGCAGCTGCAATGGGTCCTCGAGCGCGGCTCCTCGGACGATTTCAAGGACCTGGCGCGCTTGCGGCTCGCCGCGGTGCTGCTCGACGAGAAGGCCTACGACGAGGCACTCAAGACGCTCGAGCACCAGCCCGCCGCCGCGTACGAGGCGAATTACGCCGCGCTGCGCGGCGACATCCTGGTCGCCAAGAACCAGGCCGCCGAAGCGCGCGCCGCCTACAAGCTCGCGCTGGAGAAGGCCGACAAGAAGAACGGGCCATTCCAGGAGAGCGTGCGCATGCGCCTGGAGGCGCTGGGCGGCTAGCGATGCGGCTCGCGCTCCTCATCGGCACCTCGCTGCTGGCCGGGTGCAGCTGGTTCAGCGCCCCGAGCGGCCCGCGCCCCGCGGAGCTGCCCGAGCTCGCCGCGGCCCGGGAGGTGCGCGTGCTGTGGTCGGCGCGCGTGGGCGACGCCGGGCGCTTCGCGTTCGCGCCGGCGCACGTCGGCGATGCGGTGTATGCCGCGGCGCGCGACGGCACCGTGACGCGCCTGGACGCGGCGAGCGGCGCGCAGCGCTGGAGCCAGTCGGTGGAGCGCAAGCTCTCCGGCGGGGTCGGCGCCGACGCGCGCACCGTGGCGGTGGCGACCGAGGAGGGCGAGGTCATCGCCCTCGAGGCGTCGAGCGGCAAGCCGCGCTGGCGCGCGCGCGTCTCGAGCGAGGTGCTCGCGGCGCCGGCCGTCGGGGAGGGGCTGGTCGTGGCGCGCAGCCTGGACAACCGGATTTTCGCGTTCGACGAGCGCGACGGAAAGCGCCGCTGGGTGTACCAGCGGGCGCCGGCTTCGCTCATCGTGCGCACCCCGGCCGGCGTGAGCCTTTCCGGCGACATGGCCTTCGCCGGCTTCTCCGGCGGCAAGCTGGTGGCGCTGTCGCTGGCCGACGGCAACGTGCGCTGGGAGGCCACGGTGGCCGTGCCGCGGGGGGCGACCGAGCTCGAGCGCGTCTCGGACGTGGTCGGCGAGCCCGCGGTGCAGGGGCGCGAGGTCTGCGCGGCGGCCTACCAGGGCCGGGTGGCCTGCTACGAGGCGGCCAACGGCCGGCAGGTCTGGGCGCGCGAGCT
>DASUUN010000383.1:0-4940 GCA_036374055.1 Burkholderiales bacterium
CAGGGGCGCCTGGACTTCGGCGTCGGCATATGGCTGGTGCACGCCGGGATGGTGCTGCTGCTGCTGTTCATGTTCGCGCAGCGCATGCAGCTCATCCGCCTGCGGCTGGGGCGCTAGCGCGTGGCCGCGCCGCGCCTGCGCACGCTGGAGCGCTACTTCGCGCGCCAGATCTACGGCAACGTGCTGTTCGTGCTCGCCGCATTCCTCGGGCTGTTCGCCTTCTTCGACCTGATCCGCGAGCTCACCGACCTCGGCCGCGGCGCCTACGAGCTGCGCCAGGTGTTCGTGTTCGTGGCGCTGTCGGCGCCCACCAACGCCTACGAGCTGTTCCCGATCGCGGTGCTGATCGGCACGCTGTACGTGCTCGCGCACCTCGCGAGCAACTCCGAGTTCACCGTCATGCGCGCCTCGGGGCTCTCGCCGCGGCGCGCCGCGCTGGTCCTGGGCAAGATCGGCCTGGCGTTCGTGGTGGCCACCTTCCTGGTGGGCGAATGGGTAGCGCCGGCCGCCGAGGAACTGGCGCAGAAAGTGAAGATGCGCGCCATGAGCGCGCTCATCGGCCAGGACCTGCAGTCGGGCCTGTGGTTCAAGGACGAGGGCTCGTTCATCAACGTGCGCGAGGCGCGCCAGGCCAACGTGTTGCAGGGCGTGCGCATCTTCCAGTTCGACGACGACTACCGCCTGCGCAAGATGACCGCGGCGGAGCGCGGCGACTACCGCGGCGGGGGCGTCTGGCAGCTCGCCAAGGTGGTGGAGACGGAATTCACTCCCGAGGGCCCGCGCACCCTGCGCCTCGCCGAGCGCGAATGGCGCTCCGCGGTGAGCCCCGACATGCTCGACGCCCTCATCGTGCGTCCCGAGCGCATGTCGGCCTTCGCCCTGCACAAGTACACCCAGCACCTCGCCGGCAACAAGCAGAAGACCGAGCGCTACGAGATCGCGCTGTGGAAGAAGCTCATCTACCCCCTCGCCACCCTCGTCATGATGGCGCTCGCGCTGCCCTTCGCCTACATGCAGGCGCGCGCCGGCAGCATCGGCGTCAAGGTGTTCCTCGGCATCATGCTCGGCATCTTCTTCCACATGCTGAACAGCCTGTTCTCCCACATCGGCCTGTTGCAGAACTGGCCGCCGATCTCCGCTGCCGTGCTGCCGAGCGCCGCCTTCCTCGCCGCGGCCATGCTCATGATGTGGTGGGTCGAGAGAAGATAAATGGGGACGTACCCCATTTAAAGGGAAACGAGGCGGGTGCCGGCGAGGCGGTCGTGGAGGAATTGCCGCTCGCGGTCGAACAGGGCCCACAGGATCGAAATGCCGGTGGGAACCGAGACGCAGGCGATCAGGAATCGCACGACGGCTTTCTTCGGCGTGACGTCGACGAGGCGGATCTTCCAGGCCTTCATGGCGAGGGTCTGGCCGCCGCGCAGCCAGCTCCACAGGAAGTACGCGGCGAAGATGATGAGGATGAAGGCCTGCAGCTCGAGGCGCGCGGCGCCGGGGTGCGTCGTGTCCGCGCCGCCGCTCGCGAAATAGAAGATCCAGGCGGCGAAGAAGGCGACGGCGAAGAGCAGGATCGCCTCGTAGCCCATGGCTGCGAGCCGCCGCAGCAGGCCCGGGGTCACTACTGGGGCGGGGCGAGGTTCTGCCGCTCCTGCGGCGGCAGCGCCTGGTACTCGGCCCAGCGCTCGGCGAGCTTCTGGTTGCGCTTCGCCGCGCGCTGCTTGGCCATGCGCTTGTAGTTCTCGCGCGCCTGCTGGCGCTGCTCGGGCGTGAGCCCGGCCCAGCGGTGCATGCGCAGCTGCACGCGCTCCTGCTCCTTCGCGTTCATGGTGGGGTACCGCTTGGCGATGCCGACCCACTTGCGCCGCGTGGTCTGCGACAGGTTTTCCCAGTCTTCCTTCAGCGGGGCGAGGATCATCTGCTGGTCGGCGGTGAGCTCGGCCCAGGCGGGGCGGCTGGGCTTGGCGGCTTTCTGGGAGGCGGGCTGCGCTGCGGCGCCCGCGGCGATGCACAGCGCGACGAGCATGAATGCCGCGCGGCGCATCATCGCTTGTCCACGCCGCGCTGCTGCTTGAGCCAGTTCTGGAAGCCGCGGTCGAGGTAGGCGTCGATCGGCAGCTCGTCGGTAAGCAGCGCCGTGTCGATCTCCTCGAGCTCCTCCACGCGCTGGTTCTGCTGCCAGTTGTAGAGGTAAAGTGCGGCGCCGAGGACGAGGGCCACGCCGAGCGCGAGGATCAGGCGCCAGGCGAAGCCGCCCCCGCCGCCGCCTCCCAGCACGTTGTCGGCCCAGGCGAGCGCAGGCGAGGGCTCCGGGCGCTGGCGCGCGAGCGCCCGCTCGCGCGCGGCGCGCAAGCGCTCCGCCGTGGTGTCGTCGACCCCTACCAGCCCGCGGTTGAGCACCTGGCGGACCTTGTTCCCGAATTGCATCTCGTTCATGGCTTTATCAGGACTTTCGCCGAGTCAGGGCTCCACGCCGCGGGCCCTAAGCGCCAAAGCCAAAGTATGCGCTGCCCGGGAGCAATGCGTTTTCACGCTGCCCTCCGAGCAGCCCATCCTTCGGGCGGTTTCGGCTACGTCCAGTTCCTCCCAGTAACGCATCAGAAAGGCTTCCCGTTGACGCTCCGGCAAGCGGGTGATTTCTTGCTCAATAATTTCAAGGACTTGACTTCTTTCCAGGTCCGACCCGGCCGCCTGCGGGTTGGAACCGTCGGGCGCCTCGAAGGTGTCCAGCGGGTCCTCGCCGTTGTCCTCGCGCCCCGGCGAGAGCGACGACAGCACCGTAATCCACAGCGAGCGCACCTTCTGCCGGCGGTACCAGTCGCGGATCGCGTTCTGCATGATGCGGTGGAACAGCAGCGGCAGCTCGACCTCCGGGCGATGGCCGTAGCGCTCTGCGAGCCGCAGCATCGCGTCCTGCACGATGTCGAGCGCCGCTTCCTCGTCGCGCACGGCGAACACGGCCTGCTTGAACGCTCGCCGCTCGACGCCCTCGAGAAACGCCGATAGCTCGCTGCGAGATGCCAGGTGGACCCTCTGCCGGGGGCGGTGTTGTTCGGCGGCCGATGGTACCAAAGTCGCCCGCCCGCCGGCCCGCGCGCTGCTTGACCGCACCGCACCAAGCCTTTATTGTTCAAAGCTTTTCCGCGTTTCCGAGTCCCTTTGGACCTTTTATGGACCGAGTGAAGACGAGCCAGCTCTCCGGCGCCGAGATCGTGGTGCGCTGCCTCCAGGAGGAGGGCGTGGACTACGTCTTCGGCTACCCCGGCGGCGCGGTCCTGTTCATCTACGACGAGCTGTTCAAGCAGGACAAGGTCAAGCACGTGCTGGTGCGGCACGAGCAGGGCGCGGTGCACGCGGCCGACGGCTATTCGCGCTCCTCGAAGAAGGTCGGCGTCGCCCTCGTTACCTCGGGACCGGGCGTGACCAACGCCGTCACCGGCATCGCCACCGCCTACATGGATTCGATCCCGATGGTGGTGATCAGCGGCCAGGTGCCCACGCACGCCATCGGCCTGGATGCGTTCCAGGAGTGCGACACGGTGGGCATCACGCGCCCGATCGTGAAGCACAACATGCTGGTGAAGGACGTGAAGGACCTCGCCTCCAGCATCAAGAAGGCTTTCCACATCGCCAGCACCGGCCGCCCCGGCCCGGTAGTGGTCGACATCCCGAAGGACGTCACTGCCGCCGTCACCGAGTTCCACTACCCGGACAGCGTCGCGATGCGCTCCTACAACCCGGTGCGCAAGGGCCACGCCGGACAGATCAAGAAGGCGGTGCAGCTGCTGCTCGAGGCCGAGCGGCCGATGGTCTACACCGGCGGCGGCGTCGTGCTGTCGGAGTCTTCCCGCCAGCTGCGCGAGCTGGTCAGGCACCTTGGCTTCCCCTGCACCAACACGCTGATGGGCCTGGGCGCCTATCCGGCCACCGACCGGCAGTTCCTCGGCATGCTGGGCATGCACGGCACCTACGAGGCCAACATGGCGATGCAGCACTGCGACGTGCTGCTCGCCATCGGCGCGCGCTTCGACGACCGCGTCATCGGCAACCCGGCCCACTTCGCGCAGAACCCGCGCAAGATCATCCACATCGACATCGATCCGTCGTCGATCTCCAAGCGCGTGCGGGTGGATATCCCGATCGTCGGGAACATTCCGGACGTGCTCGACGACCTGGTGAAGCTCCTGAAGGAAACCAAGCCCCGCGACATCAAGGCTTGGTGGCGGCAGATCGAGGACTGGCGCGCGAAGGACTGTCTGAGGTACGACCGCAAGTCGAAGATCATCAAGCCCCAGTTCGTGATCGAGAAGCTGTACGAGGTCACGCAGGGCGAGGCGTTCGTCACTTCCGACGTCGGCCAGCACCAGATGTGGGCGGCGCAGTTCTACAAGTTCGACCAGCCGCGCCGCTGGATCAACTCGGGCGGCCTGGGCACCATGGGCTTCGGCCTGCCCGCCGCGATGGGCGTGCAGCTCGCCAACCCGGGCGCCACAGTGGCCTGCGTGACGGGCGAGTCGTCCATCCAGATGTGCCTGCAGGAGCTGTCCACCTGCAAGCAGTACCGGCTGCCGATCAAGGTGGTCAACCTGAACAACAGGTACATGGGCATGGTGCGCCAGTGGCAGCAGTTCTTCCACGGCAACCGCTATTCCGAGTCCTACATGGACGCGCTACCCGATTTCGTGAAGCTCGCCGAGGGCTACGGCCACCGCGGCGTGCTGGTGGAGAAGCCCGCCGACGTGGAGCCGGCGCTGCGCGAGGCGTTCGCGAACCGGAAGGAGCTGGTGTTCCTCGACTTCATCACCGACCAGACGGAGAATGTCTACCCGATGATTCCCGGCGGCAAGGGCATCACGGAAATGATCCTTTCCGAAGAGTTGTGAGCCGCCACATCATTTCCGTCCTCGTGGAGAACGAGGCGGGCGCGCTTTCCCGCATCTCCG
>DASUUN010000384.1:0-12746 GCA_036374055.1 Burkholderiales bacterium
GTGCTGCCCGAGATCAAGCGCGCCGCCGACGCGGCGCAGGTGGCGCAGAAGGTGATCGAGGAGCTGTCGCGCCCCATCCCGGCCGACGAGCGCGAGCTCACCGTCACGCCCTCGATCGGCATCGCGGTGTTCCCCGACGACGGGCGCGACGCCGAGACGCTGATCCGCAACTCCGACGCGGCCATGTACCACGCGAAGGAGATGGGGCGCGCCAACTACCAGTTCTTCACCGCCGAGATGAACCAGGCGGCCTCGCGGCGCATCGCGCTGGAGAGCGACCTGCGCCGCGCGCTCGGCAAGGACGAGCTGCGCGTGCACTACCAGCCGGTGGTCGACGCGCGCACCGGGCAGGTGTCCGGGCACGAGGCGCTGGTGCGCTGGCAGCACCCCGAGCGCGGCCTGGTGCCGCCGGCCGAGTTCATCCAGCTCGCCGAGGAGACCGGCATGATCCTCAAGCTGGGCGAGTGGGTGCTGCGCGAGGCCTGCCGCTGGGCCACCTTCATCGGCGTGGAGCGCGGCCTGCACATCGCCGTGAACCTGTCGCCGCGCCAGTTCAACGACCCCAGGCTGGTGCAGATGGTGGCCGCGGCGCTGAAGGAAACCGGCCTGCCGGCGCGGCTGCTGGAGCTGGAGATCACCGAGACCACCGCCATGCAGCACACCGACGTGGCGCTCGGCACGCTGAAGAAGCTGAAGCAGCTCGGGGTGTCGGTGGCGATCGACGACTTCGGCACCGGCTACTCGAGCCTCTCCTACCTGAAGCGCTTCCCGGTCGACCGGCTCAAGGTGGACCGCTCCTTCACCGCCGAGCTGCCGGGCGACCAGGACCAGTGCGCCATCGTCTCGGCCATCGTCGCCCTCGCCCACGCGCTCGACATCCAGGTGGTGGGCGAGGGCGTCGAGACCGAGGCGCAGCGCGAGTTCCTGCGCAACTGCGGCTGCGACTACCTGCAGGGCTACCTCATCGGCCGGCCGGTCGACGCGGATACCGCCTCGCAGGACTTCGTCTAGAGAGTGTTCAGGGAGGGCGCAAAGGCGGCCCTGCCCGTCGTCCTGGGCTACCTGGGCATCGGCTTCGCCGCCGGCGTGGTCGAGCGCGCCGCCGGCCTGTCGTACGCGGAGATCCTGCTGCTGTCGACGGTGCTGTATGCCGGGTCCGCGCAGTTCGTGGTGGCGGGCATGCTGGGCAGCCCTGCGGCGGCCATCGTGCTCACGGTGTTCTTCCTCAACCTGCGCCACCTCCTGCTTTCCGCCGCGCTCGCGCCGGCGCTGCGCGCGGTCCCGGCCTGGAAGAACGCGCTCCTCGGGCTGCAGCTCACGGACGAGACGTTCGTCGTCGCTTCCTCACGGAAGGATATCCGTGCAGGCTGGATGGCCGGGCTCAACCTCGCCGCCTGGAGCGCCTGGGCCGTGGCCAACCTCGCCGGCGCCGCGCTTTCCCACTATGCGGGAAATGCAAAGGCGCTGGGCTTCGCCCTGCCCGCCATGTTCGCCGGCCTGCTGGTGCTGCAGCTGAAGAACCGCGCCGGCTGGGCGGTGGGCGCGCTCGCCGCGCTTTCCGGAGTAACGATTCATTCGATCTGGGCCGGGCCCTGGGCCGTCCTCGGCGCGACGCTGCTCGGCGCGTCGCTGGGGCTCGCCATCGAGCGATGGAAATCCGCCCGGAGTTCCTAGCGCTGGTGCTCGCCTGCGCGGCGGTCACGGCGCTCCCGCGCGTGCTGCCGCTGGTGGCGCTTTCGCGCCTGGCGCTGCCCCGCTGGCTGCTCGAGTGGCTGCGCCACGTGCCGGTCGCGGTGCTCTCGGCGCTGCTCGCGATCGAGCTGCTGTCGAGCGGCAGGGCCGGCCTGCCGGCGATCGCCGCGGCCTTCGCCGTGGCGTTCCTCACGCGCAGCCTGCTGGGCACCGCCGTGGCCGGCGTGGCCGTATTCTGGTGGCTAGGTTGAGAGCTTGCGCTTCGCCTTCAGCCGCTCCTCGAGCCTGAGAAGCTCGAGCTCCACGCCCACCATGTTGGGGTTGACCTCCAGCGCGCGGCGAAACGAGCCCCGCGCCTGCTCGTACTGCTCCAGCGCGACATGGACCATGCCCTTGCCCGAGAGCGCGCCGAAGTGCCGCGGGTTGCGCTTGAGCACCTCGTCGCAGTCGGCGAGCGACCGGCGGTAGTCGCCGGCGAGGTAGTGGACGGTGGCGCGCTTGTTCCACGCTTCGGCGAACTCCGGCCTGCGCGCGATGACGCTGGAGAAGGTGGCGAGCGCCTCGGCGTGGCGCCCGGCCTGCATGTGCTCCACGCCGCGCGCCATCACCCGGTCGATCTCGGCGTCGCCCGAGCGGCTCCAGAGCAGCCACAGTCCCTGCTCGGCGTAGCTGCGCACGAAGGCGCTTTCGTCGCGCAGGCGCTCGTGCAGCAGGCCGTCGTCGGCCGGGCCGCCGCGGTTGGCGATCCAGACCACCGCCTCGGCCCGGGTGGCGGCGTCGGCGCTGGCGAGCGCGGCGAGCGCTTCCTCGCGCGAGTTCGGCGGCGCCGGGAATGCCGCCGGGGCCGCCATTGTTAGCGCCAGTGCGAGGAGTACGATCCTCATCCGGAGAGTGAACACATGAAATCGCCGATTCGTCCGCTCATCATAGCCCTGCTGCTCGCGCCCGCCGGCGCCCTGGCCGCCGCCAGCGGCCCCGACGCCACGGCCGCCCGCGACCCGGTGCGCGAGCGCGTTTCCGCCGCCACCGAGCGCCAGGACTGGCCCGCGGCGCAGGCCGCCCTGCGCGACGCCCTGGCGAAGGAGCCGGCCAACGCCGACTACCACAACCTCTATGCCTACGCGATCCGCAAGGGCGCCAACCCGGACATTAGCCTGGTGTTCAAGCATTACAACGAGGCGCTGCGCCTGGACCCGAAGCATCGCGGCGCCCACGAATACATCGGCGAGGCCTACCTGATGGTCGGTAACCTGCCCAAGGCCAAGGAGCACCTGGCACAGCTCGACAAGCTGTGTTTCCTGCCGTGCAGCGAGTACCGGGACCTGAAGAAAGCCGTGGAGCAGCACGAGGCGAAACGCAGATAAGGCGTATCGCTTTTTGCGGCGCCCCTATGCTAGCCTGAGGCTTCAGGAGGGGAAAACATGTCCGCGATTCTGAAATCCTTTTTGGTGGCCGCGCTGCTCGCCGCGCTGCCGGCAAGCGCCGCCGAGTTCGTCGCCAGGCTCGCCTCGCAGGACCCGCCCACCACCGCCAAGCACCGCGGCCTGCTGAAGGCGGCCGAGCTCATCAAGCAGCGCACCAACGGCGCCGTGGAGATCCAGGTGTTCCCGTCCTCGCAGCTCGGCGGCGCGCGCGAGATGGGCGAGGGGGTGCAGCTCGGCAGCCTGGAGGCGATGATCGCCCCGGCGTCGTTCCTCGGCGGGTTCAACCCGGCGGTGTCGATCTTCGACGTGCCCTATATCTTCCCCACCGACCGGGAGAAATCGCGCGTGCTGCGCGAAGGCAAGCTGGGGCAGGCGGTGCTCGAGTCGTTCCGCAAGCGCGGCTTCGAGCCGATCGCGCTGTGGTCCGGCGGCCGCAAGCAGCTCACCTCCAACAAGCCGCTGAACGACATCTCCGCCATCGCCGGCCAGCGCTTCCGCGTGATGGACTCCAAGATCCTCATCGGCCAGTTCAGCTCGCTGGGCGCCTCGGCCATCGTGCTGCCCTTCGGCGAGCTCTACACCGCGCTGCAGACCGGCGTGATCGACGCGCAGGAGAACCCGCTCGACATCATCCAGGCGATGAAATTCTTCGAGGTGCAGAAGAACCTGCTGGTGACCGACCACGGCGCCATCGTGGAGTGCATCCTGTTCAGCCCGCGCTTCATGCAGCGCCTGTCCCCCGCGCAGCGGGAGGTGATCCGCAAGGCGTTCCGCGAGGTCGCCCCCGAGGTGGACCGCGGCAAGGAGGCCGACGCGCAGAAGTCGCTCGCCTTCTTCAAGACTGCCGGGCTCAACGTGCGCGTCGCCGACGAGGCCGAGCGCGCCCGGCTGCGCGCCATCGTCTATCCGGCAGGGCGCGACGCCTATGTCGCGCAGGCCGGCGCCGAGGGCAAGGCGCTCATCGCGCTGTACGAGAAGGAGCTGCGGTCCCTCGGTAAGTGAGGGCGCTGCTCGAGCGCGCGGCCGACGCGCTGGGCGCCGCCGAGCGCCACGGCGCCGCGGCGGCGCTCGTCGTCATGACGTTCCTGTACGGCTTCAACGTGCTGGTGCGCGCGCTCGCCCCGGCTTATGCCAGCGCGCTCGCGTGGATCGACGAAGCCGCGCGCTACATGCTGGTATGGGTGGTATTCCTCGCCGCCGGCATCACGCTGGAAGTCGGCCGCCAGGTGTCGGTCGACGTCATCCGCGGGCGCTTGCGCGCGGCGCACGAGCGGGCGCTGTTCGCGCTCATCGACGCCGTGGGCCTCGCCTTCTGCGCCGGCGCCGCGGTGATCGCCGTGCGCCTCGCCCACTTCGTGATGCAAAGCGGCCAGATCAGCCCGACGCTGGGCGTGCCCACCTACATCCTGTATATCGCACCTGCCGTCGGCTTCGCCTCGATGGCGTTCCGCTTCCTGCTGCGCCTCGCTTCGATCCGGGACGCGCGGCGCCACCCGCCGACGGCCGCGTGGCTGGGGGGAGGCCCCGGGTGATCTGGGTGATCATCGCGGTGGCGGTGCTGATGCTGGTGCTGGGCTTCGAGCTCTTCCTCGTGCTGGGCGTGCCGGTGTACCTCGTCAAGGAAGCGTTCTACGGATCGGCGCCGGACGAGATCCTCATCCAGAAGATGGTCGGCGGCATCAACCACAGCATCCTGCTCGCCATCCCGTTTTTCGTCTTCGCCGGCGAGCTGATGGCCGGCGGGCGCATCGCCCGGCTGCTGTCGCGCGCCGCCGAGGCGGGCTTTCGCGGCGTGCCGGGCGGCGCCGGGCACGCCGCGGTGGTGTCCTCGATGGCCTTCGGCTCGGTGTCGGGCTCGGCCCCGGCCACGGTGGCGGCGCTGGGGCGGCTGATGTATCCGCGCCTGCGCGCCACCGGCTTCAGCGAGAAGTTCACGCTCGGGCTGGTGATCTCGAGCGCCGAGACGGCGCTGCTCATCCCGCCGAGCATCGCGCTCATCATCTACGGCTGGCTGACCGAGACCTCCATCAGCCGCCTGTTCGCCGGCGGGCTGGCGGTGGGCGTGGTGCTCGGCCTCGCCTTCCACGCGCTGGTGGCGTGGGAAGTATGGCGCCGCGGCGTCGGCAGCGGGCGCGAGCGGCAAGACGCCGCAGCCGGGGCGCTGCGCGGCACCGCCTGGGCGCTCGGCATGCCGGCCATCATCCTGGGCGGCATCTATTCGGGGGTGTTCACCGCGACCGAGGCCGCGGCGGTGAGCGTGCTCTATGCGCTGTTCGTCGAGGCCGTGGTCTTCCGCGGCTTGAGCCTGCGCGGCTTCCTGCACGTCGCGCAGCGCAGCGCCGTGCTGACCACCGTGATCTTCATGCTGATCGCGGTGGGCAGCGCGCTGTCGTACTTCATCACCATCGCGCGCGTGCCGCAGGCGGTGCTCGCCTTCATGCAGGCGATCGATGCCGGGCCGGTCCTGTTCCTGCTCATCGTGAACCTGGTGTTCCTGGTCGCCGGCATGTTCATCGACCCCGGTGCCGCGATGCTGGTGCTGGTGCCGGCGCTGTTCCCGGTGGCCAAGTCCTTCGGCATCGACCCGGTGCACTTTGGCCTCGTGATCGGCGTGACCGTGTGCATCGCGATGATCACCCCGCCCTTCGGCCTGGACATCTTCGTCGCCGCCTCCACGCTGAACAAGCGGATCGTCGACATCACGCGCGGCGTGTGGCCGTTCATCTTCGTCAACCTGGTGGTGCTCGCCATCGTCACCTACGTGCCGGGCGTCGCCACCTTTCTCCCCAACCTGCTGATGGGCCGATAGTAGAATCCGCCGACATGAACAAGATCGAACTGGTGCAGGACTTCCTGAAATCCATGCGCGCCGAGCTTCTCGCCGAGGACGCGTTCTTCCAGGCGCTGGCGCGCACTTCGGGCCGCGACGCGGTGCTCAAGCACCTGGCCGGCAACGAGATGTACCGCCAGCTGGCGTGGTCCGCGCCCCAGGCCGACGGCGCGCAGGTGAAGGTGACCGGCCGCATGCCACCCGGATCGGCCACCGCGGGGGTGATCCTGGTGTTCGAGTTCTCCGGCAATCGCATCGGCGCCATCCGCCAGCAGCCGCTGTTCGGCGGCGCGCCCACGCCGGCCGCGCCGCTCAAGCTCACCGAGGACATCAAGAAGCTGGTGGACAACGCGCTCGCCACGCGCCATCCGATGATCGTGGCGTACGTCGATCCCTCGGGGCAGCCGATCCTGTCCTTCCGCGGCTCGACGCAGTCGTTCAGCGACGACCAGCTCGCCATCTGGGTGCGCAACTCCGACGGCAACTTCCTCAATGCCATCGCCAGGAACCCGAAGGTGGCCCTGATGTACCGCGACGAGGACACCAAGCAGACCTACCAGTTCCAGGGCCGCGCACGGATATCGACGGACGAGGAGGCGCGCCGGCGGGTCTACGAGAAGATGGAGCAGCGCGAGCGCGACCACGACCCGGCGCGCACCGGCATCGCGCTGCTCATCGACCTGGATCGCGTCGAGGGCTTCGGCGGCATGTCGCCCAACGGCCCGGTGAACAAGGTGCGCATGCTGCGCGACGCGAAATAGGGGAGGCTCGCATGCCGGTCGTCGGCCTGGATCACTACGCGCTGCTCAGCTCAGACCCCGAGCGCAGCACGCGCTTCTACGAGCAGATCGTCGGCCTCAAGGCCGGGCCGCGGCCCAAGCTGAGCTTTCCGGGCGTGTGGCTGTATGCCGGCGAGGTGCCGATCGTGCACATCATCTTCGGCAAGCAGATCCCGGGCCGCGAGACCGGCGCGGTCGACCACCTGGCGTTCATCGCCAAGGGCAGCGTCGAGGAGATGCACGAGCTGCTGCGGCGAAACGGCATCGAGTTCACCAGCCGGGTGATCGAGCGCACGGGTGTCACGCAGGTGTTCTTCCGCGACCCGGACAACGTCGGCGTGGAACTGAACTTCGCGCCGTCGTGAAAGCGGCGCCCGCCATCCCGGACCCGCTGCGCCGGCAGATGGCCGAGCTCGGGCGCAGGTGGGGGGAGGACATCCCCGGCCACGTGCGCGCGATGATGGAAGCCTTTTCCGCGCTGCTCGCCGACGCGCCCAAGGAAGGCGTCGAAGTGATTCGCGACATCGCGTACGGCAGCCACCCGCGCCAGCAGCTCGACGTGTTCCGCGCCGGCGCACGCGGCCCCCTGCCGGTGGTCGTCTTCGTCCACGGCGGCGCCTTCGTCGACGGCCATCGCAACCGCACCGCCGAGGTCTACGGCAATGTCCTCTATTACTTCGCGCGCCATGGCGTGGTGGGCGTGAACATGGAATATCGCCTGGCCCCCGAGCATCGTTATCCGGCCGGCTCGCAGGACGTGGCGCTCGCGGTGCAATGGGCGCGGCGCCACATCGGGGAGCACGGGGGCGACCCGCAGCGCATCTTCCTGGTCGGCCACTCGGCCGGCGCGGCGCACGCCGGCTCCTACGCCTACGATCGCCGGCTGCAGCCGGCGTCCGGCCCCGGCATCGCAGGACTGGTGGTGCTGAGCGGCCGGGTGCGCGCCGAGATGCTCCCCGAGAACCCGAACGCGCCGAAGGTGGAGGCGTACTACGGCACGGATCCGGCGGTGCACGTCGACGCCTCCGCCGTCACGCACGTGTCGGCCGACAGCGTGCCGACCATGATCGGCATCGGGGAGTACGAGAACCCCCTGCTCGACGTGCATTGCGCAGAGCTCTGCCATCGGCTGGCCGCGGCCCAGCGCCGCGCGCCGCGCTTCGTCTGGCTCGCCGGGCATAATCACACCTCGGTCATCGCGCACTTCAACACCGCCGAAGAGCGCCTGGGCCGCGAGATCCTCGACTTCATCCGACTGGGACGATGACGATGCCACGCCACCTGAAGTTTATTGCCTTCGTGTTCATGTTTTGCGCGTTATCCACCGTCAACGCGCAGAACTGGCCGGCCAAGCCGGTGCGCATGCTCATCACCTTTCCGCCGGGCGGACCGTCGGAGATCCTCACGCGCCTGGTGAACGAGCGGTTGCAGGCGGCGCTCGGCCAGCCGTTCGTGGTGGAGAACCGCGCCGGCGCCGGCGGCAACATCGGCGCCGACGTGGTGGCGAAGGGCGCGCCCGACGGCTACCTCTTCGGCATCACCACCGACACGCTGTTCACGGTCAATCCGCTCGTGTACCGGAGGATGCCGTTCGACCCGTGGGGCGACATCCGCCCGGTCACGCTGCTCGGCAGCTTCTCCCAGATGATGGTGTGCAACGCGGGCGTGCCGGCGAAGACGCTGCAGGAGCTGCTCGCGCTCGCGAAGCGCGACAAGCTCACCTATGCCTCGGGCGGCCCGGGCGTGCCCGGGCACCTCGCCGCCGAGCTGCTCCTTTCGATGACCGGCGCGAGCATGCTGCACGTGCCCTACAAGGGACCGGCGGCGGCGACCATCGACGTGATGGGCGGCCAGGTCAATTGCGGCTTCCTCGCCACCCCGACCGTGCTGCCGCACGTGAAGTCGGGCAAGCTGAATGCGCTCGCGGTGTCGACCGCGCAGCGCTCGCCGCTCGCCCCCGAGGTGCCCGCCGCGGCCGAGGCCGGCGCGCCGGGGTTCGACGCGCCGTTCTACCTCGTGCTGTTCGCGCCCAAGGGCCTGCCCGCCGGAGTGGCCGAACGCATGAACCGGGAAGTCTCGCGGGCGCTCGCCGCGCCGGAAGTGAAAGAGCGCGCCGCCCGGCTGGATGTCACGACGCTCGGCGGCTCCCCCGAGGAAGCGACCAAGGTGCTCAAGGCCGCGGCGGCCAAATGGTCACCCGTGGTGCAGCGCATCGGGCTCAAGCTGGACTGAGACGACGCGCGGTCGCCGTGACGGCTTGCGCCATCGCGCTGGCAGCGGGGGTCAGCGGCGCGTCAGCTCTCAGGTAAATGCCGATCACCGGCGCAGGCAGCGCCTCGCGCACCGCGATGCGCTGCAGGTAGCGCTGGGCATACGGCTCGGCCAGCATCTGCGGCGCGATCAGGCCGAGCGTGTCGGTCTTGGCCAGCAGCGCGAGCGCAGACGCGTACGACTCGCATTGCACGATGGCCGAGGGCAGCGCGGCGCCGGCGCTCTTGAAAGCCTTTTCCAGGGCGCCGGTGCCGACAGGGTAGAACACCAGCCACGGCGCATCGGTCAGCCCGCTGAGCGAGCCGGCACCGCGCAGCGGATGCCCCTGGCGGCCGACGACCGTGAGCGCCAGGCGGAACAGCGGCCGGAAGCGCAGGGCGGCGTCGAGCCCGCGACCGCTGCTCTGTCCGACCGAGAAATCCAGCGTTTCATCGCGCACCTGGGGCAGCAGCGCGCTGTTCACGCCTTCCACGATGCGCACCGCCGCGCGCGGGTGGCGCCGGCGAAACTGCAGCATCGCGTCCGGGACGATGAGCATGCAGGCGGCGGGCGCCACGCCGAAGCCCACGGTGCCGCGGGCGCCGCCGCGCAGCGATTCCAGGTCCTCCTCGGCCTTGCGCAACTCGCCCTGGATGACGCGCGCTCGCGCAAGAAACGTCCGGCCCGCCGGGGTGAGGGCGGCGCCGCGCGCGTTTCGCTGCAGCAGCCGCACGTGCAGGTCCTCCTCGAGGCGCCGGATGCTCTTGGTGATGGCAGGCTGGGACACGCCGAGCGCCTGCGCAGCCGCGCGCAGGCTGCCCGCCTCCACCACCGCCACGAAGTGCTGGATCTGGCTGAGCCGCATGGTGCATATAACCCAAGGTTATCGGACCGATTCCCGTGGCATCTTACGCGGGCTCGCCTGCCGTGCTTCACTGCCGCATGCGTCTCGCCTTACTGATCTTCGCCCTCCTCGCCGCCGCGAACAGCGCGGCCCAGCCCTTCCCTCACCGGCCGGTGCGCCTGCTCACCGGCGCCCCGCCGGGCACGCCGGGAGACGTAGTGGCGCGCATCGTGGCCGAGCCGCTCGCCGCGCGGCTGGGACAGCCGGTCATCGTCGAGAACCGCCCCGGCGCCATCAATACCCTCGCGCTTGCCGCGGTCGCGCGCGCCGAGCCGGACGGCCACACGCTCGGCGTCCTGGGCATGCCTTCGACCCTGGCGCCCAGCCTGCTGGCGAGCATGCCGTACGACACGGCCCGCGACCTCGCGCCGGTGCGACAGCTTTCCTGGGTGTCCAACGTCCTGGTGGTGCGGCCTTCCTCGCAGTGGCGCTCCGTCGCGGACCTGGTGGCGGCGGCCAAGGCGAGGCCGCGCGAGCTCGCATACGCATCCGGGGGCAACGGCACGCCGGCGCACCTGGCCGCGGCGCTCTTCAGCCAGCGCGCCGGCCTGGAGCTGCGCCACGTGCCGTACAAAGGCGTCGTCGCCGGCGTGGCGGCAGTGATGGGCGAGCAGGTCGACCTGATGATCGCGGTGGCGCCGGCCGCGCTCGCGAACATCCGCGCCGGGAAGCTGCGCGCGCTCGCCACGCCTGCGCCTGCGCGGCTGGCGGCGCTGCCCGAGGTGCCGACGCTCTCAGAGCTGGGCTATTCGGTCGACGTGCGCGACTGGCACGGCGTCGTGGCGCCGCGCGGTACCCCGCGGCCGGTCATCGAGAGACTTGAAAGCACGCTGGCCGCCGTGCTTGCGCTCCCCGATGTGAAAGAGCGTCTTGCCCGGGTCGGCCTGGAGCCTGCAGAATCCAGCGCCGACGCGTTCGCCTCGCACATCCGTGCGGAGGTCCTGAAATGGGCGCGGGTGGTAAGCGACGCGGGAATCAAGCCTGACTAGACCGAACTTCATCTTCATCATGGCCGACGACCTCGGCTATGCGGACCTCGGCTGCTACGGCGGGCGCACGCCCTGTTCGCCGAGCCTGGACCGCATGGCGGCGCAGGGCCTGCGCTTCACCGACGGCTACTCGAATTCGCCGGTGTGCTCGCCGACGCGCTTCGCGCTCGCCACCGGGCGCTGGCAGTACCGGCTGCGCGGGGCGGCCGACGAGCCGATCTCCAGCCGCCTGGCGCGCGGCAACCGGGCGCTCGGGCTGCCGCCGGAACACCCGACGCTCGCCTCGCTGCTGCGCGACGCGGGCTATGCCACGGCACTGATCGGCAAGTGGCACCTCGGCTTTCCGCCGCATTTCGGGCCGCTGAAGAGCGGCTATACCGAGTTCTTCGGCCCGATGAGCGGCGGCGTCGACTACTTCACGCACTGCGATTCGGGCGGCAAGCACGACCTGTACGAAGGCGAGCAGGAGGTGCAGCGCCCGGGCTACCTGACGGACCTGCTGTCCCAGAAGGCGGTCGAATTCGTCCAGAAGCGAAAAGGCGAGCCCTACCTGCTTTCCCTGCATTACACCGCGCCGCACTGGCCCTTCGAGGCGCGCGAGGACGAGGCGGAGTCGAAGGCGATCCGCAGCATCAGCCATCTGGACGGCGGCTCGCTCGACACTTACCTCGCCATGATCCGCCAGATGGACGAGGGCATCGGCCGCGTGCTCGCCGAGGTCGACGACAACACGCTGGTCGTCTTTACCAGCGACAACGGCGGCGAGCGTTTCTCCGACAACTGGCCGCTCACCGGCGGCAAGATGGATGTGCTCGAGGGCGGCATCCGCGTGCCCTACATCGCGCGCTGGCCCGGGCGCATCCCGGGCGGCACGGCGACGGCGCAGCTCGCCATCACCATGGACTGGGTGCCGACCTTCCTGGAGGCGGCCGGCGTCCCGCCGCATCCCGATTACCCGCTGGATGGATTGGATCTCAATCCGGTTCTTCGAGCGCCTTCCCGGACGGTTGAACGAGACCTCTTCTGGCGGATGAAATTCCGGCAGCAGAAAGCGGTGCGCTCGGGGCGCTGGAAGTGGCTGTCGCTCGAAGGCAACGAATTCCTCTACGACCTCGCGCGCGACGCGCGCGAGCGCGCCAACCGCGCCCAGCGGGAGCCCGAGCGCTTTGCCGAGCTGCGGGGGCGCTACGAGGCCTGGGAGAAGACCGTGCCGCCGATCCCGCCCGACGCGCTGGTGTCGCTCATCGGCACGCCCGCCGAGCTAGCGAAGCCGTCTTAGCACCTTGTCGTAGTACGCGCTCTCGATGCGCGTCTTGAGCAGCGCAAGCTTGCGCGCCGCCTTTTCGTCTCCCGAGCCGTGGGAGACCAGCCGCTCCAGTTGCCCGATCTCGCTGATCTGCCCGACCTCAGGCGGCACGTAGCCGGCGTTCTTCAGGATGCGGTAGGCGAGGCGCAGGTCTTCGGGAACCAGCGGGTCTTCGTCGAGGTCCAGGGGCTGCCCCTGGCCCGGAAGGTCGTCGAGCTCGCCGCGTGAAACAGCTTCGGCCAATTTCTTTTCCGCGAGGAAATCAAGCATGCGTACCGCTATTCTAGCGGCATGAGCCTGCGCGCCTATCGCATCGCCCCGACCGAATCGACCAGCTTCTATCCGCGCCTCATCGGCACGCGCGGCGCGGTGGCGTCGAATTCCTACCTTTCGTGCAATGCCGGCGCCGACATCCTGAAGGCCGGCGGCAACGCCGTCGACGCCGCGGTCGCCATGACGCTGGTCGAGGGGCTGGTCAACCCGCAGATGAACACGCTGGGCGGCGAGTGCCCGATCCTCATCCGCCCCGCGGGCGAGTCGCGCGTCATCGCGCTGAACGGCAACATGGCGGC
>DASUUN010000385.1:0-20821 GCA_036374055.1 Burkholderiales bacterium
ACCAGGGTGCGCGTCTCGGTCAGCGCCACGCCGATCGCCTCGACCTTGCCCTGCACGTGGTCCAGCAGCTGGCTCAGGGAATCCTCGAACTGCAGCTCGATCGTCAGGCTGTCGGTGACCTTGCGCAGGGCATTCAGCGCCTCGTCCGACAGGCCGTGCTCGCGCGCCTCGGCGGCCACCGCGATGGCGTGCACCTGCGCGAAGCGCGCGGCGATCTTGCCGAAGGCGCCGTTGAGCACCTCGCGCGAGCGTGCGACGTCGCGCTTCACGCCGGAAAGGATGTCGCTCAGCGCGTCGAGCGCCCCGAGCGTGCCGGGTTGGGCGTAGCTTCTGGAGTTGTTGAGCATGGGTGGGCCTAGGTTGGGACCGCTTCGCTGGCGGCGAGCAGACGGGAAAGGCGCTCGTTGGCGTGCGCCAGCCGGCGCGCGAACCGGTCCTGGAGCATGGCGTCGAAGCGCTTCTCGGTGCCCGGCAGCAGCATCCACAGCAGGTCCGGGTTGAATTCGACGGCGCGCGCATTGGTGGCGGAGACCACGTCCTCCATGCGCCGCATGCGGCCGCGCGTCAGGTAGCCGGCTTCGCCGAACCAGTCGCCGCGCTGCAGGTGCTCGACCTGCTGGCCGTCCTTGACGACCCGCAGCTCGCCTTCCTCGAGCAGGAAGAAGGAGTGCCCCTCGTCGCCCGCGGACAGGATCTGCGCATTGGGCGGGAACTGCCGCCAGGCGGTGGCGGGCAGGATGGAGCGGATCTCCTCGTCGGTGAACTGCTGCAGCGTCGGCAGCGTGCGCAGCGCGGTGTACTTGTCCTTCTCCGACACGGCCGCCGGCCGCGGCGCCGCCTTCGCGGCGAAGTTGGCGAGGTCCTCGGCGAACTTGTCCCAGCTCGGGTAGCGCCTGGCCACGTCGCGCGCCGTGGCGCGCTGCACGACCTGGTCGAGCTGCGGCGGCACCCCGGGGCGGAACTGGCTCGGCGGCGCAATGTCGCGCCCGCGGATCTCGCTGGCGAGCTGCAGGATCGAGCTGGCGGAGAACGGCAGCTGCCCGGCGAGCAGCTTGAACAGCACGACGCCGAGCGAGTAGATGTCCGCCTGGAACGTGAGGGTCTGGCCGTCGAGCTGCTGCGGCGACATGTACGCCGCCGAGCCCAGGCCCGACACCTGGGTAATGTCCTTCAGGCGCGCGTTCGCCGCGGCGCCGAAATCGGTCACCTTGATGCGCCCGTCCTTGCCGAGCAGGATGTTGGCGGGCTTGATGTCGCGGTGCACCAGGCCGTTGCGGTGCGCGAATCCCAGGCCCTTGCAGCACTTGTAGATGATGTCCGCGACCTGCTGGAACGGCAGGAGCCGCTCCGGCGTGCAGTGCTCCTCCAGCGTGCCGCCGTCCACGTATTCCATGACGATGTAGCAGCCGTGGTCGTCGATGCCGGCGTCGAGCAGCTCGACCACGTGCGGGTGGCGCAGCTTGCCGACCAGCGTCGCCTCGGCGATGAACATGCGCTGGAACAGCATCATTTCCTCGCCCGACATGCGCGCCGCGTCGATCACCTTGACGGCGACGTCGCGCTGCCGGAACTCGTCGCGCGCCAGGTGCACGACGCTGGTCGCGCCGGCGCCCAGCTCTCTCAGGAGCCGGTACTTGCCGATCGCGCTGCGCCGGACTGCTTCGCGAACCCCCATTTTCCCCTCTGTGCCGCAAGCGAAATTGCGATGCGGTACGGTAGCCCGGGGCGCAGCCGGGCATTGTGAGGAATCGTCGCGCCGCCTTGAGAAATCGTCAGGCGGCCGCCCGTTGTAAAACACTGAAAGCGGTAACATATCAGTGCAATGTCAAAGGAGGGCGTATGGCGGCAGCCGGCAGCGAGCGCAAGAAGCGCACCATCACCGAGATCCGCGACTCGAAGAAGACCGGTGACAAGATGGTGTACACGTCGGTGCTCGATTACACCTCGGCGAAATGGGCCGAAGCCGCGGGAGTGGACGTCTGCGTGGTCGGCGACTCGCTCGCCATGACCTGCCACGGCCATCCCAACACCATCCCGGCGACCATGGACATGATGGTGCTGCATTCCCAGGCGGTGCGCCGCGGCGCGCCCAGCACCTTCGTGCTGGGATGCATGCCCTACCAGAGCTACCATACGGTGGAGCGCGCGCTTTCCAACGCGACGCGCTTCATGCAGGAGGCGGCGTGCGACGCGGTGAAGCCGCAGGGCGGCAGGTCGCAGGCCCACATCCTCAAGGCGCTGGTGGACGCCGGCATCCCGACTGCCTCGCACATCGGGCTCACGCCGCATACGGTGGCCATGTTCGGCGGCTTTCGCATCCAGGGCCGCACCGCGGAGGCCGCGATGAAGATCCTGGAAGATGCCTTCGCCATCCAGGACGCGGGCTGCTTCATGCTGGAGTTCGAGGCGGTGCCGGCGAGGATCGCCAGGCTGATTTCCGAGCAGCTCGAGATCCCCACCATCGGCATCGGTGCCGGCGCCGGCACCGACGGGCAGATTTTGCTGTCCTACGATCTGCTCGGCGTGTTTACCGATTTCAAGCCGAAGTTCACCAAGCGCTTCGCCAACCTCACCGAAGTGGCGGTCAACGGCCTCAAAGCTTATGTCGCCGAGGTGAAGAGCGGCAAGTTCCCGGACGAGGACCACAGCTATGCCGTCGACGACAAGGAATACGACCGCTTCCTCACGCTCGTCGAGAAACGCAAGCAGCAGTGAAACCCTAACCGACCGCGCCTACACCGAGATCGAGGAGCTCATCGTCACGCTGCAGCTGGCGCCCGGCAGCGTGCTGTCGGAGCAGATGCTGTCGGAGCGCCTGCGCATCGGCCGCACGCCGATCCGCGAAGCGCTGCAGCGCCTGGCGCGCGAGCGCCTGGTGGTCATCCTGCCGCGCCGGGGCGTGATGGTGTCCGCCATCGACGTGCGCAGCCAGCTGCGCCTGCTCGAGGTGCGCCGCGAGCTGGAGCGGCTGGTGGCGCGCGGCGCGGCGCGCCGCGCCTCGGAAGGCGAGCGCGCGCGCTTCGTCGAGCTGGCGCGCGCGTTCGAGCGCGCTGCGCGAACCGGGGACGACAAGGCGTTCATGCGCACCGACCGCGAGTTCAACGAGCTGTGCCTCGCTGCGGTGCGCAATGAATTCGCCGCTGGCGCCATGGGCCTGATGAACAGCCTGTCGCGGCGCTTCTGGTTCCACCACTACAAGCAGGCCGCCGACATGCCGGAAACCGCCAAGCTGCACGCCGACATCGCGCGCGCCATCGCCGCCGGCGACGCGCAAGCGGCCGCCTCGGCGCTCGACCGGCTGCTCGACAGCATCGAGGCCTTTACCCGCGCGACCGTCGAGGTCTAATATATCAGTAGTGTTTCAGACGGAGAGTGCCATGGCGAGCCTCGTAGAGCGACATGCAATGAGCGAGCGGCAGAAGAAGTTCCGCGCCGAGTACCAGGCGCAGATCCACCCCCTGTACAGCGGCCCGCTGCACATCGGCGTGATCTACGTCGTCGGTCTGGCGGTCATCGCCTGGTGCGTGAGCCGCATGCAGGGCGCGACCTGGGAATGGCTGCTGGTGATTCCGGTGTTCTTCTTCTCCAACCTGTTCGAATGGTGGATCCACAAGTACGTGATGCACCGCCTGGTCGACGTCTGGGCGCTGCGCGCCATCTACGACCGTCACACGCGCCAGCATCACCAGTACTTCACCGACAACGAGATGACCGTGGACTCCACGCGCGAATGGCGCATCATCTTCTTTCCCTGGCGCGCGCTGTTCAGCTTCATGGCGCTGGGCGCGCCGTTCGCGCTCGCGCTCGGATGGCTGGTCAACCCCAATGCCGGATACGTCCTGATGGTGACCATCATCGGCCAGTACCTGATCTACGAGACGTTCCATTACTGCTGCCACGTGCACGACAACTGGTTCGTGCGCAACGTGCCGTTCGTGAACACCATCCGCCGCCACCATACGGCGCACCACAATTACGGCATCATGATGAACATCAACATGAACCTGACGTTCCCGATCGCCGACTGGTTCATGGGCACGAGCGACCTGAAGCGCGGGCTCGCCGGGCACCTTTTCAACGGCTACAACGAAGACCACGTGAAGCCCGAGCTGAAGCCGATGATCGAGAAGTTCCGCCGACACGACGCGCCGGTGACGGTTGACGGCCCGGTCATGTCACCCCAATCCTGAGGAGGAGACCATGAAGAAACGCGCATTCCTGAAAGCCGGCGCCGGCGCCGGTGCTGCTGCCGCGGCTGCCCTTGCCGCCCTGCCGGCGCTCGCGCAGCAGCGCTCGGGGCCGTCGTACAACTGGAAGATGACCACGGCCTGGCCGGGCGGTCCGCTCATGGACATCGGCGCCAAGGCCTTCGCCGAGCGCCTGGCGTTCTTCTCCGGCGGGCGCATGAAGGTCCAGGTGTTCCCGGGCGGGGCGCTCGGCAACGCGCTCAAGGTGTCCGAAACCGTCAAGAACGGCGTCGCCGAGATGGGCCATACCTGGATGGGCTACGACTGGGGCGCCGATCCGACCACCGTGATCTTCGGCGGCTACGCCGGCAGCTTCAACTCGGAGTACATGCTGCACTGGCTGTACGAGGCCGGCGGCGCCGAGCTGCAGCGCCAGTACCGCGACGAGAAGTTCGGCATCGTGTCCCTGCCGCTTTTCATCCGCACCGCCGAGGTGTTCCTGCACTCGCGCAAGCCGGTCAAGTCGATGGCCGACCTGAAGGGCCTGAAGCTGCGCACCGCGGGCGCCTGGCTCGAGATGTCGAAGGAGCTCGGCGCCTCGCCGGTGACCACGGCGGGAGGCGAGATCTATCCCGCGCTGGAGCGCGGCGTCATCGATGCCGTCGAGTGGGGCACGCTGTGGGAGAACATCAGCCCCGGGTTCTACAAGGTGGCCAAGTACCTGATCATCCCCGGCGTGCACCAGCCCACCGCGCCCTTCGAGCTGTGCATCAACAAGGGCGTGTGGGCCAAGCTTTCCGCGGACGACCGCAAGCTCATCGAGCTCACCGCCAAGCTGGTCACCTTCGAGACCTTCACGCGCATCGGCCACGAGGACGCCAAGGCCCTCGAGTTCTTCCGCAAGAACGGCAACGAGATCGTCGAGCTCGACACCGAGGTGCAGTATGCGGCGCGCGAGCGCGGACATGCCTGGGCCGACAAGACCAAGGCGGGCAACGCCTGGTTCGCGAAGGCGCTGCAGAGCCAGCGCGACTTCGAGGCGCTCTGGAAGGACGCGCCGCGCTACCGCAACGTCCGGGTAAAGCCGGCCTGAAAGGGCTGCTGCGGGTCCTCGACCGCATCAGCGGGACCACGGGCGCGCTCGCCGCGTGGCTCGTGATTCCGCTGATCGTGGCGAGCTGCTACGAGGTTTACTCGCGCTACGTCATGGGCGCGCCCACGCTGTGGGCCTACGAGGTGGGCTACATGATGATGGGAACCCATTTCCTCATCGGCCTTGCCTACACGCTGCGCCAGGGCGATCACGTGCGCGTGGATCTTTTCTACGGGCACGTGTCCCGCAGGAAGCGCGCGATCATCGACGCCTTCACCTACGTGGCGCTGCTGCTGCCGGTCGCCGGCTGGCTGTCGATCGGCCTGGCGCAGAAAGTGGCCACCGCCTACGAGAGCCAGGAGCGCTCGGGCATGTCGGCGTTCAACCCGGTGATCTGGCCGTTCCGCGCCGTCATGTGCGCCGCGTTCGCGCTGCTCGCGCTGCAGGCGCTCGCCCAGCTCATCCGCTGCTACCAGACCCTGCGTGAACCGGAATGACCGAATACCTGCCGCTTTTCATGCTGGCGGCGATGTTCGCGCTCATCTTCCTGGGCGTGCAGGTGGCGTTCGCGCTCGCCGGCACGGCGCTCATCTTCGGCTACCTGGTGTTCCAGGACGCGGTGATCTTCCAGTTCATGGACAAGGTCGAGGACATCGCCTCGAACTACGTGCTGGCGGCGGTACCGCTGTTCGTCTTCATGGGCACCATGCTCGAGCGCTCGGGGATCGCCGAGGAGCTGTTCGAGGCCGTGCACCTGTGGACGCGGCGCCTGCCGGGCGGCCTGGCGCTGGGCACGGTGCTGATGTGCGTGATCTTCGCCGCTTCCACCGGCGTCATCGGCGCCACCGAGACGGTGGTCGGCCTGCTCGCGATCCCGGTGATGCTCAAGTACGCCTACAGCAAGCCGCTCATCTGCGGCACCATCTGCGCCGGCGGCTCGCTCGGGACCATCATCCCGCCCTCGGTGGTGGTGGTGGTGCTCGGGCCGGTGGCCGACGTCTCGGTGGGCGACCTGCTAGTCGGCATGATCTTCCCCGGCCTCATCATGGCGGGGCTTTACCTCCTCTACATCTTCCTCCTGTGCGTGCTGCGGCCGGCCGCGGGGCCGCGCATCCCGCCGGCCGCGGACGAGCCGCCGCTGGCGCGGCGCCTCGCCATTACCGCGCACGCGCTCCTGCCGCCGCTGTTCATGATCTTCGCGGTGCTGGGCTCCATCATGCTCGGCTGGGCGGCGCCCACCGAAGCGGCCGCGCTGGGCGCGCTCGGCGCGGTGCTGCTCACGCTGTTCTACCGCAGGTTCAGCTTGCGCATGCTGCGCGACTCGGTGCTGAAGACGCTGCGCATCACCTCGATGATCATGGCGATCCTGCTGGGCGGGACGATCTTCACCGGCGTGTTCTTCGCCGCCGGCGGCATCGCGCTTACGAACCAGGCGGTGGCCTATTTCGACCTGCGGGCATGGCAGCTGCTGTTCCTGCTGCTCGGCATGGCTTTCCTCGCCGGCTTCGTGCTCGACTGGATCTCGATCCTGCTCATCTTCATCCCGATCTTCATGCCGCTGGTCACCGGCGCGGGGTTCAACCCGGTCTGGTTCTGCATCCTGTTCCTGATCATCATCCAGACCAGCTACCTGACCCCGCCGCTCGCGCCGGCGATCTTCTACCTGCGCGGCATCGCGCCGCCGTCGATCACGCTGCTCGACATGTACAAGGGCGTGCTGCCGTTCATCCTGCTGCAGGCCATCACGCTTGCGCTGGTGATGAGCTTCCCGCAGACGGTACTGTGGCTGCCGTCCAAGCTGCTCGGGTTCAACTAGGAGACACTTATGACACCGGAACAGGTTCTTGCGTATCCGCCGCGCGTGCTGAGCCAGGCGCAGCGCGAGTTCTACTTCAGCGAAGGCTACCTGCTGCTGGAGAAGGCGCTTCCCGATGAGCTGATCCAGCGCTTGCGCGCCGCCACCGAGGAGCTGATCGAGCGCAGCCGCAAGGTCACCAAGTCCGACGCGGTGTGGGACCTGGAGCCCGGCCACCGGGCGGAGGCGCCGCGGCTGCGTCGCGTCTCGGCGCCGGTCGACCAGCATCCCGCCTTCTGGGACTATGTCTCGGAGTCGCGGGTCGGGGACATCGTCGCCGACCTGGTCGGCCCGGACGTGAAGTTCCATCACTCGAAAATCAACTTCAAGTGGGCGCAGGGCGGAGAAGAGGTGAAGTGGCACTACGACATCTCGTTCTGGCCGCACACCAACTATTCGCCGCTCACGGTCGGCACGTATCTCTACGACTGCGGCATGGAACAGGGGCCGCTGCAGGTGCTGCCCGGCAGCCACCTCGTGGACCCCATGCCGACGCAGTACGACCACGACGGGCGCTGGATCGGCTGCCTGCGCGACGAAGATGCCGCCAGGCTCGACACCTCGAAGGCCGTCGCGCTTCCCGGCCCCGCGGGCTCGCTCACGCTGCACAACTGCCGCACGCTGCACTATTCGGCCAGGAACGTCTCGGATCTCGGGCGGCCGCTGCTGCTCAACACGCTCAGCTCGGCCGACGCTTTCCCGTACACCGTCAATCCGATCCGCTCCTCGAAGGACCAGGCGATCATTCGCGGCAGGCGCGCGGCCTGGGCGCATCACGACCCTCGGCCCTGCCTGATGCCGCCGGACTGGTCGGGCGGCTATACCTCGATTTTCGCGCTGCAGCAGAAAGAAGCTGCCTGATTCACATCGTGGGATTGGCGTACTTGCCGCCGAGCGCGGCGATGCCGTAGGCCGACCCGGCGATGTCGAAGCTGAACGAGAAGTGCTGGTTGATGGCCATGAGGTCGCGCATGTAGCGCTGGAACGGGTCGCGCGTATAGATGGCATTGGCGCCGTAGCACGACCACAGCGTCTCGGCGGCTTTGCGGCACTGCGCGACGGCATAGGCGTTCTGCGCGCGCCAGCGCAGCTTGGTGGGGATGTCCGGCACGCCGTTCTCTTCGGCGTACCGGTCGAAGCCCAGGGCCCCCTGGCGCATCAGGGCGGTGGCCGAGTCGATCAGCACGCGCGCCTCGGCGAGCTTGATCTGCACCGCCTGGAAGTCGGAGACCTTGGCACCGGTGTAGGTTCCGACTCTTTTCCGGAAGGACCCCGATACCGCTTCAAAAGCTCCCTCGGCAGCGCCCAACGCCGTTGCCGACAGCGGATGGCCGGCCGAGGCCACGATGGGCACCCGGAACAGCGGTCCGGGGTTGTAGGCGGCGCCGGGGTGATCGAGGCCGCCGCGGCAGCGGGCGAGGGCGAGCGCGCGGCGCTCGGGCACGAACACCTCGGTGACCTCGATGTCCTTGCTGCCGGTGCCGGCCATGCCCATGGCGTACCAGGTGTCGATGATCCGGTAGTCGCTCTTCGGCACCACGCACAGGCGCCAGTCGACCGCCGCGTCGCCGTCGTAGATCGTCACCGCAAGCATGTTCCAGCTGGAGTTGTCGACCCCGGAGGAGAACGGCCACTTGCCACTGACGATGAATCCGCCGTCGACCTTCTTTCCCCTTCCGGCGGCGAGGGCGATGGAGCTCGCGATCAGCGCGTCCGGATCCGCGTCCCAGATCTCGTGCTGCGTCTCGGGCTCGTAGTAGGCGAGGATCCAGTGGTGGCAGCCGAGGTTGCCCACGTTCCACGCGGTCGACGGGCAGCCGCGCGCCAGCTCGGCGACGATGTCCACCACCGCCACGAACGGCAGCTCCATGCCGCCGAAGCGCTTGGGCTGGTGGAAGCGGAACAGGCCCGTCTCGTGCAGCAGCTTCTCGTTCTCGGGCAACAGCGCGCGCGCATCCTCGCACTTCTGCGCCCGCTCGCGCAGCGCCGGCACGCACTCGCGCGCACGGCGCATGGCTTCCTCGTACGGGATGGACGAAAAATCCATCATTTGTCGATATAGAGCTGCTGCACCCGCGCCATATCCCAGTAGGCCGCTTCGACCTTGTGGCCGTCCGGTTCGCGTACGAAGCAGCCGTAATAGGGCTCGCCGTACTCGGGACGGGGCCCGGGGGCGCCTTCGTCGGTGGCTCCCGCGGCCAGCGCGGCTTCGTGGAACGCGTGCACCGCCGCCTTGTCGAGCGCCAGGAAGCCGATGTGCGTGCCGTTGCCCACGGAAGCACGCTTGCCGTCGATCGGCGTCTGCACCCAGAACTCCGGGTACCTCTTGCCCCAGGCCGCGGCGCCCGGGTGCTGCATGATCTGCTTGCAGCCGAGGGCCGGCAGCACACGATCATAGAAGGCGACCGCGCGCTCGAAGTCGTTGGTGCCGACCGAAACATGAGAAAGGACGCTGGGGTTGTCTTCGGGCATGACGGTTACCTCAGCTCGAGCGTAGTTCTACGTCCACGAGCGGCGCGTCCTCGGCGATGGCGATCTCGTTCTCGATCAGCGTGCCGCAGCTCGGGCAGCAGAACTGGCGGAACTGGGGCGTGGGCTCGATGAAGCGGCGCGGGTCGCCGACGATGGGGTTGGAGGCCTGGATCGGCAGGTCGCTGCGCGCGCAGCGCGCCTTGTAGTTGTCGCCGAGCGGGCCGAGGTCCGCGGCGCACTTCGCGCACGACCAGTGGCCGCCGCGCACCGCCAGGTTCTCGGTGGCAAGGAGGCTCACCTTGCCTTCCAGCTTGCGCGTCGCGGGGAAGGCGCGGGCGCGCGCCAGGCGCTCGGCGCGCATGCGCTTGCGCTCGCGCGCCGTCGCCGTCTCGTCGCCCAGCACCACGCCGTAGATGGCGCGGGCGGACTTCTCCGACACGTCGCCGTTGTCCACGTCGGCCTGCACCTTCGCCGGGTCGCGCTCCAGCGGGTCGCCGAAGCCGCCCGCCGCCGACCACAGCACGGCGTAGACGTCGGCCGGCTCCTGGGTGAAGTCCTGCTGGCGCAGCTGCAGGGTCTCCTCCTTGCCTTTCACGTCGGAAATATCGTCGATCAGCTCGGAGCGCTTCAGGCGGCCCAGGATGTCCGAATCGCGCACGAAGCGGTAGCGGTTCACGGCGCCGGGGTAGCCGCCCATCATCCCCGTGGAGGTGGGGATGGCGTTGCCGGAGGACAGCGTGTCGTGGGTGATCCTGTCGGTGCCATGCGGGATGAAGCACGACTCGGCCGACAGGCCGCCGCGGAACTTGCCGGCGCCGCCGGAATCCGTGATCTCTTTTCTATACAGGAACAGCACCGGGAAGCTCTGCTCGGTGTGCTCGACGTTGGGCAGCTTGCAGATCGGCGTGCGCGCCTGGCCGCCGGTCGAGATGCCGTCGGCGTGGGAGAAGGCGCCGATCGCGCCGCCGATCGGATCCACCAGCAGGTAGCCGTAGCGCTCGCCCCACTGGTCGATGCCGCGGAAGATGGTGGCCGGCCACTGGCTGGTGCCGCCGATGCACATCAGGTCGCGCCGCAGCTCCGGATCGGGGTAGAGCATCTTCGACAGCACGTTGTAGGCCGGGTAGAGCGAGATCTCCATGCACTGCACCGGCGCGGTCGATACCGAGGCCGGGAAGTCGGCGCAGTTCAGCGTGCCGGGCGTGGGATTGAACTCCACGTGGCGCAGCGCCCCGCCCACGGCGTAGTACTGGTCCCAGCACAGCAACTCGTTCAACGCCACCATGATGGCCCCGCGCCAGCCGGAGTAGGTGGCGTTGATCGCGCCGGCCTGCGGGTCGGTGCCCTCGTTCTCGAAGACGAGCTTTTTCCCGCTCTTCTTCAGGGTCAGGAGCACCCGGTGAACCGATCGGTCTCCCGGGCGGCAGCACTCGACGTACGTGCGGTCGCGCCAGATGCCGTCGGGAAGCCGGGCGAGCTTCTTCAGGAAGGCGCGCTCGCCGTCGTCGATGATCTTGCGCATCACGCCCTTCACCGTCTCCGCGCCATAGCGCGAGATCAGGGCGAGCACGCGGTCCCTGGCGGTCATGTTGCCGGCGAGCTGCGCCCTGAAGTCGAGCGCCACCGCGGAGGGCTTGCGCGAGCTCCTCAGGTAGACCTCTTCGATATCTCTCCTGATCTCGTTGTTCTCCACTATTTTTATGGGAGGCAGGAGGATGCCCTCGTCGTAGGCGTCGCGCGCAGAGGGGCAGAAGCTCCCGGGCGTGATGCCGCCGATGTCGTACTGGTGCAGGCAATTCGTGACCCAGCAGAACAGCTCGCCCTTCCAGAACACCGGGCAGAGCAGCATCACGTCCATCTGGTGCGCCGCGCCCACCCACGGGTCGTTGGCGAGGAACATGTCGCCGTCGCGGATGCCCGGGTTGTCGCTGCGGTGCTCCAGGGTCCACTTCACCTGCGTATCGGTGACCCCGGACATGTACTGCATGTACGGCCCGAAGTAGACGAACTCGGCGTCCTCGGTGAGGATCGACGGGTTGAGGTCGAGCGCGTACATCGCCACCGGCGAGCCCGACAGCCGCTGGATGGTGGCGCCGTGCTCCTCGTTCACGTTCCACAGCGCGTGGCGCACCACCTCGAAAGTCACCGGGTCGATGTCCTTCCTGGCTTTCTTGTGCAGCCGGAGCTTCTTGGAAATCGTCAGCGTCTTGGGCGGGACATAGCCGCTGCGCCGGCCGTCGAACACTACGTCGGTCAGTTCATTGAGCTTCTTCAGCGGTGCATTCATGCGCCAACCCCAGAATCGGAATTCGGGGTCAGGGTCGTAATTCGCCGAAGCGCTAGGCGCATCCTTGAATTACGACCCTGACCCCGAATTATCATTTGAATGTGATTTCGAAGTTTCCGAGCGCATCGAGCCGCAGGGTGCGGCCGGGGTGGACCACCACCGCGGTGTCGGAAGTTTCCACGATAGCGGGGCCCCGGATGGTGTTGCCCACGGCGAGCTTTTCGCCGTCGTAGACCGGGGTCTTCTTCAGCCCCGACCAGTAGATCTGGCGCGGCTTGCGCAGCGCGCCCTTGGGGATCGTCCTGGAGCTGGTTTTCGACTTCACCAGCTTCGGCCGCGGGGTGAGCGCGCGCGCGCGCAGGCGGCACACGACGATCTCGAGCTGCGCGCCGGCGAGCGCCGAGCCGCGCCCGTAGAGCTTCTCGTAGCGGTCGGTGAACAGCGCGCGCAGCCGCGGCTCGTAGCCGGCGGCCAGCCTTTCGAAGGGCAGCAGCACCTCGACCTCGTTGATCTGGCCCTTGTGGCGCACGTCGAGGGAGAACTCGAAGCGCTGCCGGCCGGCGGCGATGCCCTCGCTTTTCATCAGCTGGGAGGCCTTTTTCTCCAGCGCCTCGAGGATCCGGTTGATCCTCTCGGTCGGCACCGGGGTCGGCATGATCTCGGTGTGCTCGAAGATGTGCAGCACGTCGGCTGCGGCGGCGCCGAACGCGCACCAGGTGGAAGCCGCTTTTCTTTGAGGGATGACTATTTTCTTGACGCCCAGTTCCCGCGCGAACACCCCGGCGTGCGCCGGCCCGGCGCCGCCGAAGGCGAACAGCACGAAGTCGCGCGGGTCGTAGCCTTTCTCGACCGTGACCTTGCGGATCACGTCGGCCATCTGCAGCTCGACGATGCGGCAGATGCCCGCTGCGCATTCGACCGCGCTCATCCCAATCTGCCTTCCCAGGGATTCGATGGCCTGGAAAGCGGCTTCGCGGTCGAGCTTCATCCGCCCGCCGGCGAAGTTGTCGGGGTCGAGGTAGCCCAGCACGAGCTGCGCGTCAGTCACGGTCGGCACCGTGCCGCCGCGCGAGTAGCACACCGGGCCGGGAAAGGCGCCGGCGCTGTCCGGGCCGACGGTCATGGTGCGGGTCTCCGGGTGCACGCGCACCAGGCTGCCGCCACCGGCGCCGATCGCCTGCAGGTCGACCTTGGGCAGGAAGTACTCGTACTGGTCGGTGTTGCTGATGAAGGAGTAGGCCGGCTTGCCGCCGTAGATGATCGAGACGTCGAACGACGTGCCGCCCATGTCGGTGGTGATGATGTTCGCTTCGCCCATCGCCGCGCCGAGGAACATCGAGGCAGTGACGCCCGACACCGGACCCGAGTCCAGGGTGAGCAGCGGCGCCTCGCCGGCGCGCTTCACCGGCACCGTGCCGCCGCCGCACTGGGCGATCTGCAGGCCGTGGGCGTAGCCCAGGCTCTGCAGGGAGGAGTCGATCTTTTCGAGATACCCGGACATCACCGGGCCGAGATAGGCGTTGAGCGCCGTCGCCGTGACGCGCTCGTACTCGCCCCACTTCGGGGCGATGTCGACCGAGCAGGTGACGAACACCCCGGGCGCGAGCTGCTGCACCAGCTCGCGCACCCGCTCTTCGTGGCGCGGGTTGCGGAAGGACCACAGGAAGCACACCGCGATCGCCTGCACGCCCTCGGCCACCAGTTCGCGGATCGCCGCTTCGGCCTCCTTCTCGTTCAGCCCGGCGACCACCTCGCCGAAGCAGTCGACCCGCTCGGAGATGCCGCGGATCAGGCGCTTGGGCACGATGGGCGCCGGCTTCGAGGTCTCGGGGAAGTGCACCACCTTGCGGATGTCGCGCCCGCCGTAGCCGCGCGAGCCGCGCATGATGTGGATCGCGTCCTCGTGGCCGCGGGTCGTGATGAGGCCGACTCGCGCGCCTTTCTTCTGGATGATGGTGTTGGTGCCGACCGTGGTGCCGTGCGACAGGAAGGCGATATCGCGGCAGAACCGGTCCAGCCCGACCCCCAGCGCCTGCGCGCCGGCGCCCAGGGCGTCCATCATCCCGCGCGAGAAATCGCCCGGGGTGGAGGGCACCTTGGTCGTGAGCAGCCCGCCCGCGGCATCGACGATGGCGCAATCCGTGAAAGTACCGCCGATGTCGATGCCGACGAGGTAGCCCATGGGTCTGCGCATGCTAGCCGCAAACCCGTGCGCGGCTTCGAAACGGCGTCCAGCCGACCGGCGGCGCCCAAGCTCGGGCGAACGGTTGAAAACCGGCTTGCACGTCAGCCTAAATTACCTTTAAATTCACCTACCTCCAATATGTAGTTAATAACCTACTGGAGGGGAGTTGTCCGGCCGGCCAGACACTTCGACGAGACGCTTTTCCGTCGGGTTTCTGGCCGGCCTTCTTCCTCAGCGGCCCGCGGCCTCGCGCGCCTGCTCGATGAGCCGCTGGTTCTCCGCCCGCAGCTCGCTGTCGTTGCCCGCCCACGCGTTGGAGCGCGCCGCCATGCTTTCGGCCTGCGCGTACTCGCCCTGCTTCAGGCGCACGCGTGCCAGCTCGTGCCACAGGCGGGGGTTGCGCGGCTCGATGCGCAGCGCGCGCTCCAGCGAGGCGGCGGCGGTGGACAGGCGCCCGGCGGCCGAGTCGGACCGCGCGCTCTTCATCAGGCCGGCGATCGCGACGCTCTCCTGCCTTTCGGGCAGCGCCTCCGGCGGCGGGGCCTCGGGCGAGGGCGGCTCGGGCGCCGTAGCGCAGCCGGCCAGGAAGACGAGGAGGAAAAGGAGGCGCTTCATCGGCCGAACAGGCGCTCGAGCCAGCTCTTCGCCTTCTCCACCGTCGCGTCGACCGCCTCGGCGGCCGCGTCGAGCGGGCTGGAGCAGGGCGCGCGCTCCGCGGGGGCCGAGCCCTGGACGAACGGCAGCTCCTGCGCGCCCTCGCAGGCGCCGCCGCCGCGCAGCCCGGTCCGCGGGTCGATCGACACCAGCTCGATGCCCTCGGGCTTCTGCAGCGCGAGCGGCTCGGGGTCGAGCGCCGCCATCATCTCGCCCCACACAGGCAGGGCGGCAGCCGCCCCGGAGAGCTTCGCCGCGCGATTGTCGTCGTAGCCGATCCACACGATGCCCAGGCGATCGCCGGTGAAGCCGGCGAACCAGGCGTCGCGCTGCTCGTCGGTGGTGCCGGTCTTGCCGGCGATGCCGAGCTCCGGCGGCAGCCAGTTGGCTAGGCTCTGCGCCGTGCCTTCGCGCACCACGCCCTGCAGTGCGGCGGTGAGGAGGTACATGGGCTCCGGCGCAAACGCCTGCTCGACGGCGATCGCATAGCGCTTGAGCGGCACGCCCTCCTGCGTGGTCACCTCGCGGATCGCCCGCAGCGGCGTGCGAAAGCCGCCGCTGGCGATGGTCTGGTACATCTGCGCCACCTCCAGCGGGCTCAGGTCGATCGCGCCGAGCAGCGTGGCGGCATACGGCTGCATCGGCCTCTGCACGCCGAGCTTGCGCACGTCCTCGAGCACCTTCTCCACGCCGAGATCGGTGCCCAGGCGCGCGGTGGCGACGTTGTAGGACTGCGCGAGCGCGGTGCGCAGCGGCACCGCGCCGTGGTGCTTCTTGTCGTAGTTGGCCGGCTCCCAGTCCTTGGCGCCGTGGCTCTTCCAGACGAAGGGTCCGTCGTCCACCGGCGTGGCGAGCGTATAGCGCGAGGGGTCGGAGAGGGCGGTGAGGTACACCGCGGGCTTGAGCAGCGAGCCCACCGGCCGCGTCGCGTCCAGCGCGCGGTTGAAGCCGCGGTAGCGCAGGTCCCGGCCGCCGACCAGCGCCTGCACCTCGCCGCTTTGCGCGTCGGTGACCACCACCGCGCCTTCCAGCCCGGGCTCGCCGAAGCGCTTGTCCTTGTCGAACTGCGCAAGGCGCCGGGTGAGCGCGCGCTCGGCGGCGCCCTGCACCTGCGGATCGAGCGTGGTGAAGATGCGCAGGCCTTCGGAGCGCAGGTCGGCCTCGTCGTAGTCGCGCCGCAGCTGGCGGTGCACGAGCTGCAGGAAAGCGGGGTAGGGCGAGGTGCCCATCGCCGGCTTGGCGTTCACGCCCAGCGGGCTGCCGCGCGCCGCGGCGTACTGCTCCAGGTTGAGGGCGCCATGCTCCTTGGTCTCGCGCAGCACCAGGTTGCGCCGCTCGAGCGCGCGCTGGGGATGGCGGTGCGGGTCGTAGTACGCCGGGCCTTTCACCATGCCGACCAGCAGCGCCGACTCGGCGAGTGTCAGGTGCTGCACCTCCTTGCCGAAATAGAACAGCGAGGCGAGGCCGATGCCGTGGATCGCGCGGTCGCGGTCCTGGCCGAGATAGATCTCGTTGAGGTAGGTCTCGAGGATCTCGTTCTTGTCGTAGTGCAGCTCGAGCAGCACCGCCATGATGAGCTCGGTGAACTTGCGCTGCAGCGTGCGCTCCGGCGTGAGGAAAAAGTTCTTGACCAGCTGCTGGGTGAGCGTGCTGCCGCCCTGCAGCCGGCCCCCGGACACGAGGCTCCAGGCCGCGCGCGCGAGGCCCCGCGGGTCGAAGCCGGCGTGGGTGAAATAGCTGCGGTCCTCCACCGCGACCAGCGCATCGACGAAGTGCTTGGGCACCTGCTTCAGCCGCACCAGCACGCGGTCCTCGTTGCCCGCGGGGTAGATGCCGCCGATCGGCAGCGGCTCGAGGCGGGCGAGCGGCAGCGTCGCGCCCTGCGCGTCGCGCAGCGCGGCGACCGCGCGCCCCTCGAAGGCCACCTGCAGCCGCCGCGCCGGCTGCGGCCCGTCCCAGAACACGAACGGCCGCGTGGCGATCTCCAGGCCGTCGTCGGTGCGCGTGAACGAGCCGGGCTCCTCGGCCTGCGCGGCGTACTTGTAGCCGAGCTCGCGCAGCTCCTGCTCCACCGCCGCCTGAGCCGCGCGCAGCCCGGCGTGCAGCTCCAGCGGCCGGGCGTAGATGCGCGCCGGCAGGGCGAAGCGCCGCCCCTCGAACTCGCTGCGCACGCGCAGGTCCAGGTGCAGCGTGAATGCCGAGACCAGCAGGATCGCTATGAGCGATGCGTAGCTCAGGATTCGAAGGTATCGTCTGCGACGCGCCATCCGGCCGATTCTACCCGCGCGAATACGAAGAAATGCCGCTCGAGAAGCCTGTCTTTCCGCTGACAAAGCCGCGGCAGATGCTGGCCGACTTCGGCGGCACGTATGCCGCCAGCGCGGTGGTGGCGTTCCTGTTCGCGGCGAGCGGCCCGGTGGCCATCATCCTCGCGGTGGGCGCGCGCGGCGGCCTGTCGGAGTCGGACATCGCCTCGTGGATCTTCGGCGCCTTTTTTATCAACGGGCTGATGAGCATCGGCTTCTCGATTCTGTACCGCCAGCCCCTGGTGTTCCTGTGGAGTATTCCCGGCGCGGTGCTGCTTGGACCGGCGCTGGGCCACCTGAGTTTCCCCGAGGTGATCGGCGCCTTCCTGGCCACCGGCGTGCTCATGCTGCTGCTTGGCCTGTCGGGCTGGGTGCGCCGGGCGATGGAGGCGGTGCCCATGCCGATTGTCATGGCGATGGTCGCCGGCGTGTTCCTGCGCTTTGGCGTGGACCTGGTGCTCGCCTTCCGCGACGACTTGTGGATTGCGGCTCCGATGACGCTGGTGTTTTTTGCGTTCAGCGCCTCCAGGGGGATTTCTAGATTCGTTCCGCCCCTTATCGGTGCTCTCGTTGCGGGCGCGCTCGCGGTGTGGGCGCTCGGCACGTTCAGGCCGCCGGCCGGCGCGCTGTTCGCGCTGGCGGCGCCGAACCTCTATGCGCCGCAATTCTCCTGGAGCGCCATGGTGGAGCTGGTGGTGCCGCTCGCGGTGACGGTGCTGGCGGCGCAGAACGCGCAGGGCATCGCCATCCTCAACGCCAACGGCCACGCCGCGCCGATCAACGCCATCACCGCGGGCTGCGGCGCCGGGTCGATCGTCACCGGCCTGTTCGGCGCGGTGTCCACCTGCCTCACCGGGCCGGTGAACGCCGTGCTGTCGAGCGCGGGCGAGAAGCACCGCCAGTACAGCGCGGCGCTGTTCTTCTGCGGGCTGGCGATGGCGTTCGGCCTGCTCGCGCCGCTGTTCACGCGGCTGCTGCTCGCCACGCCGCCGGCCTTCATCGCCACGCTGGCGGGGCTCGCCATGCTGCGCGTCCTGCAGACCGCGTTCACCGCCTCGTTCAAGGACCGCTTCACCTTCGGCGCGCTGGTCTGCTTCCTCGTGACCGTGGCCGACGTGCCGATCTTTCGCATCGGCGCGCCGTTCTGGGGATTGGTGCTCGGGCTGGCGGCCTCGTGGCTCCTCGAGCGCGACGATGTCAGGCGAATCCCGACGCCGCGCCCCTAGGGTGAATCCGGGGTGACGCAGCCGCGCGCATTCCGTTATTCTTTGCCGAGCGACAGGCATTTTCTTGTCGTTGCAACAGCCACCTGGGCGAGGGATTCCGATGTCGGTCGCTGCGCTGTCGATTCCGCTGGAACGCGACGTTTTTCTGCGCACGCTGATACGCGAGCTGAGCGGAACGCTGCAGGACGTGGTGGGACTGGAAGAAGCCTCGGGCTTCGTCAGCGTGGTCGGCCAGCGGGTGGGCGAGCAGATCAACGACAGCTACAAGGCCGCGCTGCAGGTCGCTGGATTGAGCCGGGCGCAGGTGGCCGATGTGCTGGTCGACCTGAAGCGGCGCATCCGCGGCGACTTCTACGTCATCGAGGAGGATGACGACAAGATCGTCCTGGGCAACCGCGCCTGCCCGTTCGCGGAGAAGGTGCTCGGCCGTCCCGCGATGTGCATGATGACCTCGAACGTGTTTGGCGTGATCGCCGCGGAGAACCTCGGCTATGCCAAGGTGGTGCTGGAGAAGACCATCGCCCGGGGCGACCCAGGATGCCGGGTCGTGGTGCACCTGAAGCCCACGGCCGACGCGCAGGCGCACGGCAGGGAGTATTTCAAGGCTTGAGCGAGCAGGCGCAGCGGGACGCAGTCGCGAGGGTACTGGCGCTGCTCCCCGAGGCGGCGCTGCTCATCTCCGCGGACGGCACCATCTGCATCGCCAACGAGCGCGCGGGCGAGATGCTCGGCCGCCGTGCGTCGGAGCTCGGCGGGCGCCCGCTGTCGGAATTCACGGCGGAAGACGCGCAAGGCCTTGCCGGCTATCTGCGCATGTGCGCGCGCAGTCCCCGCTTCGTCCCGGGCGCCCTGACGCTGACCGGCGCGGGCGCAGCCGCTGCCTGCCGGAGCGAGGCCGCCCTGTTCAGCCGCCGCTCGGCGGAGCGCCCGGCGCTCCTGCTGCTGCGCCTGGTGCCCAGGGACGCGGCGGTCAACCGCTTCGTCGCGCTGAACCTGAGGATTGCGGAGCTCGGCACGGAGGTCGCGCGGCGCCAGCGCGCCGAGGCGGCGGCACGCGAGCAGCACGAGCTGCTGCGCGTGACGCTGGCGAGCATCGGCGATGCGGTGATCGCCACCGACGCGCTCGGCCGCGTGACGTTCCTGAACGCGGTGGCCGAGCGCTACACCGGCTGGACGCAGGCCCAGGCCGAGGGCAGGCCCCTCACCGAGGTGTTCGTGATCATCAACGAGGCGACGCGCGCCCCGGTCGAGAGCCCGGTGGCCCAGGTGCTGCGCGAGGGCTCGACCGTCGGCCTGGCCGACCATACGGTGCTCCTCGCGCGCGACGGCTCCACCTGGCCCATCGACGATTCCAGCGCGCCGATCCGGGACGCGCAGGGCAACGTGCTGGGCGTGGTGCTCGTGTTCCGCGATATCACGGAGCGGCGTACGCAGGAGCGCGAGCGGCTCGAGGCGGACCGGCGCAAGGACGAGTTCCTGGCCATGCTGGCGCACGAGCTGCGCAACCCGCTCGCCGTGCTCGGCAGCGGCATCCAGGTGCTGCGTCGCGGCGGCGGCGCACCAGCCATGGAGCAAGCCGCCGGCGCCGTAGGCGAGGCAATGGAGCGCCAGATCGGCCAGCTCGCGCGGCTGGTGGACGATCTGCTGGACGTTTCCCGTATCAACCTCGGCAGGATCGAGCTGCGCAAGGCGCCGGCGCGTCTCGCGACGGTGCTGCAGCAGGCCGCGGAAGCCGCGCTGCCCGCCATTCAGGCGCGCGGCATGGAGCTGCGCCTCACACAGCCGGCCGAGCCGCTGGTGGTCGAGGCGGACGTCGCCCGACTTTCCCAGGTGTTCGGCAACCTGTTGTCGAATGCCGCAAAGTTCGGCGGGCGCCGCGGGCATATCCGGGTCGTAAGCGAGGCGCACCGCGGCGAGGCCGTGGTGCGCGTGCAGGATGACGGGATCGGCATTTCGCCCGAAGCGATCGGGTCGATCTTCGAGCTGTTCGTGCAGGCCGATCGTTCCCTGGCGCGCTCCGAAGGCGGGCTCGGCGTGGGGCTCGCGGTCGCCAGGGTGATCACCGAGCTGCACGGCGGCAGCATCGAAGGGCGTAGCGAGGGGCTGGGCCGCGGCAGCGAGTTCGTCGTGCGGCTGCCCCTGGCGCCAAGCGAACCGCAGTCGGCCGCGCCCCAGGCGCCCGCGGCCCGCCTCGACCCGCGGCGCGTCCTGATCGTCGACGACAACGCGGACGCCGCCTACACGCTGCAGGCCTTGCTGGAGATTGCGCAGCACGAGGTGCGCGTCGCGCTCGACGCAGAAGAGGCGTTGCGCCTAGGCGAAGCGTTTCGCCCGCAGGTGGTATTACTGGATATCGGCCTTCCCGGCATGGACGGCTACGAGGTAGCGCGCCACTTGCGCCGCAGCGTCGCCACGAGCCGGGCGCTGATCATCGCGGTGAGCGGCTACGGCAGCGAGGCGGACCGCAGGCGGGCGCGCGAGGCGGGCTTTGACCATCACGTCACCAAGCCGATCCTACCCGGCGCGCTCGAATCGCTCATGGTGAGCGACAATCAG
>DASUUN010000386.1:0-7507 GCA_036374055.1 Burkholderiales bacterium
CTCGGCGCGCGGCAGCCCGGCGCGGAAATCCGCCGCGCTCTCGACGCAGGCCTCGAGGTCGATCTCCTCGCCGTCGAGCTGCCGGCGCAGCCGCACCCGGCGCGCGCGCAGGAGCTCGAAGCGCCGGCGCACCGTGCTGACCAGCGCGGCGTGGTGCGCCAGCGTCGCCGCCGCCCACCCGGGGTCGCCGAGCAGCGCCTCGGGCGTGCGCACGATCGCGCCCGGCGTCCGGTAGCCGCCGATGCGGTAGTCCCACTCGGGGTACGCGATGCCGTTCGATTGAATCGAAGTTTCCGCTTTCGCTTTCGACCGGAGAGGTTCCGAAGAAAGCAACACTTCTTTCGGGGAGCCGGGCCGCGCGACCAGCCGCGCCTCGGGAAGATCGGCCACCGATTCGGCGAGGTCCTCGGCCGCGGTGGCGTCGTCGCGGTCGGTCGGGCGCTGCAGGCCCATCGGGTCCTCGGCGCTTTCGCTCGGCTGCGAGGTCTGCACCATGAAGTGTCCCGGCTTCTGCTCGTCCTCGCCTTCCACCGGCTCGCGCACCTTGGGCGTGCGCTGCAGCTTCGCGCTTTTTGACGGGATTGCCCCCAAATCGGCTTCGGGAACGACGTGCTTTTCAAACCCGATGGGCGGTTCTCGCAGCTCGCCGGTCCACTCGTCCTTCGGCAGGCGCGCCGTCGGCGCGAGCTCGCGCGCGCGCGCCAGCGACGCTTCCGGGGACGGGGAAAGGGGACGGGGTTTCAACCCTGTCCCCGGAAAGAGGCGCGCGAGGTCGGCGTCGGCGGCCTCGGCCTCGAGCTGCAGGTAAAGGTCCTGCACCGCCGGCGGCTCTTTCCAGACCGGCACATCGGCGCTGCCGCGCAGCGCGCGCATGCCCTGGCGCAGCGCCATCAGGCGATAGCGCGCCAAGGCTTCCTCGGGGTCGGTGGTGTCGAGCGTTTCGGGCAGCCAGATCGATTGGCCATCGGTGGCTGGAATCGCCTTCTCGGGTGGAGGATTTCTTTCAAAAATCCTTCTCAACAAGGTGCGCGGCGCCGGCGGCTGGGCCGGGCGGATCTTCAACGCGCGGCCGAAGGCGGCGGCGAGGAGCAGCTCCAGGCGCGGCAGGTGATCGGCGAGCGCCGCGGGCTGCGGCTGCGCGGGCGAGCGGCGGCGCCACTGCTGCTGCAGGAAGCCGCCGACGTGCTTCGCCGCATCGACGATGACGTCTTCGGCTTCGGCCATCTAGACGAAGGCGGCGTTCACCAGGTCGCGCATGGCGCCGGCGAGCACCGGGTCGTCGGACAGCGGCCCGACGATGGCGGTGGCGCAGGCCTCGCGCGGCGCGATGCCGCCGCGGATGAGGCGCGCCGCCGCGATCAGCACGCGCGTGCTCGGCACCTCGGCGAGGCCGCGGTCCTGCAGCGTGCGCAGGCGCGCGGCGAGCGCCACCAGGCCGCGCGCGGTCGGCTCGTCGACGCCGCTTTCGGTGGCCACGATGAGCGCCTCGCGCTCCGGCGGCGGAAAAACGAACTCCAGCGCGACGAAGCGCTGGCGCGTGCTCGGCTTCAGGTCCTTCAGCATGCGCTGGTAGCCCGGGTTGTAGGAGATGACGAGCTGGAAGCCCTCGGCCGCCTGCAGCGTCTCGCCGGTCTTGTCGATCGGCAGCATGCGGCGGTGGTCGGTGAGCGGGTGCAGCACCACCACGGTGTCGGAGCGCGCCTCGACGATCTCGTCGAGATAGCAGATCGCGCCTTCGCGCACGGCGCGGGTGAGCGGGCCGTCCTGCCACACGGTGCCGTCGTGCCGGATGAGGTAGCGGCCGACGAGGTCGGCGGCGGCGAGGTCGTCGTGGCAGGCGATGGTGACCAGCGGCCGGCCCAGGCGCCAGGCCATGTGCTCGACGAAGCGCGTCTTGCCGCAGCCGGTGGGGCCTTTGAGCATGACGGGCAGGTGCGCGGCGTGCGCCTGCTCGAAGATCTTCACCTCGTCGCCGTGGGCGACGTAGAAGGGTGCTACGCCGGTACGGGTCTCGCGGCTCGCGATTCGAGCTCCTCGAAGGTGGGCGCGTGGCGGAAGAAATCGTAGATGAACAGCGCCACGCCCACGGCGAAGATCGCCCCGGTGATGAGCAGCATGACGAAGTGCACCTGGATCTTGAGCTGCGTGTCGAGGTACCCGAGGCCCAGGATGCGCTCGAGGTACACCTGCGCGATGCCGGCGGTGGCGAACGACAGGGTCATGCCGAACATGCCGGCGAGCTGCAGCCAGAAGGCGAAGTAGCCGATGGCCGTGCCGCGCTCGGGGCGGTGGCGCGAGATTGCCGGCATGGCGTAGGTGATCATCGCCAGCACGATCATCACGTAGGCGCCGTAGAACGCGGCATGGCCGTGCATCGCGGTGATGAGCGTGCCGTGGGTCCACTTGTTGACGCTCGGCCAGGTGTGGGCGAGGCCGAGCAGCCCCGCGCCGAACAGGGTGAACACCGCGCTGCCGATGGTCCAGTGGACCGCCAGCACGTTGGGATGCGCGAGGCCCGAGCGGCGCATGGCGGAATACGCGTACACCGCCATGGCCACCAGCGCCACCGGCTCGAGCGCGCTGAAGAAGCCGCCGATGGGCAGCCAGTAGTACGGCACGCCGGTCCAGTAATAGTGGTGCGCGGTGCCCAGGATGCCGGCCATGAACACCAGGCCGACGATGACGTAGAGCCATTTCTCCATCACCTCGCGGTCGGCGCCCGACAGCCGGATGAGGAGATAGGCGAGGAAGCTGCCCTGCACCATCTCCCACACGCCTTCGACCCACAGGTGGATGGTCCACCAGCGGTAGAAGATGGAGACGGTGTAGTTGTCGAACGGCAGCAGCGCCGGCAGGAACAGCACCGCCGCGCCGCCCAGGCCGAGCAGCAGCACGCCCTCGGTGGTAGTGAAGCGGCGCGACTTCCAGATCGTCATGCCGACGTTGTAGAGGAACATCAGCATCACGGCGACGATCACCAGCTTGTGCGGCAGCGGCTGCTCGAGCAGCTTGTTGCCGGTGCCGAAGCGGAAGAGATACCCGATCACCGCGGTCAGGCCCATCGCCACCCACAGGCCGAGCTGCACGTAGGCGAGCTTCACGCTGTAGAGCTCGGCCTGCGACTCCTCCGGCACCAGCCAGTAGGTCGCCCCCATGAAGCCGGTGAGCACCCACACGATGAGCAGATTCGTGTGGATCATTTTGGTGACGTCGAACGGCAGGATGTAGAGCAGCGGATCCGGCCCGAGGTACTTGGCCGCCGACAGCACGCCGAAGGCGATCTGCAGGCCGAAGAGGGCCATGGCCACGGCGAAGTACCAGTACGCGACCTGCTGGGAGCGGTATCTCATGGGATCACTGGAGGGTGGCGAGGTAGGCCACGAGCTGGTCGATCTGCTCGGGCTTGAGGTCCTTGCCGTAGGTGTTGGGCATGAAGGAGGTGCCACCGGCCGAGTACATGGCCCCCGGCACGAGGTGCGCGCTTGGCGCCACGATCGACTCGCGGATGTAGGACTCGACGTCCTTCGCCTTGCCCTTGTAGTCGGGGGAGCCGACGACCTGCTTTGCGCGCGCGCCGACGCCCGCGAGGGTCGGCCCGGCCATGTTGACCCCCGCGGCGATCGAATGGCACGCGGTGCATGCCGGGGTCGTCGAGCGGAACAGCGCCTCGCCCAGGGCGATGGGGTTGCTGGAGGCTTCCACCGGCCGCGCCGCCGCGGCGGTGGCCGAGAGCGGCCGGTCGGTCCCGGGGAGCGAGGCGCCGGTCACCAGGATCGGCCGCGGCGGCCAGCCCTGGTTGTCGACTTTGCTCACCCAGTCGAGGAACTGGATGAGGTCGGCGATCTCGGCCTCGCTCAGGTTCTGCCGCGGCATCAGGCGCCGGTGCTTCCGCTCGTCGTAGAACTGCGAGGGGTCCTTCATGTACGCGGTGAGGTAGGGCGCGCCGCGGTGCTGCGTGATCTTGGTGAGATCCGGGGCGTAGTAGGCGCCTTCGCCGAACAGGGTGTGGCAGTTGATGCAGTTGTACTTGTGCCAGACGTCCTTGCCGCGGACCACCTCGGGGGTGAGGTTCTGCGCGTTGGTGAGGCGGCCGAACTGCTGGTGGCTGTCGACCGTGAGGGCGAGGAACGCGACGGTCGCGAGCCCGGTGCACCAGAGCGCGAAGAGCCGGCCGCCCTTGCGCGTCATGTGCTAGACCGCGATCCCGGCCCAGTTGGCCAGGGAGATATAGCCGGCGTAGACGAGCGCCGCCGCCATGGCGGCGATCACCACGTAGCTCAGGATGCGCAGCGGGGTTACGAACGCCTTGCCCTGCATGGGGATGCCAATGTAGTGCGGTATTTGACCGCGATCAACCCTGCCCCTGGCTTTCCGGCGAGGATTCGTACATGCGGAATAATGCGCCGGTGCAGTCCCTGGTGATTCCGGCGCTCGCCGCGCATGCGCCCTTCGACGAGATGGAGCCCGAGGCGCTCGCCTTCCTGGCCGCCCGGCTGCGGCTCGCCTATTACCCGCGCACGCAGCTCATCGTGGACCCGGACAGCGGCCCGGTCGATCGCCTCTACATCATCAAGCAGGGCAGTGTGCGGGGTACCGGCGGCAACGCCGACCTGGTGCTCGGGGCGGGGGAGTGCTTCCCCATGGGCGCGCTGGTGGGCCGCCGGCCGACGGTGTACGCCTACCGCGCGGACGCGGACAGCTTCTGCTGGGAGCTGCCGGCGGCGGACTTCCACGCGCTGCGCGAGCGCAGCCCGCGCTTCGAGGCTTTCTGCACCGACCACCTGTCGATCCTCCTCGAGCGCGCGCACCGCGCGCTGCGCGAAGGCGCCGACCAGGCGCTGATCGACAACGCCGGCATGCTCGCGCCGCTGCGCGAAACCCTGCGGCGCGCGCCGGTGAGCTGCACCGCCGACACGCCGCTGGGCGAGGTGCTGAAGACGATGCACCGCGAGCGCGTCGGCTCGATGGTGGTGGTCGATGCCGCGGGCGCCCCGGCCGGCATCTTCACCACGCACGACGTGCTCGAGCGCGTGGCGCTGCCGCACGCCTCGCCGCAGGCGCCGATCGGCTCGCTCATGACGCGCTCGCCGGTGGCGCTGGAGGACGAAGCCACGCTCGCCGACGCGGCCATCGCCATGGCGCGCCACGGCATTCGCCACGTGGCGGTGACGCGCGACGGCAAGCTCACCGGGGTCATCTCGGAGCGCGACCTGTTCGCGCTGCAGCGCGTGGGCCTCGCGCGTACCGCGGAGCGCATCCGCCTCGCCGGCGACCTCGCGGCGCTGGTCGCGGCGGCCGCCGACATCCGCAGTCTCGCGCGCCACCTGCTCGCCCATGGCCTGGCCGCCGAGCCGCTCACCGCGCTCATCAGCGCCCTCAACGACGGCCTGACGCAGCGCGTCATCGAGCTCGCCGCGGCGCGGCACGCGCTGCCGCCGGCGTGGTGCTGGATCGCGCTGGGCAGCGAAGGGCGCATGGAGCAGACCTTCGTCACCGACCAGGACAACGCCCTGATCTACTCGGAGGGCGAGCCGCCGCTCGCGTTCGCCGACGAGGTCAACCGCCACCTGGATGCCTGCGGCTTTCCGCTGTGCAAGGGCGACATCATGGCGCGCAATCCGCGCTGGTGCCTCACGCTGGAGAAGTGGCGCGCGCAATTCGACGGCTGGATCCGCGAGACCGACGGCGAGGCGCTGCTCAACGCGAGCGTGTTCTTCGATTTCCGCCCGCTCGCCGGCGACGCGCGCCTGGCCGGCGCGCTGCGCGAGGGCGTGCTCGCGCAGACGCGGGCCAATCGCACCTTCTGCCGCGCGATGGCCGAAACCGCGCTGCGCGCGCGTCCGCCGCTCGGCCTGATCAAGGACTTCACCGCCGACGAGCTCGACCTGAAGCTGCTCGGCTCGCGCCCCTTCGTGGACGCGGCGCGCGTGCTGGCGCTCGGCGCCGGCTCGCCCGAGACCGGCACCGCCGCGCGGCTGCGCGGCGCCGGCGAGCGCACGCCGGTCGACGCCTTCCACTACATCCAGAGCCTGCGCCTCAAGGGCGAGGGCAACCGCATCCGGGTGGGCGAGCTGAACGACATCGAGCGGCGCGTGCTGAAGGGCGCGTTTCGCCAGGCGGCGCTGCTGCAGGAGCGCCTGCGCCTGGATTTCGCGCTATGAAATGGTTCCAGCGCACGCCCGTGGATGCGGCGCGCTGGGTGGTGGTGGACTGCGAGACCAGCGGCCTGGACATCGCGCGCGACCGGCTGCTCTCGGTGGGCGCGGTGGCGGTGCGCGAGGGCCGGGTGGAGCTTGCCGACGCCTTCGAGGCGCGCGTGCGCCAGGATCGGCCCAGCGCCCCGGAAAACATCGTCATCCACGGCATCGGCGGCGACGCGCAGGTGCTGCAGGGGAGGGAACTCGACCTGGTGGTGCGGGAATTCACCGGCTACCTCGATGACGGCGTGCCGGTCGCCTTCCACGCGGCGTTCGATGCCGGCATCCTGCGCCGCCACGGCGTCAAGCCGCGCGCGCCATGGCTGGACCTCGCCGGGCTCGCCCCGGCGCTCTACCCGGCGCTGGGCAGGAAGGACAGCAGCCTGGACCACTGGCTGGCGGCCTTCGGCATCCCGGCGCAGGCGCGCCACGACGCGCTCGGCGACGCCTTCGCCACGGCGCAGCTGCTGCTCGTACTTTTGAACGAGGCGAAACGCCAGCGCCTGGACACTGTCGAAGCCTTGATGAAAACGGAGCGCGCCGGCCGCTGGCTGGCACGGCGCTGAAAGACCCTGATCATGAGAGAAATCGGACCTTCCTTCGACGAGCCGCTCGAGATGCTCGTCGCCTGCCACGAGCGCATCGAGGCGCAGCTCGCCACCCTGGAGCGCCTCGGGCCGCACCTGGAGAAGCAGGGCTGCGACGCCGAGGCCAGGGCCGCCGCGCAGGCGGTGCTGCGTTATTTCGACACCGCGGGCAAGCTGCACCATCAGGACGAGGACGAGGACCTGTTCCCGCTGCTGCGCCGCCGCGCCGGCCCGGCCGGCCGCCCCGAGGTGGCCGGGGCGATCGACGAGCTCGAGCGCGAGCACCAGACCATGGACGCCCAGTGGACTCGGCTGCGCGAGCGCCTGCAGGCGATCGCCGCCGGCGAGGCGCGCCTGGGCGCCGAGGACGTGGCGCGCTTCGCCTGGCTGTACCGCCGCCACATGGACCAGGAGTCGACCGCGGTGCTGCCGTTCGCGCGCGAGACGCTGGACGCGGGGCAGCGCGCGATGCTCGGCAGCCGCATGGCGGCGCGGCGCAAGGTCGCGCCGAAGTGAACCTGCCCAGGTGAACCTCGTCGAGCTCGACCTCGAGGGCATGACCTGCGCCGCCTGCGCGGCGCGCATCGAGAAGAACCTCAACAAGCTCGAGGGCGTGGAGGCGAGCGTCAACCTCGCCACCGAGAAGGCCACGGTGCGCTTCGAGCCCAGGGCGCTCGACGTCGCCGCGCTCATCCAGCGCGTGCGCGACTCGGGCTACGACGC
>DASUUN010000387.1:0-5084 GCA_036374055.1 Burkholderiales bacterium
GCTCATGGTGCCCGGATCGACGTTGATGTAGGGGTCCAGCTTGATGTTGGTGACGCGGATGCTGCGCGACTCGAGGATCGCGGCGAGGGAGGCGGCGGCGATGCCTTTCCCGAGCGAGGAAACTACACCACCGGTTACAAAAACATATTTCGTCATTTACCCACGGCGTGTAGGGATGGAGGAGTTTACACGAATTTAGGCAGTCGCAAGCTCCGGGCGGTTCCTGAAATATTCCAGCGCCCCCGGGTTGGCGAGCGCCTCGAGGTTCTTCACCTCGCGCCCGTGCACCACGTCGCGCACCGCCAGCTCCACGATCTTGCCGCTCTTGGTCCGGGGAATGTCCTCCACCTGCAGGATCTTTGCCGGCACGTGGCGCGGGGTCGTATTGTCGCGAATCCGCCGCTTGATGGAAGAAGCCAGCTCCTCGGACAGCGCCACGCCCTCCTTCAGCTTCACGAACAGCACCACCCGCACGTCCCCCTCCCAGTCCTGGCCGATCACCAGCGCCTCCACCACCTCGTCGAGCTGCTCCACCTGGCGGTAGATCTCGGCGGTGCCGATGCGCACGCCCCCGGGGTTGAGCACCGCGTCGGAGCGCCCGTAGATGACCACCCCGCCGTGCGCGGTGATCTCGCACCAGTCGCCGTGGCGCCAGACGTTGGGGTACTTGTCGAAATAGGCCGCGCGGTAGCGCTCGCCGTCCGGATCGTTCCAGAAGCCGACCGGCATGGACGGAAAGGGCTTCGTGCAGACCAGCTCGCCCTTCTCGCCTCGCAGCGGCTTTCCACGCTCATCGAACACTTCGACGGCCATTCCCAGGCCCTTGGCCTGAATCTCGCCGCGCCACACCGGGCCCATGGGATTGCCGAGCGCGAAGCAAGAGACGATGTCGGTGCCACCGGAGATCGAGGACAGGCAGACGTCGCTTTTCACGTTCTGGTAGACGTAGTCGAAGCCCTCGGGCAGCAGCGGCGAGCCGGTCGAGAGCACCGCGCGCAGGCTCTCCAGGCGGTGCGTGTCCTTCGGCTTCAGGCCGACCTTGGCGACGGCGTCGATGAACTTCGCCGAGGTGCCGAAATGCGTCATGCCGGCCGCGTCGGCGAAGTCGAACAGGATGCGACCGCGGTCCACGAACGGCGAGCCGTCGTACAGCAGCAGGGTGGCGCCCGAGGCGAGGCCCGACACCAGCCAGTTCCACATCATCCAGCCCAGGGTGGTGAAGTAGAACAGGCGATCGCCCGGCTTCACGTCGCTGTGCAGCCGGTGCTCCTTGAGGTGCTGCAGCAGGGTGCCGCCGGTGCCGTGCACGATGCACTTGGGCACGCCGGTAGTACCCGAGGAATACAGGATATACAGCGGATGGTTGAACTCCACCTGCTCGAAGCGAATTTCGCCGGCATCGAAAGGCTCGACGAATTCGATCAGGGAAACCCCAACCCTGGGCGTGGCGCCGAGATAATCGACCACCACGCACTCTTCCACGCTGGGCAGCCGGGCGAGCACCGCCTCGACCTTGTCCTGGCAGTCGAATTCCTTGCCGGCGTACAGGTAGCCGTCGGCGCAGAACAGCACCTTCGGCTCGATCTGGCCGAAGCGGTCGAGCACCCCCTGCACCCCGAAGTCGGGCGAGCAGCTCGACCAGATGGCGCCCAGGCTGGCGGTGGCGAGCATGGCGGCGGTCGCCTCCGGCAGGTTGGGCAGGTAGCCGGCGACGCGATCGCCCTTCTTCACGCCGGCATCCGCGAGCGCCTGGGAGAGCCGTGACACCAGGGCGTGCAGCTGCTGGAAGTTGAGGCTTCTCTTGATTCGATCCTCGCCCCAGAACACGATCGCATCCGCGCCGTCGCGCCGGCGCAGCAGGTTCTCGGCGAAATTGAGGCGTCCGTCCGGGAACCACTGCGCGCCCGGCATGCGCCCGCCGTCGACCAGGGTGCGCGCGCCCTTCTCGCCGCGCACCTCGCCGAAATCCCACACCAGGTTCCAGAACGCTTCGCTGTGCGCCACCGACCAGGCATGCAGGTCGGCAAAGGACTCCTGCCGGGCAAGGCGCAGGAACCGCGCGAGCTCGGTGCCGGCGGCGCGCTCCGCCGAGGGCGTCCACAGGGGCTTCACTGCAGCAATGAGCGGATCCCTTGCGGGATGCGCACCGGCTTCTGCGACTGCATGTCGATGAACACCACCACCGCCGCGCCGTCGGCGTAAAGCTCGTCGCGCACGCTGAGCTCGTAGAAGGTCGGGACGCTGGAGCCGCCGGGCGGGCCGGTGAACACCCTGACCTCGACCGTGCCGGGATAGTTGATCGGCTTCCTGAAATTGCACGAGGCGCTGACGATCACGATGCCGGTGGCGCCCGCCTGCTCGCCCGGCACGAGGGCGTCGAACCAGCCGATGCGCGCCTGCTCCATGTAGCGGAAGTAGACGGTGTTGTTGACGTGCCCCATCGCGTCCATGTCGCCCCAGCGGACCGGAATGCGCTCCAGATGCACCAGCCTTTTCTGTTCCATTTCGCCCCTCATTATAATTCCCGCATGTCCCGCGAATCGATGCAGTACGACGTGGTGATCGTCGGCGCCGGTCCCGCGGGTCTCGCCGCGGCGATCCGGCTCAAGCAGCTGTCGTCCGGCATCTCGGTGTGCGTGCTCGAGAAAGGCTCCGAGGTCGGCGCGCACATCCTTTCCGGGGCCGTGATGGATCCGCGCGCGCTCGACGAGCTGCTGCCCGACTGGAAGGCGAAGGGCGCGCCGCTCAACGCGCCCGTGTCCGAGGACCGCTTCCTGTTCCTCTCCGAGACGTCCTCCTTCCGGACTCCCCAGTTTCTTCTTCCGGGCTGCTTCAAGAACCACGGCAGCTACGTCGTCAGCCTGGGCAGCGTGTGCCGCTGGCTCGGGCAGCAGGCCGAGGCGCTCGGCGTGGAGGTGTTCCCGGGATTCGCCGCCGCGGAAGTCCTTTACGACAACGAAGCCGTGAAAGGCGTGGCGACCGGCGACGTGGGCATCAACCGCAAGGGCGAGAAGACCGAGGCGTGGCAGCCCGGCATGGAGCTGCACGGCAAGTACACCTTCTTCGCCGAGGGCTGCCGCGGTCACCTCGGCCGCCAGCTGGAAGCGCGCTACCGGCTGCGCGAGGGCGTCGACCCCCAGGTGTACGGCATCGGCCTGAAGGAGCTGTGGGAAGTCAGGCCCGAGGTCCACCAGCCGGGACTGGTCATCCATACCGCGGGCTGGCCGCTCGAGGCCGACGTGTACGGCGGCTCGTTCATCTACCACCTCGAGAATCGCCAGGTGGCGGCCGGCTTCGTCGTCGGCCTGGGCTATGCCAATCCGTACCTGTCGCCGTTCGATGAATTCCAGCGCTTCAAGACTCATCCGGCCATCCGCAGCTTTTTCGAGGGCGGCAAGCGCATCTCGTATGGCGCGCGCGCCATCGCCGCGGGCGGCCTGCAGTCCCTGCCCAGGCTGGTATTCGCGGGCGGCGCATTGGTCGGCGACGAAGCCGGCTTCCTCAACGCGTCGCGCATCAAGGGCAGCCATTGCGCCATCAAGTCCGGCATGCTCGCCGCCGAGGCCGCGGCAAAGGCGCTCGGCGACGGACGCGCCGGGGACTCGCTGGATGCCTACCCCGAAGCCTTCCGCAAGAGCTGGCTCTACGACGAGCTGCATCGCGGGCGCAACTTCAAGCCGTGGATGTCGAAGGGCCTGTACACGGGCTCGCTGATGATGGGCATCGACCAGGTGGTGCTGCGCGGCAAGGCCCCCTGGACGCTGCGCCACGAGCACGCCGACCACCAGACGCTCGTGCCGAAGAGCCAGGCGAAGCCCATCGAGTATCCGAAGCCCGACGGCAAGCTCACCTTCGACCGGCTGTCATCGGTCTACCTGTCGAACACCAACCACAACGAGGACCAGCCGGTCCACCTCACGCTGAAGGACCCCTCCATCCCGGTCAACGTCAACCTCGCGGTGTACGCGGGGCCCGAGCAGCGCTACTGCCCGGCGCAGGTCTACGAGTTCGTCCAGGCTGACGGCGGCCAGCGCCTGCAGATCAATGCGCAGAACTGCGTGCACTGCAAGACCTGCGACATCAAGGACCCGCGGCAGAATATCGTCTGGGTCACGCCCGAGGGCGGCGGCGGCCCGAACTATCCCAATATGTAAGACGAGCCGCGTTCAGAGCGCGATGGCGAGCTCGCCGAGGAGCACTTTCGGGTCCACCGGCTTGACCAGGTGGGCGTCGAACCCTGCCGCCAGCGCGCGGCGGCGGTCCTGCGGCTCGCCACGCGCGGTGACGGCGATCAGGCGGGCGCAGGAGGTTTCTGCCGCTTGCCGCAGCACGCTCGCCACCACATAGCCCTCGGCGTCCGGCAGGCCGATGTCGCACAGCACGATGTGGGGCCGGAGCTTGGCTGCGGCAGACAACCCGTCTCCGGCGCTGTGCGCCACGATCACCTGAAAGCCGCACAGCCCAAGCAGCCTGCGCAGGCTTTCGGCGGCGTCGCGGTTGTCCTCGACCACCAGAACCCTCATGTCCCTGGCGTCCATGACCCATTGTCCACGCGCCTGCGGCATCCCTCTATCACCGGGGCTGGCGACCGGGCGTGGCGCTGCCCTGAAAGTGGGTTGGCGTACCGGTGACAGGCCGCTCCCCTCTCAGGCGGCGGCGGCGTTGCCCTCGGCCCGCGGCAGGTACTTCTCGACCTCCTCGGCGGGGATCGGCCGGCTCACCAGGTAGCCCTGGATCTGGTCGCAGCCCAGGTCGCGCAGCAGGCGCACCTGCTCGTCGTCCTCCACGCCCTCGGCGATCACCTTCAGGCCCAGGGTGTGGGCGAGCGACACGATCATGGCGACGATGTTGCGCGGGTAGCCCGCGTCGCGCATGCGCATCACGAAGCTGCGGTCGATCTTGAGCACGTCCACCGGCAACCGCGCAAGGTAGCTGAGCGAGCAGTAGCCGGTGCCGAAATCGTCCACCGAGATCTCCACGCCGGCGCGCCGCAGCGTCTGCAGCTTGCGCGTGGTTTCCTCGATGTCGTCGACCAGCACGCTCTCGGTGATCTCGACGTCGAGCAGCGGCTTGTCGCGGCCGAA
>DASUUN010000388.1:0-6325 GCA_036374055.1 Burkholderiales bacterium
AGCTCGCGGATGAAGCCCAGGGCGTGCGCGGCTTCGGCGGCCGCGACCACCTCGGCTTCGCTCGCGCCCTGCAGCCCGCCGTAGGCGATGTTGGCGTAGATCGAGTCGTTGAAAAGCACGATCTCCTGGCTCACCAGGGCGATGTTGGCGCGCAGGCTCTGCAGGGTGACCGTCTGCAGGTCGTGGCCGTCGAGCAGGATGCGGCCCGCGGTGGGGGCGTAGAAGCGCGGCAGCAGGTTGACGAGGGTGGTCTTGCCCCCGCCCGAGCCGCCCACCAGCGCCACCGCTTCGCCGGCGCGGATATGCAGGCTGATGTCGGAGAGGGCCGGCTCGGTGCGCGTCGGGTAGGTGAACGACACGTTCTCGAACGCGATCTCGCCGCGCACGCGCGGCAGGATGCGCGTGCCCTTGTCCTCCTCGACCGGGGTATCGATCATGCCGAACACGCTCTCGGCCGCGGCGAGGCCGCGCTGCAGCGGGCTGTTGAGCTCGGTGAGCCGCTTCATCGGCGCGAGCAGCATCAGCATCGCGGTCATGAAGGAGGCGAACTCGCCCACCGAGGCGCGCTGGCTGATGGACTCGTGCATGGCGATGTAGACGATGATGGCCATCGCCACGGCCGCCAGCACGTGCGTCACCGGCGTGGTGAGCGCCTCGGGCACCACCAGGCGCATGATGTAGCCCCGCACGAGCTGGCTCGCGGCGCCGAAGCGCTTCGCCTCGTACGCCTGCCCGCCGAAGATCTTCACCACCTTGTGGGCCTCGATGCTTTCCTCCAGCACGTGCACCAGGCCGCCCATCGCGCTTTGCGCGCCGCGCGCCATGCGCCGCAGGCGCTTGGAGAGCAGCTTCACGAACCAGCCGATGAGCGGCCCGACCGCCAGCGCGATCAGCGTGAGCCGCCAGTTGAGGTAGAACAGCCAGCCGAGCAGGCCGATCACGGCGATGGTGTCGCGCACCGCGACGGTGATCACGGTGGTGGCCGAGGCCGTGACGCCGGAGACGTCGTAGGCCACCTTGGAGAGCAGCACGCCCGAGCTCTGCTCGTCGAAGTAGCGCGCCGGGAAGCGCACCAGCCGCGAGAACATCGCGGCGCGCAGGTCGAGCACCACGCGATGGCCCACCCAGTGCATGCACCACGATGACGTGAAGGTGAGGATGCCGCGCAAGAGGAAAATGCCGACGAGCGCCGCGGCCATGGTAAGCGGCGAGAAAGCCGGTGTCCCGGTGCCGAAGCCGCCGTCGAGCAGCGGCTGGATGAGCGCCGGGAACAGCGGCTCGGTGGCCGCCGCGCCGATCATGGCGACGACTGCCACGGCGAAGGTGCCGCGGTACGGCCGCACGTAGCCGAGCAGCCGCCGGTAGAGGCCCTGGTCGCCCGTGTGCATTTGCAGCATGCGGCATTGTAAGTTCAAATATGGGCCGCCCATGCGCCGGGTCAACGACTGCGTCGACGCCGTCTACGTGCTTACGGTGAAGACCTTCGCCGAGCGCATCGCCCACATGCGCCGCGAGCTCGGCCGCCACGGCATCGCGTTCGAGCTCGTGCTGGCGCACGACGCCGACGAGCTCGAGCCGGCGACCGTCGCCGCGACCTTCTCGCCCTCCCGGATGCGACCGGCGCACCAGTCCCTGGTGCTGAAGCACATCGCGGCGTGGCGCGACGCGGCGCGCAAGGGGCTGCAGCGGGTGATGGTTTTCGAGGACGACGTCATCCTTGCGCGCGACTTCGGCGAGCGCCTCGACGAGGCGATGCAGGCCGCGGACCGACTGCCGCCGGGCTGGCTCGTCTACCTGGGCGGTGCCGACGCCAAGGTTCCGGACAGCTATTTCCTGAGCGACGGCCCGCTCATTCCCCTCGCCCTCGCGACCACCGAAGGCTACGTCACCGACGCGGCCGCGATACAGCGGCGCCTGGCATGGCTTGACGGGAACCGCATCGCGCAGCCTGCCGACCACCTGCTCAAGGCGATGGACGCCGCGCTCGGCATCCCGCACTACTGGCTGCGCCCGCCGATCGTCGAGCAGGGCAGCGTGACCGGCATCTTCCCGAGCGTGCTCGACGCCAGCCGCCAGAAGCACAGCCGCGCCTACAACATCCTGCGCAACCGCTGGAGCAAGTTCCAGCGCCACCGCCTGCGCAGCTGGCTGGCGCACGCCCGGGCATTCATTGGCCGCTAAGCCCGTCGAGGCGGCGCGCCTGCTCCTCATCGCGGTGATGGTGGCGCTGTTCTTCTCGCCGCCGGTCACCGTGCTGCTCGAGCTGTCGCTCTTTGCGCTGATGCTCGTCTTCGGCAGCCTGCGCGAGCGGCTGTGGCGCGCGCTGCACCAGCCGCTCGCCGCGATGGCGCTCGCCTTCTGGCTCCTGGTGGCGCTCGGGCTGCTCTACAGCACGGCCCCTATGCAGGAGAGCTTCGATATCTGGGTGTCCTGGCGAAGAATCCTGCTGCTGGTGGCGGCGGTCGCGCTTTTCGACGCGCCGAGCGCCAAGCGCCAGCTCGTCTGGACCTTCATCGCGGTGGCCGTCCTGTGCGCGCTCGCTTCCTACGTCGGCGTGCTCTTCGGGTTCACGTATTACAAGTACGACCCCGGCATCGTCGTGCGCAACCATGCGGCGCAGGGCATGTTCTTCGCCGTGGGGGCCTTCGCTTCGGTAACGCTTCTCCGTTATGAGAATTCATATGCAAGCAAGCTGGCGCTGGGCCTCGCGGCGGCGCTGCTCGTGGCCAATGCCGTGTTCGTCACGACCGGCCGCAGCGGTTACCTCGTGGTGGCGGTGCTCGCCGTAGTGCTGGTCTGGGACTGGCCGACCCGCGCACCGCTCAAGCGCCTGGCCTGGGCATCGGCCGCGAGCGTGCTCGCGCTCGCCCTGCTCGCCAGCTCGCCCGTGGTGCGCGACCGGGTCGCGCTGGGCATAAGCGAGGCCCTCACGTACCGGCAGCACACGGAGGGATTCACGTCGATCGGCCTGCGCGTGATTTTCCTGCGCAACACGCTGGAGCTGATCGCCGAGCGGCCGGTGCTGGGCTACGGCACCGGCGGGTTCGAGACGGCGTACGGCCGCAAGGTGCAAGGACGTCCCGGCATGGAAGGCATGCCGACCCACGACCCGCACAACCAGTTCCTGAAGATCGCCACCGAGCACGGCCTGCTCGGGCTCCTGATTTTCCTCGCGCTGCTGGTGAGCGCCTTCCGCCAGCGCGGCATTCCGCCGCCTTACCGCCTGCTCGGCCTGGGGGTGCTGGCGGCCTGGTGCGCGAGCAGCCTGTTCAACTCGCATTTCTCCACCTTCGCCGAGGGCCGCTTCATCTGGCTGTGGCTCGGCGCCTGCCTCGCCGCGGCTCAGAGGGAGGCGTAGAGCCCGGTCACCTGGCGCACGGTGGCGTCGCTGCCGAAACGCTCCGCGCTTGCGCGCGCCGCGGTCTCCATGCCCGCGCCGCGCGCCGCGGCGTCCGCCGCGGCGAGCAGGTGCGCGAGGCCGGCGGCGTCGTCGGGCTCGCAGGTCCAGCCGTTGACGCCCGGCTCGATCGCTTCGGCGGCGCCGCTGCGCGCGCTCACGATGGCCGGCACGCCCATCGCGAGCGCCTCGAGCACGCTGTCGGGAAAGTCGTCGTAGCCCCCCGGGAGGAGCAGACAGTCGGCGGCCGCGTATTGCGGGCGCAGGTCATCGGGCCGCCCGACGAACCGTACCCTTTCCGAGGCCTTTACCTCTTCGTTCGCGACCGCGAGCCAGAACGCCTCGTTGCGGGCCGCGGCGAGCGCTTCGACCGCCTGGGCGGCGCCCGGACCGGTCGACAGGAACACCGTGTCGCGCGGCCGGCAGCCCAGCTCGGCGCGCGCGGCGCCGCGCAGCCGCTCGCGCTCGCGCGGGTGGAAATGCTCGAGGTCCACGCCGCTGTAGATCACGTGCAGCTTCTCCGGCGCGACGCGGAACCCCCGCCGCAGGTCGTCGCGGACTTTTTTCGAGGGGCACATCACTGCGCGCAAGCGCGGATGCTCGATCGTCTCTTTCAGCAGAGACAGGTCGGCGACCCCTTCCGGCCGGTACACGTGGCAGCCGGGAATGGCCTCGTGCGACTGCACCAGGTCGAAGCCCTCCTTCAGCCAGGCGTTGCGCGCTCCATCGGCGAAAGCGCGGTCGCCCCACGCCTTGCCGACCCGGAACGGATCGATGCGCAGCACCCGGCGCGCGCCCCAGCCCTGCGCCTCCCGCGCGATCAGCGTGACCTCGACGCCCGCGCGCTCGAGCGCCGGCAGCGAGCGCGCGATGAAGCGCTCGGCGGAGCCGGAGGCGTCGTAGCGCTGGCGGACGATAGCGAGCTTCACGCCCGCCGAGCGTACCTCAATCCAGGCGGTAGGCCAGCGACAGGTACACGGCGCGCTGCGGCTGCGGATACGCGGAGAAGCTGGGCGGAACCAGGATGCCGTAGCTGTAGTACTTCTCGTCGAGCAGGTTGCGCACCTCGAGGGCGAAGTTCGCGCGCCCGATGCGGTGCTCGAGCTTGACGTCCACCAGGCCGTAGCCGGGCTGGCGGCGGAAAAGGTTGGCCTGGTCGTTGTCGAAGCGCTGCCGGCCGACGTAGCGCGCGTTGACGTTGAGCCGGGTGTGCTCGGTGACCGACCAGCTCGCGCCTGCCGTAGCGATCGCCTCGGGCACCAGCGGCACTTCCCGACCGTCGCGAAACTCGGCCTGCAGCAGCCCGAAGGCCGCGCGCAGCTCCAGCGAGCGAAGGGCGCGCCAGGCGGCCTCCAGCTCGACGCCGCGCCGGCGTGTCGGCTTGAGGTTGACGTTGGCGCCGAAGGGGCCGGCGGCCGGGCTGAAGGCGATCTCGTCCTCCAGGCGCATGTCGTAGACGGCGAGCCGGCCGCGCAGGCCGCCGCGCTCGATCTCCAGCCCGAGCTCGCTCGCCTCCGCCGTCTGCGGCTCGAGCAGGGTTGCCGTGAACAGGATGTCGTCGAAGTTGGCGACGCGGAAGCTCGTGCCGTGCTTGGCGTAGGCCGACCAGCCGGCGCCCAGGCCCTGGCGCGCGGCGATTTCGTACGCCTCGAGCGAATGCTTGGCGTTGCGCTGATCCAGCGTCTGGTCGCTGCGATGCTGGCGCCCGCCCAGGACCAGGCGCGTGCGATCGGCGAGCCACAGGTTAGCAAGCGCATACACCGCGCGGTTGCTGTGATCGCCGCGGCGCACCCCGTTGCCGTAATTCCATTCCTCGACATCGGCGCCCACCGTGACATCGTGCGTGCGGCCGAGGGCATCGAAGCGCAGCTTCGCCCTCGGGGTCAGGCCCCATTGCCTGACCCGGGTTTCGATGAGGAAAGCGAAGGGCGTCGTGAAGCGTGTGCTCGCCTGCTTCTCGCGGTAGGCGAGATCGGCGGCGAGCTCGTGCCGGCCGGCGTTCAGGGCGCCGCCGAGCGCGACCGTGCCGTCGTTGCGCTCGGCGTCGCCGAGGACCGTCCCGGCCTGGCGCGGGTCGGCGGCGATCTGCGCCTCGGTCAAGGCGCCGGGCAGGTCGACCGCCTGCTCGCCGGCCGCGACGCGCAGGTGCGCGCGCCCGCGCTCGCCGGTTGCCTGCAGCTTCGCCGCAACGTTGCTCTGGCGGAAGCGGTTGTGCTCGCGGTAGCCCTCGGTGTCCTCGTGCGAGAAATCGAGCCCCAGGCCGAGCGTCTCGCCGGCGCGCGCCAGGCCGGCGCGCAGCTCTTCGGTGCCGTAGCCGCCGAAGCGGGCCAGCGCGTGCGCGCGGGTGCTGTCGCGCGCCGCGGGCCGCGTGATGATGTTCACCGTGCCGCCGGTGGCGCCGCCGCCGTAGAGGACGGCGCCGCTGCCGCGCAGGATCTCGATGCGCTCGATGGCCTCCAGCGGGATGGCGTTGAGCTGCGCGGCGCTCTGGTCGTTCTCCGAGATCCTCTGCCCGTCCACCAGGATGAGCGTGTTCTGGTCGGCCGCGGCGCCGAAGCCGCGCAGGTCGACCTGCTGGTTGGGCGTGCCGCCCGCGTCGCGCACGTGGAGCAGCCCGAACTGCGCCAGCACTTCGGGCAGGTTGGACGTGGCGCTCTTGCGCAGGTCGTCGCCCGTGATGACGGTCACGCCGACGGGCAGGTCGCGCTTCGAGTCGACAAAGCGGGTGGCCGTGATGACGACCGCGTCGTCCTGGGCAAAAGCAACGCAGGTGTAGAGCGAGAGCAGCAGAGAAACGGCATAGCGCATGGAAACCTCCCTGGCGTCATCCCCGACGCCCTCAAGTGGTTGAAGAGGCTCCCAGGCCGGTCTCCGGACTCGCGAGGCATGGCATTCCGCCTTCCGGCCGATCCTGCGGGCCGTGGCATG
>DASUUN010000389.1:0-7298 GCA_036374055.1 Burkholderiales bacterium
GAGGACCGGCTGACGCAGCGCGAGATGGACCTCGCCGCCTCGATCCAGGCCGTCACCGAGGAGGTGGTGCTGAAGCTGGCGGATGGAATTGCCAGGGAAACGGATGAAAAGAATCTCTGCCTCGCCGGCGGGGTGGCGCTCAACTGCGTTGCCAACGGCAAGCTGCTGCGCAAGCGCGCCTTCGACCGGCTGTGGCTGCAGCCCGCAGCCGGGGACGCCGGCGGCGCCCTGGGCGCCGCCTACGTCGCCTACCACCTGTACAGTGGCCAGACCCGGTCTCCTTCCGCGCAGCTCGACGCGATGTCCGGCGGCTACCTCGGGCCGCAGTTCTCCACCGGCGAGATCGAAAAGCGCCTGCGCGAGGCGGGCGCGGTGTTCGAGGTCCTCCAGGACCATGAACTGCTGGAAAAATGCGCGGCCACGCTCGCGGACGGCAACGCACTCGGCTGGTTCCAGGGACGCATGGAGTTCGGCCCGCGCGCGCTCGGCGCGCGCTCGATCCTGGGCGACGCGCGCTCGCCCAGCATGCAAAAGACGCTCAACCTCAAGGTCAAGTACCGCGAGTCCTTCCGGCCGTTCGCGCCGGCAGTGCTGGCCGAGGACGCGGCGCGGTTTTTCGATCTGGATTGCGAAAGTCCCTACATGCTGCTGGTGGCCGAGGTCGCCGAGCGCGAGCGCATCGCCATGACCGAGGAGCAGCAGCGGCTGTTCGGCATCGACAAGCTCAACGTGCCGCGCTCCTCGATCCCGGCGGTCACGCACGTCGACTATTCCGCCCGCGTGCAGACCGTGCACAAGGAGACGAATCCGCGGTTCCATTCCTTGCTACAGAAGTTCAAGGAAAAGACCAGCTGCCCCGTTCTGGTCAACACCAGCTTCAACGTGCGCGGCGAGCCGATCGTCGGCAGCCCCGAGGACGCGTTCCGCTGCTTCATGGGCACCGAGATCGAGGCGCTCGCGGTGGGCAACTGCTTCCTGCGCAAGCATAACCAGGACCCGGCGCTGAAGCAGGACTACGCGGCCGCCTTCGAGCTCGATTGACCAGGCGCTTCCTCATCCCGGCCGCCTTGCTGCTGGCGAGCGCGGCGCTCGCGGTCCTCGCGTTCGAGGGCGTGTTGCGCGCCGTCGGCTTCAGCGCGCCCATCTGGTACCGGCCCGACGCGCAGCTCGGCTGGACGCTGCGTCCCGGTACGAGCGGCTGGTTCACGCGCGAGGGGCGCGCCTTCGTGCGCATCAACCCGGCCGGGCAGCGCGACCGCGTGCACCCGCTCGCCAAGCCCGAGGCCGTCTACCGCATCGCGGTGCTCGGCGACTCGTACTCGGAGGCGATGCAGGTCGAGCTGGAGAGTAGCTGGTGGTGGCTGCTGGGCGAGCGGCTGCAGCACTGCGGCTTCCAGCCCGGCAAGCGCATCGAGGTGCTCAATTTCGGCGTGTCGGGCTACGGCACGGCGCAGCAGTACCTGGCGCTCGAGTCGACCGCGATCCGCTACCGGCCCGACCTGGTGGTGCTGCAGTTCACCAACGGCAACGACGTCCAGGACAATTCCGCCGTCCTCGCCGCGGAGAAGGAGCGCCCGTTTTTCGTGCCCGATGCTCGCGGCGGGCTGCGCATCGACCGCGCCTTTGCCGCGAGCCCCGCGCAGCTCAAGCGCTCGTCGCCCCTGTACGAGGCGCTGCGGCGGGCGAGCGATCGCTCGCGAGTGGTCCAGCTCTTGCACGCCGCGCGCAGCATGTCCCTGGTGGGTAGCGCCCACGCGCAAGCCGAGGAGCTCGAGGCGGGGCTCGCGCGCGCGCCGCTCGCCCCGCCAGCCGATCCGCGCTGGGAGCAGGCCTGGCGCGTGACCGAGGGCGCGATCGCGATGATCGACGATTTTGCGCGCCGCCACGGTGCCCGCCTCGCCGTGGTCACGGTGCCCTATGCCATCCAGGTGCATCCCGACCGCGCCCTGCGCGAATCGGTGCAGGCGAAGCTCGGGGTGCCCGACCTCTTCTACCCGGACCGGCGCATCGAGGCGCTGGCGCGCGCGCGGGGCTTCGCCGCGGTGGCGCTCGCCCCGGCGATGCAGGGCGGCAGCGAGCTCCTGCACGGCTTCGACGGCCGCGGGCTTGGCCACTGGAACCCGCGCGGCCACCGCGTGGCGGCGGACATCATCGCGGCATCCCTGTGCAAGCTGCAGCGCTGAAGCTCGAGGATGGGGCCTGCTTCGCCGGGCGGGCGGCCGGCGCGCCGAAGTCGGTGTCGGGCGAGGTGGTGTTCAACACCGGCATGGTCGGCTACACCGAGGCACTCACCGACCCTTCCTACCGCGGCCAGATCCTGGTCATGACTTATCCGCTGGTGGGCAACTACGGCGTGCCGCCGTCGTTCGAGTCCGACAGGATTCAGGTCGCCGCGCTGGTCGTCTCGCAGCTTGCCGAGGAGTACAGCCACGCCACGGCGCAGCGCAGCCTGCCGCGCTGGCTGCGCGACGAGGGCATCCCTTGCCTCGCCGGGGTCGATACCCGAGCCCTGACCAAGCGCCTGCGCCGCCAGGGCTGCATGCTCGGCAAGGTGACCCTCGGAGACGAGGACGTCGTACTCGAGGACCCGAACCGCCGTGACCTCGTCGCGGAAGTGAGCGCGCCGCGGCGCGAGGTCTACCCCGGCGGCCGCCGGCGCGTCGTGCTGGTCGATTGCGGCGCCAAGGGAAGCATCATCGCGGAGCTGCGCAGCCGCGGCCTGACGGTGATCCGCGTTCCCTGGGACCATGACCTCCTCACCGAGGACTTCGATGCGCTGCTCGTCTCCAACGGGCCGGGCGATCCGGCGGCCTGCGGCGCCACGGTGCGCAACCTCGAGCGCGCCATGCGTCTTGGCCGTCCCATCATGGGCATCTGCCTCGGGCACCAGCTGCTCGCGCGCGCGGCCGGGGCGAGGACCTACAAGCTCAAGTTCGGCCATCGCGGCCAAAACCAGCCCTGCATCGAGGCGGGCACCGGGCGCTGCTACATCACGTCGCAGAACCACGGCTTCGCCGTCGATCCAGACTCCCTGCCGGCGGGCTGGCAGGCGTGGTTCACCAACGCCAACGACGGCTCGAACGAGGGCCTGCGCCACCGGGAACGGCCCTTTCTGAGCGTGCAATTCCATCCCGAGGCGGCGCCGGGGCCGGTCGACTCGCGCCAGCTCTTCGACCGCTTCGTGGAGATGATCCCGTGAAGGTGCTCATCCTCGGCAGCGGCGCGCTGAAGATCGGCGAAGCCGGCGAGTTCGACTATTCCGGTAGCCAGGCGATCAAGGCCTTCAAGGAGGAGGGCATCGCCACGGTGCTGGTGAACCCCAACATCGCCACCATCCAGACCTCGGCGGCGCTTGCCGACCGGGTGTACTTCCTGCCGGTCACGCCGCACTTCGTCGCCGAGGTGATCGAGCGCGAGCGACCCGATGCCATCGCGCTGGGCTTCGGCGGCCAGACCGCGTTGAACTGTGGTTTGGCGCTCTCCAAGTCCGGCGTTCTGGAACGCTTCAACGTGTCCGTACTGGGTACCCCCATCCGCACCATCGAGGAAACGGAGGACCGCGCGCTGTTTGCCGCGCGCCTTGCCGAGATCGGCGTGGAGGTGCCCAGAAGCGGCGCCGCCGGCTCGGTCGAGGAAGCCCTCGCGCTGGCGAAGAGCATCGGCTTCCCCGTGATGGCGCGCGTCGCGTACGCGCTCGGCGGCCTGGGCTCGGGCTGCTGCCAGGACGCGGCGCAGCTGCGCGAGCGCGTCGCCCACGCGCTAGCCCATAGCCCGCAGGTGCTGATCGAGGAGTACCTGGTCGGGTGGAAGGAGCTCGAGTACGAGGTGGTGCGCGACCGCTTCGACAACTGCATCGTGGTCTGCAACATGGAGAATCTCGACCCCATGGGCGTGCATACCGGCGAGAGCATCGTCGTGGCGCCGAGCCAGACCCTGACCAACGCCGAATACCATCGGCTCCGCGAGATCGCCATCCGCAGCGTGCGCCACCTCGGGGTGGTGGGCGAGTGCAACATCCAGTTCGCGCTGCATCCGCGCAGCGGCGCCTGCCGCGTCATCGAGGTGAACGCGCGCCTGTCGCGCAGTTCGGCGCTCGCCTCGAAGGCGACCGGCTATCCGCTCGCCTTCGTCGCCGCCAAGCTCGGCGTGGGCCACGCGCTCAGCGACCTGCGCAACGCCGTCACCGGCGTCACCATGGCCTGCTTCGAGCCGGCGCTCGACTATGTGGTGGTCAAGGCGCCGCGCTGGGACCTGCAGAAGTTCCGCGGCGCCTCGCAGCGCATCGGCTCGTCGATGAAATCGGTGGGCGAGGTGATGGCGATCGGCCGCAGCTTCGAGGAGGCCCTGCAGAAGGCGCTGCGCATGGTCGACAAAGGGCTCGACCGGGTGCCCGCCGTCAGCGACGAGGAGGCGAGAACGATCATCCTGGAGCCAACCTCCGAGCGCATCCCCGTGATCGCGGAAGCCTTGCGGCGCGGATGGAGCGTCGACCAGGTGCACGCCCTCTCGCACATCGACCGCTGGTTCCTGCACAAGGTGGCGCGCATCGTCTCCATCGAGCGGGGCCTGCGCGCGGGGCTCTCCGACGAGCGTCTGCGCGACGCCAAACAGGCCGGTTTCTCAGATCTGCAGATTGCCCGATTGACGAACAGGTCTTCCGACGAGATTCGAAAAACCCGCGTGGCGGCAGGCATCGTTGCGTGCGTGAAGCAGATCGACACGCTGGCCGGCGAGTACCCGGCGCAGACCAACTACCTCTATCTCACCTACAACGGCGAGGAAAACGACGTCGACGGCGGGATGGAGGGCGCGGTGCTGGTGCTGGGCTCCGGCGCCTACCGCATCGGCAGCTCGGTGGAGTTCGACTGGTGCGCGGTGAACGCGGTGCAGGCGCTGCGGCGCATGGGCTACAAGACGCTCATGCTCAACCACAACCCCGAGACCGTAAGCACCGACTACAACGAGTGCGACCGGCTCTACTTCGACGAGATCAGCCTCGAAACGGTGCTCGACATCTGCGCGCGCGAGCGGCCGCTCGGCGTGATGGTTTCGGTGGGCGGGCAGACGCCAAACAACCTCGCGCTCGCGCTGGCAGCGCAGGGCGTGAAGATCCTGGGCACGCCGGCCGAAAGCATCGACACGGCCGAGGACCGCCACAAGTTCTCGCAGCTGCTCGACCGGCTGGAGGTCGCGCAGCCCGCCTGGAAAGAGCTGGTGAGTGAAGAGGATGCGCTGAACTTCGCCAGCACGGTAGGCTACCCGGTGCTGGTGCGGCCCTCGTACGTGCTCTCCGGCGCGGCGATGGGCGTCGCCTCGAACGGCGCCGAGCTCGAGCGCTATCTCAGGCGCGCCACCCACGTGTCGCCGCTGCACCCGGTGGTGCTGTCCAAGTTCCTCGAGAACGCGCGCGAGCTGGAGATGGACGCGGTCGCCTGCCGCGGCGAGCTGGTTGCCGCCGCCGTCTCCGAGCACGTCGAGAACGCCGGCGTGCACTCGGGCGATGCGACGCTGGTGCTGCCGCCGCAGCGCACCTACCTGGAGACGATCCGCCGCATCCGGCGCATCTCGGCGCGCATCGCCGCGGCGCTCAAGATCCACGGACCGTTCAACATCCAGTTCCTGGCGAAGAACAACGAGATCAGCGTCATCGAGTGCAATCTGCGCGCCTCGCGCAGCTTCCCGTTCGTCTCCAAGGTGCTGCGCACCAACTTCATCGACACCGCCGCCGCGGTGATGATGGGGCGGCCGGTGCCCGTGCAGGGCGGCTCGGCGACCGACCTCGAGTACGTCGGCGTCAAGGCGCCGCATTTCTCCTTCACGCGCCTGGAGGGCGCCGACCCGGTGCTCGGCGTCGAGATGGCCTCCACCGGGGAGGTCGGCTGCCTCGGCGACGACTTCGAGGAGGCGTTTCTCAAGGCGCTGCTCTCGGTGGGCTTCCGCCTGCCGGTGAGGAGCGTGCTGCTCTCCACCGGCCCGATCGAGGGCAAGGCGGCGTTCCTCGAGGGCGCGCGCCAGTTACGCGACATGGGGGTGGCCCTCTACGCCACGCGCGGCACCGCGAGCTTTCTCGCCGAGCACGGCATCGCCGCCACGCGGCTGCACTGGCCCGACGAAGCGGCCTCGCCCAACACGCTGGAATTCCTGAGCGAGCGCCGGCTGGACCTCGTGATCAACATCCCGAAGAGCACCGCCGAGCAGGAACTCGCCAACGACTACGTCATCCGGCGCAAGGCCGCCGACTTCGGCATCCCGCTCATCACCAACATCCAGCTGGCGCAGCGCTTCGTCGAGGCGATGGCGAAGAAGTCCGTCGCCGAGCTGCAGATCAAGAGCTGGCAGGAGTACGTCGGCGCCCAGACCGCCGCCCCGGCGCGCAGCGAAGAGGCGCTGCGCCCGGTGCCGCCGGCGAGCGCCGTCGCCTAGCCCGAGAAGCGCGCCGCGGCGCGCCGCAGGCGCCGCTGCAGGCTGTAGAGGCGGTCGGTCAGCGGATTGATGCGGTAGCCGAAGACGGCCGCTTTCGCCTCCGTCGCGGCGGCGTCGTAGGGGACGCGGAGGAACTCGAGCGCGCCGTAGCCGGTGTCGAGGATCGCGCACTCGGCGAGCTTGGGGCCGCGCGACTTGCGCGAGGCGTCGACGGAACCGGGGTTGACGAAATAGAGGCGATCGCTGCGGAAGGCGAATTCCTTCTCGACGGGAAGCTCCAGAACCGCGCCATCCTGCACCTCGTAGACCTTCTGCTCGTGGCTGTGGCCGAAGAAGCACAGCGCCGCGCCGGGAAAGTCCTCGCGCAGCCATGCGGCGTTCTGCGCGATGTGCGCCGGCGTGGTCATGTACTGTTGCACGTCGCGCACGCCGCCGTGCACCAGCACCACGCCCGGCTCGAGCTCCAGGCGGTTAGGCAGCGTGGCGAGGTAGGCGCGCGTCTCGGGGGCGAGCGATCGGCGCGTGCGCTTGAGCGAGTACTTGGCGTTGTTCGAGCAGCGCCGGAAGTCGAGCCGACCCAGGCCGATGAGGTCGTGGTTGCCGGCGATCGAGATCGCGCCGAGCTCGCGCAGCGCCGCCGCGCACTGGTCGGGGTCGGCGTTGTAGCCGACGATGTCGCCCAGGCAGGCGAGCCGGCCCACCCCTCGCGCCTCGAGCGCGGCGAGGACCGCCGCAAGCGCCTCGCGGTTGCCATGGATGTCGGCGACGATGCCGTACAGACTCATGTCGATGATTGAAGCGCAAAGAAGTTACGGGCAGGCTGGCAGGTCGTCGCCCCCCAGGCGGGCCTTTCAGACTATGCGAATGCGAACGCT
>DASUUN010000390.1:0-2820 GCA_036374055.1 Burkholderiales bacterium
AAGGCGACGTACTTCCAGTTGTGGTGCTGCTGCGGCGGCAGGTTGAACTTCTCGGTCAGGTCTACCGGCTGCACGTTCGGGTTGCCGGCGATGCCGTCGTAGCGCAGCACCTTGTCGATGGCGAATACGTAGAGCGCGTCCTTGTGGAAGGCGACGCCGGCGGGCTGGGTAAGCTTGTCGACCACCACGCGCACGCTGCGCTTGCCGCCCTCGTCGCTCACCTCGTAGACGCGGCCGATGGCGCGCGTACCAACGTAGACCTTCTTGCCGTCGGGCGACAGCGCCATGGCGCGGCCGCCGGGCAGCCCGCTCGCCCACACCTCGGCCTTGAAGCCCTTGGGCAGCCTCGCCTTGCTGATCGGGATGTCGCCCGCCGGGGTCTCGGTCATCTTCCCGGCGTGCGGCGCGAGCTTGGAGTCCTTCATCTTGTCGGGCATGCCCTGCTTCCACGCCGGCGGCGGCGCGGGCTTGTCCTGCGCCAGGGCGAGCGTCGATACGAATGCGGCGATGACCGCGAGTGCGATGGTCGATCTCATGCGCTTTCCTCCTTTGAAGCAAAAATCATAGCGTCAGAATTGCAAACTCGCTTGCACGCCGAGCAGATAATTTCGCCCGGGCGCCGGCTCGTAGAAGCGCTGGTTGCCCTCGTTGACGATGACGGAGCCGGCGTAGGTCCGGTCTGCAAGGTTGTCGATCCTGACAAACTCCGTCAGGCGCCAGCGGTCGCCGCGCTGCACAAGGCCGACCACCACGCCCGCCACGGTGTGGGCATCGGCGAACTGCGAGTTCGCGTCATTCACGGCGACGCGCGAACGGCGCACCGCCTCGAGCTGCGCATAGTACGAATCGCGCCGGTAGCGAAGGCTGGCATAGGCCTGGGTTCGCGGCACGCCGGGAAGAAGATTTCCTGAGTCTTCGAACACCGCGTCCAGCCGCGTGAAGGCAAGCTGCGCGTCCCACGGCCCCGTGAGGAGCGTCTCGGCGGCCAGCTCGAGGCCGCGGCGCTCAGTCCGGCCGGCATTCTTGAAGGTCGTGCGGCCGCCCGCGTTGACGTCGACGACGATCTCGTCGGTGACCTCGACGTCGAACAGCGCGACATTCGCCCTAGCCAGTCCCGAAAAAACCGTTTTCGCGCCGATTTCCGCGTGCCGGCTGCGGGCCGGCTGCAGCGCGAAGTTCAGCCCGCTGCCGGTGTTCTGGTGCGCGAGCTCGGCGAACGTCGGCGTCTCGAAGCCACGGCCGAGGTTGCCGTAGAAGCTTGTGTTTTGCGAAAGCCTGAAAAGCAATCCTGCGACGGGCGTCGTCGCCGAATAGCTTCTCGAGCCGCTGTCGTCGGGATTCGCGCCGCCGATGAAATAGTCGGCGGCGCGGAACTCGACGCGGCTCGTGCGCAGGCCGCCGTGCGCGCTCCATCGCTCGGCGAAGCGCCATTCGGCCTGGGCGAAGAGGCCGGTGCTGTCTACGACGTCGTCCTCGTCGCGCCGCAGCGCCCCGGCGACGCCGCTGTCGTTGACGAAGCCCCGGCGGCGCTCGTCCATCCGCTCGTATTCGAGACCGGCGGAGAACCTCAGGGTTTCCCCGGTGAAGAAGCGCAAGGCCGCGCCGCCATAATTTCGATCGAGATCGACGACGCCCCCGGAAGACAGCGCGAAATCGCCGGCGAAGCCGAGGAACTGCCGCACCTCGCGCTGCCCGACGTAGGCCGTCGCTTCGAAGGCGCTGGTGCCTCCGAGCGAATGCCGGAAGCGCAGCCCCGCCTGGTCCTGGTTCACCGTCTTCCGCGTATTGAAGGGCTCCGCGGTCGGGCTCGCCTGCCGCGGGGCCACCTCGAACTGGGCGCGGTTCAGCCCACCCGGATCCTGCGAATCCGGCTGGCGCAGCGAGTTGGCGACAATGGTCAGATTCTCGATTCTCAGCTTTGCGTTCAGCTGATCACGCGTTGCAGCGCTGTGCTCGCGGTAGCCCCCGGTGTCGAAGCGCGAGATCTCGCCCACCGCATTGCGGCCGCCGAACTTGAGCGCCGCCTTCCACGTGTCGTAGCTGCCGACGAAGAGACCGGGCTCTGCCGCAGGATCGGCCGGCGGGTCCTCGGTATCGATCGCGATCACGCCGCCGGCGGCGTTCCCATAGAGGGCGGAAAACGGGCCGCGCAGCACCTCGATGCGCTCGGCCGAGCCGAGCGCGAAGGTCGAGGCCTGCCCCTGCCCGTCGGGCATCGTTGCCGGGATGCCGTCGGCGATGAGGCGGATGCCGCGCACGCCGAAAGTAGCGCGCGCGCCGAAGCCGCGCGAGGAGATCTGCAGGTCCTGGGCGTAGTTCTGCCGGTTCTGCACCACGATGCCGGGCACGCGCCCGAGGCTTTCGGAGAGATTGACCTGCGGCCGCCCTGCGCGGATCTCCTCCGCGTAGAGGCGGTCGACTGAAGCGGGGATCTCGAGGCTCGGCTGCGGCACCCGCGTCGCCGTCACCACCACGGCGTCTTCCTGCGCCAGCGCGGACGCGCCCGCCGCCGCGAGCAGCGCTCCCGCCATGGACCTCATCATGGCCGCTAGGCTACACGATCATCCCAGCTTGTCGATCATGCGGCGGTCGCGCTTGGTCGGCCGGCCCTTTAGGCCCCGCGCCGGCTCCGCACCCCAGCGGCGCAGGTCCATGCGGCGCTCGCGCTCGGCACGGCTCGCCGCGGTTTCCTCGTAGAGCTTCTGCGCTTCGTCCGCCGGGCCGCGGCGCTCGGAGAGCGCGACGACGATGACCTCCCACTGCACATCGCCCTTCCTGAGCAGAATCTCGCTCCCGGGCTTCACCTCCTGGGCAGCCTTA
>DASUUN010000391.1:0-6345 GCA_036374055.1 Burkholderiales bacterium
GCCGGCACGGTGTGGTAGGGCGGCAGCGGCGAGCGCGCCACGCGCTCGAGCAGCGCGGCCACCTGCGGATGCAGGCTCATTTCGTCGCCGCGAGCATCTTCTTCAGGCGCTCCACGAAAAAGGGGGCGACTTTCATGATGCGCGTGTCCTGCGTCTCCATCAGCGCGCGCGACGCGTCCAGGTACTTCTGCCAGGCCGGATCGGCATACATCGCGGCGCGGCACTTCTCGCGCTGGTCGAGGCTGTCGTACGCCCACAGGTGCACCACCATGTTGAGCCCGCCCACCTCCGTGAAGTAGTAGCCGACCATGTGCGGCAGGTGCCGCAGCTGCACGTCCATGCCGAGCTCCTGGTAAATCCTGCAGTATTCGGGCACCGCGCCGATTTTCAGGCGGTACATGCGCTCTTCGACGTACATGGATGGACCTCCGGGGGACGCGGTGAATTATAGTATTCGCGCCATGGACGATATCAACACGCTGCGCCGCATACTGAAAGAAAGCCGCGTCATCGCGGTGGTGGGGCTTTCGGCCGACTGGTACCGGCCGAGCTACTTCGCCGCCAAGTACATGCAGGAGCACGGCTACCGCGTGATCCCGGTGAACCCCAAGTACGACTCGATCCTCGGCGAGAAATGCTACAAGTCGCTGCGCGACATCCCCGAGCCGGTCGACATGGTGGACGTGTTCCGCAAAACGCAGGACGTCCCTCCGATCGCCGAGGACGCCATCGCCATCGGTGCCAAAGTCCTGTGGCAGCAGCTGGGTGTGCGCAACGAGGCGGCCGCTGCCCGGGCGGGCTCGGCGGGCCTGGAGACAGTTCTAGACCGTTGCGTGAAGATCGAGCACGGCCGCCTGTTCGGCGGTCTTAACTGGGTGGGGGTCAATACCCGGGTAATCTCAGCCAAGCGCCCCCGCTGGCTCGCATACTGAGGTATCCTTTCTTCATGGGGAAGATGGTCAGAATCTTCGAGGGCCGCTTCGGGCGGCTGGTGCTGACCGAGCTCGCCGCCAATGATCCCGTCGACGCCCAGGCCGACCCGGCCATCGTCATGCAGCAGGGCGAAGGCGAGCTGCTGCTGCTCAACCCCGGCGAGATCCAGGTCTGCCTGGACGCCGGCACGGCGCTGGTCTTCCATGCGGCGACCGACTGGCTGCGGCAGGCCTTTCCCGCGATTTTCGATACCCCGAGCCCGTTCCCCCGGCGCGCGGAGCTCATCACGCCGCGCATCCGGCAGCTCGCCGACACCCTCGCGGTCGAAGTGCTCAACGACCGCTTCCTGTCCGCCGAGCGGCTGGAGTTCATGCTGCAGGAGCTGGTCCTTTCCATTATCGAGACCTACCTGGCCGGGCGCCGGGTTTCGGTGTGGCGCGGCTCGCGCTTCGAAGACAGCCGCATCCGGCGCGCCATCGCCCTGCTGCGGGAGCATCCGAACAAGGACCTGAACATGGACGAGCTGGCGAACCAGGTCGGGTTGTCGCGCTCGCGCTTCTACGACCTGTTCCAGCTGTGCACCGGGTTCTCGCCGCGCACCTACCTCGACATGCTGTGCGTCGAGGCCGCGATCTCGCGCCTGTCCTCCGGCCAGGGCAAGATCTCGGAGGTCTCCGCCGAGCTGGGCTTCTCGGCGCAGAGCAACTTCACGCGCTTTTTCCTGAACCAGGTCGGCGTGCCGCCTTCGGAATACCGCCGGGCGACCACGCGCACCGAGCAGGACCCCAAACCCACCGAGTAGGTTCCGCGAGTGTCCGGCAATGGCCGACCGTAAATTCGGCATCGAGACGCTTTGCCTGCACGCCGGCCAGATTCCCGACGCGGCCACCGGCGCCCGCGCCGCGCCGATCTACCAGACTACCTCGTTCGTGTTCGACTCGGCCGAGCACGCCGCGAGCCTGTTCAACCTGCAGACGTTCGGCAACGTCTACACGCGCATCTCCAATCCCACCGTGGCGGTGTTCGAGGAGCGCATGGCGGCGATCGAAGGCGGGCGCTCGGCGCTCGCCACCGCCACCGGCCAGGCGGCCGAGGTCACCGCCATCCTCACGCTGTGCAGCGCGGGCGACCACATCGTCTCGGCCTCCACGCTCTACGGCGGCACGCACACGCTGCTGCACGTCAACCTGAAGAAGCTCGGCATCGAGACCACGTTCGTCGATCCCGCCGATCCCGAGAACTTCAGGAAAAGCATAAGAACGAATACGAAGCTGCTGTACGCGGAAACGCTGGGCAACCCGCTGATCAACGTCGTCGACATCGAGGCGCTCGCCAAGATCGCGCACGAGGCGCAGATTCCGCTGGTGGTGGACAACACGGTGCCTTCGCCGTACCTGTGCCGGCCCATCGAATGGGGCGCCGACATCGTGCTGCACTCGGCCACCAAGTACATTGGCGGGCACGGTACCACCATGGGCGGGGTGATCGTGGAGTCCGGGAAGTTCAACTGGGGCAACGGCAAGTTCCCGGAGTTCACCTCGCCCTCGCCCGGCTACCACGGCGTCATCTTCCACGAGACCTTCGGCGATTTCGGCTACACGATGAAGGCACGCATGGAGATCATGCGCACCTTCGGCCCGGCGCTCTCGCCGATCAACGCCTGGCTGCTGCTGCAGGGGCTCGAGTCGCTGCACGTGCGCATGGAGCGGCACTGCGCGAACGCGCTCGCGGTGGCGAAGTTCCTGAAGGACCATCCGCGCGTCGCGTGGGTGAACTATCCGGGCCTGCCCGGCGACAAGTACTACGGGCTGGCGAAGAAATACTTTCCCGAGGGGGCGTCCGGCCTGCTCAACTTCGGCGTCAAGGGCGGCGCGCGCGCGGGCGAGCGCTTCATCGAGTCGGCGCAGTTCATGAGCCACCTCGCCAACATCGGCGACGCGAAGACGCTGATCATCCACCCGGCCTCGACCACGCACCGGCAGATGGACGAGGCCGACCAGCTCAAGGCGGGCGTCACGCCCGACATGGTGCGCATGTCGGTCGGGATCGAGTCGCTGGACGACATCCTGTGGGACATCGACCAAGCATTGAATGAATCGGGGAAGGCATGATTTCTTTTCAGATCGTCGAGCACGGCAAACCGCTGCAGAAAGCGGTGATGGACACGCCCAAGCCGCAGGGGACGGAAGTCCTGGTGCGCATCACGCGCTCGGGCGTGTGCCACTCGGACTTGCATATCTGGGACGGCTACTTCGATCTCGGCGGCGGCAAGCGCTTCTATGTGAAAGAGCGCGGCTGCATTCCGCCGTTCACGCTCGGCCACGAGCCTCTCGGGGTGGTCGAGGCCGTGGGCAGGAAGGTCAAGGGGGTCAAAGTCGGCCAGAAGCGCCTGATCTTCCCGTGGATCGGCTGCGGCAAGTGCGCGGTATGCAAGGCGGGCCAGGACAACTACTGCGTTTCCGGCTCGCGCTTCCTCGGCGTGAACCGTCCGGGCGCGTACGCGACGCACGTGCTGGTGCCCGACCCGAAGTACCTGGTCGACACCTCGGGCATCGACGATTCGTTCGCCTCGACGCTGGCCTGCTCGGCGGTCACAGTCTACAGCGCCATCAACAAGCTGCCGCCCCTCGGACCCAAGGACAGGGTGGCGGTGCTCGGCTGCGGCGGCCTGGGGCTGATCGCCATTTCCATCCTGCGGGCGAAGGGCGTGAAGGACATCGTCGGCTGCGACATCGACGACGCCAAGCTCGCGGCCGCGCTGAAGCAGGGCGCGAAAAGCACGGTCAACACGCGCGCCCCCGACGCCGCCCAGAAACTGCAGGGCATCGCCGCCGCGGTCGACCTGGTCGGCGCGCCGGCCACCGCGGCGCTCGGCATCGCCGCGCTGCGCAAGGGCGGACGCTACGTGATCTGCGGCCTGTACGGAGGCGAGCTAGTGCATCCCCTGCCGCCCATCGCCCAGCGCGCCATCGGCATCGTCGGCTCCTATGTCGGCAGCCTGCAGGAGCTCAAGGAAGTCGTGGCGCTGGCGAAGAAGGGCAAGATCAAGCCGCCGCCGGTGGAGACGCGGCCGGCCAGCGAGGCGAACGCCGCGCTGGAGGACCTGAAGGCCGGCCGGGTGGTAGGCCGCGTGGTACTCGACTTCGAGACGGTGCAATGACGCCCTTTTCCTGGGAGAACCCGTACCCTTGGCCGCGCAAGCCGCTGCTCGCGGCGAACTCGGTGGCCACCTCGCAGCCGCTCGCCGCCCAGGCGGGCCTGCAGATGCTCGCCGCCGGCGGCAATGCGGTCGACGCGATCCTCGCCACGGCCATCACGCTGACGCTGGTCGAGCCGGTGTCCAACGGCATCGGCTCGGATGCCTACGCCATCGTGTGGGACGGCAAGCGCATGCACGGCCTGAACGCCTCGGGGCGCTCGCCGGAGGGCTGGACGCTGGATTACTTCAAGGGCAAGAGCGCGATGCCGGTGCGCGGCTGGGATACCGTGACGGTGCCCGGCTGCGTCGCGGCGTGGGTCGAGCTGCACCAGAAGTTCGGCAAGCTGCCCTTCAAGAAACTGTTCGAGCAGGCCATCCGCTACGGACGCGAAGGCTTCCTCGTCTCGCCGACCATCGCGGGGCAGTGGCAGAACCAGGTGGCCGAGCTGAAGGACCAGCCGGGCTTCGCCAAGTATTTTCTTCCTGGTGGAAAGGCCCCGAGCCGGGGCGAGCGCTTCAAGTTCTCGGATCACGCAAAGGCCCTGGAGAAGATAGCCGCCACGAAAGGCAAGGCTTTCTATCGCGGCGAGCTCGCCGAGCGCATCGAGGCGCACGCGAAGAAGCACGGCGGCGCCATGCGGGCCGCCGATCTCGCCGCCAACAAGCCCGACTGGGTGAAGCCGCTCGAGATGAACTATCGCGGCTACACCCTGCACGAGATCCCGCCCAACGGCCAGGGCATGGTGGCGCTCATGGCGCTGGGCATGCTGGAGCACTTCGACGTGCGCGCGCTGCCGGTCGATGGGCCCGACAGCCTGCACCTGCAGATCGAGGTCATGAAGCTCGCGTTCGCCGACGCTCGGCGCTACATCGCCGACATCGATTACATGGACGTCAAGCCGCAGGCGCTGCTCGACCGCGACTACCTGAAATCTCGGGCGAAGCTGGTCGACATGAAGCGCGCGCAGGACTTCGGGCACGGCACGCCGCCCAAAGGCGGCACGGTGTACCTCGCGGCGGCGGACGCAGCCGGCATGATGGTGTCGTTCATCCAGTCGAACTACATGGGATTCGGCTCCGGCGTGGTGGTGGACGGCATTTCGATGCAGAACCGCGGCGGCACGTTCGTCGTGCAGCCGGGCCACCCCAACTGCGTCGGCCCGCGGAAGCGCCCTTACCAGACCATCATCCCCGGCTTCGTCACCAAGGACCGCAAGCCGGTGATGGCCTTCGGCGTCATGGGCGGCACCATGCAGCCGCAGGGCCACGCGCAGGTGATGGTGCGCATCGCCGACTACGGCCAGAGCCCGCAGGCGGCGAGCGACGGCCCGCGTTTTCGCGTCGTGCAGGGGATGGACGTTAGCGTGGAGGACAAGCTTCCGGCCGATTCGCTCGCCGAGCTGCAGCGCCGCGGCCACCGCATCGTGACTGTCGACGACTACAACCAGTTCGGCAGCGCGCAGCTCCTCTGGAAGCTCGACGGCGGCTACTTCTGCGCCAGCGATCCGCGGAGGGATGGTCAGGCAGTGGGGTTCTAGATGTTGAAGATCTGGGGTCGAACGAATTCCGTGAACGTGAAGAAGGCGCTATGGGCGGCCGAGGAGCTGGGCCTGAAGTACGAGCGCATCGACGCGGGCATGGAGCACGGCATCACCAGGACGCCGGAATACATGAAGATGAACCCGAACTCGCTGGTGCCGACCATCGACGACAACGGCTTCGTGCTTTGGGAGTCGCACACCGTCGTACGCTATCTGTGCGCGAAGCACGGCGCCGGCACGCTGTGGCCGACGGACCCGAGGGCGCGCGCCGACGGCGAGCGCTGGATGGACTGGGCCTTCACTTTCCAGGGCGCGATGCGCAACGTGTTCTGGGGCCTGATCCGCACGCCGCCGGAGAAGCGCGACCCCGGGGCGATCGAGGAGAGCCGGCAGAAGAGCGCGGCGCTCGCCGCGATCCTCGACCGCGCGCTCGAGCGGCGGCCCTACGTGGGGGGCCGGGCCTTCACCATGGGCGACATCCCGATCGGCTGCGAGGTGCAGCGCTACCTGCGCGTGCCGATCGAGCGTCCGCGCGCTCCGGCGCTCGAGGCATGGTTCGAGCGGCTGCGCGAGCGGCCCGCCTTTCGCAGGCACGTGGACCTTCCGTTGACATGAAATCACGGGCGCCGCGCTAGCAATGGATCTCGGCTGGACCGCTCGCTGGCCGCGAGC
>DASUUN010000392.1:0-8792 GCA_036374055.1 Burkholderiales bacterium
GCACGTGGCCGGCGAGGGCGCCTTCCGCTGGAACCTGCTCGAGGGCGCCAAGGGCGTGCAGCTCGCCGAGCTCGGCCTGAAGAGCTGGAAGCAGAAGAAGTGGCTGGACGTGCCGAGGCTCAAGTCATGAAGCGCGACCCGGTACTGACGATCAGGCAGAAAAGGGGTCAGAACAATTTTCCTGAAATTGCGGGCCCCTGGCGCCCCGTCGTTAGCGGAAAATTGTTCTGACCCCTTTTCCTAGAAGTAGGGGGTGCCCTGGGTGTTGACGTAGAGGGAGTAGAGCGAGGTGGTGGCGGCCATGAACAGGCGGTTGCGGTGCACGCCGCCGAAGCAGACGTTGGCGCAGCGCTCAGGGAGATCGATGCGGCCGATGAGGCGCCCGTCGGGGTTGAAGACGTGCACGCCGTCGAGGCCCTCGGCGCCCATGCCCCAGCCGCACCAGAGGTTGCCGTCGACGTCGACGCGGAAACCATCCGGGGTGCCGGAGGGACCGGCGTCGATCAGCACGCGGCGGTTGGCGAGGGCTTGGCCGCCCTTGACGTCGTAGGCGAGGACCTTGCGCGGCACCGAGCGCGACTCGACGATGTAGAGGATCGACTCGTCGGGGGAGAAGGCGAGGCCGTTGGGCTGGTTGATGCCCTCGGCGACCACGGTGAGCGCGCCGTCCCAGCGGTACACGTTCGTGGGCAGCTCGGCCTCGGCCTTGGCGCCTTCGTACCAGCTGAGGATGCCGAAGCTCGGGTCGGTGAACCAGATCGAGCCGTCGCTCTTGCACACCACGTCGTTCGGGGAGTTCAGCTTCTTGTTCTCGAAACTGTCCACCAGGGTGACGATGCGGCCGTCCAGCTCGGTGCGCGACACGCGCCGCCCGCCGTGCTCGCAGGTGACCAGGCGCCCCTGCCGGTCGCGCGTATTGCCGTTGGCGTAGCCCGAGGGCTTGCGCCAGTCGCTGACCGCGCCGGTCTCTTCGTCCCAGCGCAGCATGCGGTTGCCCGGCACGTCGCTCCAGACCAGGCAGCGGGCGTCGCCGAACCACACCGGCCCCTCCGCCCAGCGCGTGCCGGTGGCCAGGCGCTCGACCTTGGCGAGCGCCAGGCGGTAGCGCGCGAAGGAGGCATCCACCTCCTTTACGGCGGCGTCGGGCAGCCGCTCGCTGGGTTGCCACTGCATCATCTCGTGAGTCCTGGCAGCCATAGGGAAAGCGCGGGAACATAGGTTACCAGCAGCAGCGCGGCGCACATGACGACGTAGAACGGCCACAGCTCCTTCGTGACCTGCTCCATGGTCACTTTCCCTATGGCGCAGCCCACGAACAGCGTAGGCGGATTGTTCTCCGCGCTGTCCGGCGCCCGACCAGATGCCCACGCCGCGCCTCGCCGCGCGCCCGGACGTCATCGCCACGCCGCAGGCGGCCGAGATCATCAAGGGACGCGCCCCCAAGGGCGCGGTAAACGCGGCATACTGGACGAGGAAGCCATGAAGACGGTTCTGATCACGGGCGCGACCGGCGACGTCGGCACGCACCTGCGGCGCGAGCTGGCCGGCAAATACCTGCTTCGCCTTTCGGACAAGCGGCCGCTGAAGCCGGCGAAGGGAGAGAAGTTCGTGTGCGCCGACATCTCGAAGATGGCCGACGCGCAGCGCATCACGAAGGGCGTCGATGCCATCGTCCACCTGGGCGGCTACTCGGTCGAAGGGCCCTGGGAGGGCATCCTCAAGGCCAACATCGTCGGCTGCTACAACGTGTTCGAGGCGGCGCGGCGCAACGGCGTGAAGCGCATCCTGTTCCCGACCAGCAACCACGCGGTCGGGTTCTACCGCCGCGACGAGAAGATCGACCACCGCGTCTACCCGAAGCCCGACAGCCGCTACGGCGTCTCCAAGGTATTCGGCGAGGCGCTGGGCAGCCTGTACGCAGACAAGTACGGCATGGAAGTCTTCATGATGCGCATCGGCAACGTGAACCCGAGGCCGATCGACAAGCGCCGTTTGTCCATCTGGCTCAGCCCGCGCGACCTCGCGCAGCTGGTGTCGATCGGCATCGAGCGTCCGGGCATCAGGTTCGAGATCGTCTACGGCATCTCGGGCAACCAGCGCGCGTGGTACGACAATTCCAACGCCGAGCGCCTCGGCTACCGCCCGCAGGACGACTCCGAGAACTACGCCGAGGAGGTCCTGGCGAAGGAGAAGCCGGGCGAGCCGCGCGCCGAGACGTACCAGGGCGGCGTGTTCGTCACCGAGGAGGACATCCCCAACCCCGCGGCGCCGAAGAAGAAGGCGAGGCGCAAGAAATGAAGGGCGCGACCGACACGCACATCCATTTCTACGACCGCGCGGCGCCCGCGGCGCCGGGCACGCTGGTGCCGGGGCACTTCGACGTGCCGATGTACCGCGAGCTGCAGCGCCGCCTGGGCCTCGAGCGCGTGGTCGTGGTGCAGCCCAACGCCTACCGCGACGACAACCGCGTCACGCTGGATGCAGTGAAGGTTTTGGGGAAGAGTGCTCGCGCCGTCGTCGTCGTTGGCGAACACATTTCCCAGAAAGAACTCCAGACGCTTGCGGAAGCGGGCGTGGTCGCGCAGCGCTTCTTCAACCTGCCGGGCGGCAGCGTGCAGTTCGAGCGCATGGACGCGATCATGGCGAGAGTGCATCCGTTCGGCTGGCACGCCAACCTGCAGCTCGACGGCCGCGACCTGCCGAAGCACGAGGCGCAGATCCGCAGGCTGCCTGGCAAGTTCGTCATCGACCACAACGGCAAGTTCCTGGAGCCCGTGGGCACCGACCATGCGGCCTTCCGGATTCTCCTGAGCCTGCTCGATACCGGGCGCTGCTGGGTGAAGCTGTCGGCGCCGTACGAAACCTCGAAGACCGGCGGGCCGAAGTACGAAGACGTGAGCAGGCTTGCACGCGCGCTGGTGAAGCACGCGCCCGAGCGCATGCTCTGGGCGACCAACTGGCCGCATCCCACGGTGCCTCCCGGCACGCTCGATGACCTGGAGCTGCTCGAGCTGCTCGAGGACTGGGCGCCGCGCGAGGCCGACCGCCGCAGGATCCTGGTCGACAACCCGGCGCAGCTCTATGGCTTCTAGGGTGGCGGGATGAACATCCGCCAGATCCATCTTTGGGACCAGGAAGTGCATAGCGAGGGCGGACGCGCGCTTTCGACGCCCACCCGGCGTGTCGCCGCCGCGGCCGTGCTGCGCAACCCGTGCGCCGGGCAGCCGGCGACGGACGATTTCTCCGAGCTGGTGGATATCTCCGTCAAGGCGGGGAAGCTGCTGACCGAGCGCGTGCTCGGCGCGCTGGCGCCGCTCAAGCCGCGCGCCTACGGCAAGGCCGCGCTGGTCGGCACGGCGGGCGATCTCGAGCACGGCGCCGCGATGATCCATGTGCGCATCGGCCTCGCCATGCGCCAGGGCGCGGGCGGCGGGCCGGCGCTGATTCCGGGAAACGCGAAAGTCGGCGCGCCCGGGGCGCCGATCGACATCATCTTCGGCGGTCTCGAGGACGCCTGGGATTACGACGCGATGGACAGCATGCAGATCTCGGTGCCGGACGCGCCCCGGGCGGACGAGATCCTGCTCGCGGTGGCGTTCCTCACCGGCTCGCGCCCGAACGCGCGCGTCCGTGGCGCCTCGCCGCAGGAGGTCAGCGAGCTCGTGCGGAAAATGCGCTCAAGAGGCGGTTGAGCCGATCGGGAACTTCGAGCTGCGGGAAGTGGCCGACGCCGCTCAGGATCTCGACTTCCAGGTCTTTCACCCGGTCCTTGAGAAGGTCCAGCCACGGCGTAGTATCGCCCGGCTGGATCGGCACGCGCTTGCGCTCGCTGTTCACGTACGTGCACTGGACGGCGAGCACCGGCGCCCGGACCGCGTCGAGCGCCGCTTCCATGCTGCCGGCGTCCCAGCGCGCCATGCGCGGGAAGAGCGCCGAGCCGGTGTCCGCCGGAAGCCGCAGCGCCCGCTCGACCACTGCTTCGGATTGGGCGGACTTCTGCAGGAACATGGCTTCGAAGAAGGGGCGCATGAAGGCCGCGTAGCCGTTCGCCTCGAGTGCCGCGCGCGCATTGCGCTCGGCCGCCTCCGGGTCGCCCATGCCCTGGCGGCTGCCGTCCACCAGCACGATGCCGGCGATGCGCTCGGGATCCAGCCGCGCCGCCTCCAGCACCACGCGGCAGCCCATGCTGTGGCCGACGAGAACGACCTGGGAAAGGTCCAGGTTGCCCAGGAGCGCGGCGACGTCGCCGCCGTAGTGCTCGATCGAGCACTCCTGCGGCCGCCCCGGCGTCGCGCCGTGGCCGCGAAGGTCGCACGCAACGACCTCTTGGGTTTTCTCAAAGGCTTTCAACTGAAAATTCCAGTCTTCGTGGCTGCAACCAAAGCCGTGAACAAAGACGAGGGCAGGGCGCCCCTGCCCGAGGCGGACGAAGTGCATGACCGAGCCTACTCTTCGGCGTGCAGCGGCTTGTGGGCGGCGACGAGCTTCTGCTGCAGCTGCGGCGGCGCGGCCTCGTAGTGGCTGAACTCCATGCTGTAGGAGCCGTGGCCGGCCGTGAGCGACTTGAGTCGCGCGGGGAAATGCTCGAGCTCGGAGAGCGGCGCCTGGGCGGAGATCTGCACGGTACCGGGGCGCGGCGTGTCGGAGCCCCTGATGTGGCCGCGGTGCCCGGAGAGCTCGCCCGCCACGTCGCCCATCTTGGCCTCGGGCGCGGTGATTTCCACGTTGACGATCGGCTCGAGGACGATGGGCCGCGCCTTGCCGAGCGCATCGAGGAACGCCTTGCGCCCGGCCGACACGAACGCCACCTCCTTGGAGTCCACCGGGTGGCTCTTGCCGTCGTAGACGATGACGCGCACGTCCTGCAGCGGATAGCCGGCGAGGTAGCCCGCGTCCAGCACGCCGCGCACGCCCTTCTCCACGGCGGGGATGAACTGGTTGGGGATCGCGCCGCCCTTCACGCTGTCGACGAACTCGAAGCCCGAGCCGCGCGGCAGGGGCTCGACCTTGAGGAACACCTCGCCGAACTGGCCCGCGCCGCCGGTCTGCTTCTTGTGGCGGTTGTGCCCCTCGGCCCTCGCCGCGATGGTCTCGCGGAACGGGATCGACGGGGGGCGCGTATCGAGCTCGAGCTTGTACTGCGACGACATCTTCTCCAGCACGGTCTTCAGGTGCATCTCGCCCAGGCCGCGCATCACCGTTTCGTTCGCCTGCGCGTTGTGCTCGATGCGAAAGCACGGGTCCTCGGCGACGATCTTGTGCAGCACGTCGGACACCTTCTGCTCGTCGCCGCGCTTCTTGGGCTGCACCGCGAGGCCGAACACCGAGGTGGGAAGCTCCAGCGGCCGCGCGTGCACCTGCGCGTCGTCCGGCGAGTCGTGCAGCACCTGGTCGAACTGGATCTCGTCGATCTTGGCGATGGCGCAGATGTCGCCCGGCAGCGCCTCGCTCACTTCCGTCTGGGTCTTGCCGCGCAGCAGGTAGAGGTGCCCGGGCTTGATCGGCTTGCGCCCCTCGCCGACGAAAAGCTGGCCGCCGGGCGTGAGCCGCCCCTGGTGGACGCGGAACACCGCGAGGCGGCCGATGTAGGGATCGATCTCGATCTTGAACACGTGCGCCAGCGCGTGCTGGCTGGGGTCGGGCACCGTTTGCAGGTCCTGCGCCGCGCCCTCGGCGGTCGTCTTCACGTACACGGGCGGGTTGCCCTCGGCGGGATTGGGCAGCAGCTGCACGATCACGTCGAGCAGCTCGCGCACGCCGGCGCCGGTCCTGGCCGAGGTGAACACCACCGGGATCAGGTGTCCCTCGCGCAGCGCGCGCTCCAGCGGGCCGTGCAGCTCCTCGGGAGTCACCTCGCCCTTTTCGAGGTAGGACTCCATCAGCTTCTCGTCGACCTCGACCACCTGGTCGACGAGGCGCCGATGCGCCTCCTCCACCGAGGAGAAGTCCGATTCGCCCGACGGCGCGAAGAAGCAGTCCGACACCTTGCTGCGCCCGGCCGCCGGCAGGTTGAGCGGCAGGCATTCCTTGCCGAACGCCTGCTGGATGCGCTCCAGCAGCCCCTCGAGGTCGACGTTGTCGGCGTCGATCTTGTTGACGATGATCAGGCGGTCGAGGCCGCGCTTCGCCGCCCACTGCAGGAAGCGCCCGGTCATCATCTCGATGCCGTTCTGCGCGTTGACCACGACCGCCGCGGTCTCGACCGCCGCGAGCGCGGGCAGGGCGTGGCCGAGGAAGTCCGCGTACCCGGGGGTGTCGAGCAGGTGGATGCGGGTGGGATGCGGGTTGCCTTTGGCTTCGAAGCTCGCGACCGCGAGCTTGAGGGAGTGCTGCAGCTGCTTCTCTAGCGGGGTGTAATCGCACACGGTGGTGCCGCGCTCGACGCTGCCCGCGGCGGGAATCGCCCCCGCCTCGGCGAGCAGCGCCTCGGCCAGGGACGTCTTTCCCGCTCCCGACTGGCCGACAAGCGCGATCGTCCTTATACGCTCAATCGAATTTGGCACGGGCCATCCTCCTCGCCCGGGAAGTTATAAAACAACGGCCGCCGGCTGGAAAGGGTCCGGCCAGCGCGGGATGCGCCCGGACCAGGGAGGGGGCCGAGAATTGCCCGAAGAAACAGCGTACTTGCCTTACTTCTTGGCGTCGTCCTTTTGCTCGAGCAGCTCAGGCCGCTTTTTCAGCGTGTCCTCGAGCTTGGACTTCGGCAGCAGCAGGACATACTCTGACAGGAGTTTCTCGCGCGGCAGCCGCTCCTCCAGCTGCTTGAGCCTTTCGGCCTCCTTCTCGTCTTTTGCCGGCGTTCCGGAGGAAGAGAAGCTTGCGTAGTAGTTGTCGCCGGCCAGCTTTCCGACCTTGATCGAATAGGCGAGGCCGTCCAGCGTGGTCGCGTCGATCAGGACCGGCTGGTCGAGGCCGGTGTCCCCGGCGTCCTTGGGGGCGACATCGGCGAGCTCGAGCAGGCTGAGCGAGTACGACGCGGCGTTGGCCTTGGCGACGTCGAGCTTCTCGCCCGGGCGCTGGCCGGCGAGGCGCCAGTCGGCGTTGTCGCCGTCGCGCTCGATGCGCCAGCCGCCGCCGTCCGGGTAGCGCACCTCGAGCGTCTTCACCTTCTCGACCTTGAACGAGGTGCGGTCGATCCATTCGGCGCTGCGCGCGGTGGCCTGCGCGAGCGGGTCCGAAACGATGTACACGGTCTTGGGGTCATCCGGCAGCGCCACGAACCGGCCGTCGGCGCGCGCCTTTTCCGGGTTGTCGACCTCACGCTTGAAGTATTTCTTGCCCACGACCAGCGTGGCGAGCGCCTTGCCGTCGGCGTTCGCGAACTCGACGCGCGTGCCCGAGGCGTCCAGGTTGAGCCGCGCGCGGTCTTTCTCGCCGATGGGCTCGCTCTGGCCGACCTTGAGCGACAGCGCCTGCACCACGAACTCGCGCACCTTGCCTACGTCGGCCGGGAAGCCGTCGCGCTCGGCCAGCACCCAGCGCTCGTCCTTGCGCTGTACAGTGAGCGCTGACTTCGGCTCCTGGATCCGGATCGCGGCGACTTCAGCGGCCTTCAGGTCCTTGAGCACCGGCTGGCCGAGGGTGCCGACGTTGCCCGCCTGGCGGCCGCGCTCCTGCTGGTAGTAGACGATGGCAGCGCCGCCCAGGACGGCGAGCAGCACCACCAGGATCAGGGCGACGCGGGCGTTCATGCCGCAGCCACCCTTCTGCGGCGAATGAGGGCCACGATCAGCCCGACGAGCGCGACGAGCAGCGGCATGAGCGCGATGTTCGCCACCTTGGTCCAGAACACCAGGCTCTCGGCGTCCTGGCGCAGGTTCTTGCGTACTTCCTTGAGCGCGATGCGCCGCTCGGCCACGGTCTTGCGGAAGCGCTCGAGCTCGGCCTGCTGCTCGGGGCTGAGGATCTGCCCGCCTTTGCCGGCGGCGCCGCCCTGCTTCTGCAGCTCCTGCAGCCGCTCGGTGGTTTTCTGCAGGTCCTCCTCGAGCGCCTGGATCTGGCCGAAGTACTGCTTCTGCGCCTCGGCCTCGAGCTCGCGCACCACCGTGAGGGGGCGGAACGAGGCGGCGCGGCTGCGCAGCGAGATCAGGTCGTCGCCGGCCGAAAGCTGCTCCACCATGCCGATGGCGAAGGCGAGGTTGCCGTTCGAGGGCACCACCACCTTGCGGCCGAACACGTCCTGGATGTCCACCGCCGCGCCGTCGGCCAGCATGTCGACGTCGGCGACCAGGATCACCGAGTTCTCGCTGGAAGATTCGCGCAGCTGGGGGGTGTTGGGCACCGGCTTGTCGCCTTCCTTTACGCCCTCGGGAAATGCCGTCTTGAAGCGCCCGGTGAGGCGCAGCGCGAGCGGCATGGCGTTGCCGGAGGGCTTGAATGCCCGGGTGGCCTCGTCGCCCGCCTTGGTGGCGTTGGCGTTGTCCACCAGCATGGAGTCCGGCGAGCTCTCGACGAGCCTGGCGACTCTGAGGTCGGTCTTCACTTCGAAGGCGCCGCCGAAGGCATAGAGCAGCGTCTCGATCTGGCTGGTGACCACGTCGTCGCGGTTGAACGCGGTGCGGTTGAGCGACAGCACCGTCGGGGTATAGCGCTGGCCGCCGCCCGAGCCGAACACCACGTCCGAGATCACCTTGTCGGGATTCATGCCGATGCCCCAGGCCTTGAACAGGGTGGGCAGCGTGGAGCTCGACGGCTGCGGCGGCATGCCGGGCATCATGGGCTGCTGCTGGTCGAAATACATGTACGGGTCGACGAAGGCGATGAGCTTGCCGCCGCGCAGCACGAACTGGTCG
>DASUUN010000393.1:0-3621 GCA_036374055.1 Burkholderiales bacterium
CCGCGACCACGTGGCGAAGGTCGACGCGCTCCTCGAGCTGCCGGACTGGGTGGTTCCCATCGCCGGGCTTGCGCTGGGTTATCCCGAGACCAAAGAACCGATGAGTGCGCGCCTCTCCCTCTCGGCCACCGTGCACACCGACCGCTACGACACCGCCGCCGTCGAGCGAGAGCTCGACGCCTACGATGCGCGCCGCGGCAAGGACTGGAGCGGCGACAAGGTGAAGCAGTACAGCACCGTCTGGCGCGCCGATTTCGGCGCCCACGTCGCGCGCAAGCGCTTCCGGCTCGAGTAGATCGGGGTCAGACCCCGATTCCGGGAGTCGGGTGAGAGCCCGATCGAGAAGGCTAGCGTGCGGGCATCGCCGGCTAGGGGGCCGGCGCGGAAGCAGCGAGCGCGCGCGAGATCTGCTCGAAGAACGCCGCGTAGGGTCCGGGCTCGCGCAGCTCCTCGGCCCACAGGACGACCGGCTCACCGCTGGGCCTACTTACGTAGCGGTGGAAGGCGATGCGCACCGCGCTGCCCGCGCCCTGGGGCGCGACGACGACCGCCGCATTGATCGCCGCCGGCCCGACGAGCAGCGCCGCTTCCGGCGGCGGCGCCGTCCAGCGCAGGGTGAAGACATTCCGCATGGCCTTCGAGAGCACGGGCCAGAAGTCGCGGCCCAGCTCCTCGAAGCTCTTCTGGTAGCCGCGGCGCGCCACGACCAGGCCGAGCGCGGCATCGGAGCTCGTGACCTGGAAGCCGAGGTCCTGCAGCGCCGCCAGCGCTGCCGGCAGCATCCGCGCGGCAGGCACGCCCTCGAAGCGGCGCGCCTGCAGTTCGGCGACCGATGCGTCGCTCGGCGGCAGTAGATCGCGCGCCGAAGGCGGCGGGCTGCTCGCGCACCCCGCGAGCGCCGCGAGGAACAGAGAAGCCGCCGCGCGCATCAGTCCGCCTGGTTCGCGGTGAGGAAGAGGGTCCGGCCGAGCGCGTTGAAGAAGTTCTGGTACGCCGCCGGGTCTTCGACCGGCTGGTTGGCGAACTCGGCGTTCGCGCGGACCAGCGTGCGGTGCTCGTCGCGCGCTCGCACGGTGACGGTCAGGCGCAGCTCCTGGATCGGGCCGTTGCGGCCGGTGGTGAACTTGCGGCCGCTCACCGCGCCGAGCGCCGCGTCCGCGCCGGTGACCATGAAGCCGAGATCCTGCAGCGTCGCGACCACCCCGCGCATCACCCGCGTCCGGTCGCCCGTCTCGAATGCGCGCGTCTGCGCCGAGCGCAGCTTCAGCATGCTTTCGCCGCCCGAGAGCGCCGGGGCCGGGGCCGGGCTCGAGCACGCGCCGAGCACCCCGAGCGCCGCCAGCGCGGCCAATGCGCGCCGCGTCACAGCTTGTGCCCTTCCAGGAACAGCGCCTTGGAAAGCAGCTCGAAGAACGAGCCGTAGAGCTCCGGCTCGCGCAGCGTCCCGGCGCTGTGCACGAGCGGCTGACGCAGATGGCGGTGAAACGTGACCCTGACGACGTGGCTCGATGGGTCGCCCTCGCGCACGGGCTGCACCGACAGGAGCACGGTAATGGTCTGGTCCTCGCGCACCCCGCTACCGGGCGGCCCGCCGGCGACGTTTGCGCCTTGGCTGCCCGCGAGCACGGCGAGGATCACCAGTGTGAGCATCTGCCCCGGCGCCTTCGCTTCTCGCTCCTTCGTTCCCTGGACGAAGCCGAGCCCGGCACCGCTCGTCTCGACGGTGAACCCGAGGTCCTGCAGCACGGCGGTCGCGGCGTCGAGCAGTCGCTGCTCCTCGACGCCTTCGAAGCGCCGGCTCTGCAGCTCGCGGTCGGCCGCGGCCTGCGGCCCGGGGACCAGGAGGCCCGGAGAATTCTGCGCGCACGCGGCGAGCGCCGCGGCCGCGAGCAGCGCCGCGGCCCTAGAACTGGGAAGCATGGTAGGCGAAGTCGCGCACCCTGCTTTCCCTGTCGAACTTGACGATCACCGTGAGCGTGCGCTGCGTGCTCGAGCGCGCGCCGGCGGCGCTCGAGTAAGTGGGGACGCCCGCGCCGGCCGCGCTGCCGCCGGTGGCGAGCACGAGCGCCGCGACGCCGCCGCGGCTTTCCGAGTACACGGTATCGGTCGCGACCTTGTCGTACACCCAGACCTCGCGCCGCTCCTCATCGGTGGTGACGATGTTCGGCGCGCCGAGCACGCGCGCCACGTCGGCCCCCGACATCCCGACCTTGATCTCGCGCTGCACCGTGCCGACGGTGAGCTTGTCGGCCTCGGCGCCTTGCACCGCGGCGCGGTGCTCGCCCGCGGACATGCAGCCGGAGGCGGCCAGCACGGCGAGCAGAACTGCCACGATCCCCTTCATGACAACTACCCTAGCGCCGGCGCCGCCAGGCCGTTTGATCCAGCGCAAAGGGCGTTTCGCGAAATCGGGCGCTGACCCCGATTTCCTACCCCGGCGTATGCGCGAAGGTGTACTCCCCGAGCGGGCGCTCTCCCGCCTCGTCCACCCGCCTTCTCGATCCCGGCGCCGCTACGCAGCGCGGCGCTCGCCGGAGGCCTTGATCAGCGACTCGGCCGGAATCCCGAGATGGCGATGCAGGCGCCGGATCATGTCGAGCGTCAGCGGGCGCTTGCGCGCGAGGATCTCGTAGACGCGGTTGATCTGGCCGATCATCGGCACGAGGTCCTTGGGCGCAAGACCCGATTGCTCCATGCGGAATTTGATCGCCTCCACCGCGTCGGGCAGGTCCATCGGAAAGCGCTTTCTTTCCCACGCCTCTACCAGCGTTACCAGGACGTCGAGCCGCTCCCCTTCGGGCGTTCCGGGACGCGCACTCATCAGCGCCTCGATTTCCTTCAACGCGGCACGGTGGTCGGCCTTGGTTCTGATCGGCTTGATTCTCATCATCTCTCCTAGATCGTCTGCGCGTCGATCCTGTCGTACTGCGCATGCGTGCCGATGAAGCGCACGTATATCACTCGATACGGGTAGTTGATCCAGACCACCAGCCGGTACTTGTTGCCGCCGATGTTGAACACCACCCGCCCATCGCGCAGGATGCTCGCCGTGCCGAACTGGCGCTTGACGTCGGCGGGCGAGCGCCAATCGGCAGCCAGTGCCTCGCGATACCAGGCAAGCGTCGGCTCGCGCGCATCGGCGTAGCCCGACTTGCCCTCCCAGAATGCACGCAGGGTGGACAAGGCGATGACGCGCATCACCGATCATAGTCCCAATATGGGACTATGGCAAATCCGCTAGAGCCCCAGCTCGCGATCGGTGGCGCTGTGCCGGTACTTGTCGCGCGGCGGCCACGGGCGCTCGCGCCAGTGCGGCTCGAACACGAAGGACGAGCGCGCGCGCCCGGGGAGGAGCGCGCCGTTTCCCGCGCCCTTGGCGTAGTCGTAGTAGAGCTTGACGATCTGCTCCTTGCTGACTTGCTGCGCCACCGGGTGGGCGAGGCACGCCTCGCGCCACGCGCGCACGCGCGCGTAGCGCGCCTCCCCCGGGAGCTCGAACGCCTCGTAGTACTCGAGAAACCAGAAGCGCATGAAAAGCGGCGTGAACACCGCTTCCGCCCAGCCGAATTGCTCGAAGAGGAAAGGCCCCGCGCCCGCGTGCTCGAGGAGGAACTCGTTCAG
>DASUUN010000394.1:0-3403 GCA_036374055.1 Burkholderiales bacterium
CCGCGACCACGTGGCGAAGGTCGACGCGCTCCTCGAGCTGCCGGACTGGGTGGTTCCCATCGCCGGGCTTGCGCTGGGTTATCCCGAGACCAAAGAACCGATGAGTGCGCGCCTCTCCCTCTCGGCCACCGTGCACACCGATCGCTACGACACCGCCGCCGTCGAGCGGGAGCTCGACGCCTACGATGCGCGGCGCGGCAAGGACTGGAGCGGCGACAAGGTGAAGCAGTACAGCACCGTCTGGCGCGCCGATTTCGGCGACTTCGTGCGGCGCAAGCGGTTCCGGCTGGAATAGAAGACGGTCTTCTATCTCCTGACGTTCGTCACTTTACCCCGCGGAGCTTCGGGGATCGCTTCCAGCACCTGAGGCATCAAGGGTTGGAGTACCGCGATGTCGTTGCTTGGCGCGTGAATCACGATCACCGCGATCTCGGCGCCGAGAAAGTTCTGCTGATACTCGAGATTTCGATCGACAGTGAGCAGGACGTCGTAGCGTTGCGCGGCAAGGCGCAGCAGCTCCCCGTTCTTTACGCCTGACCACCCACTCTCTGCTACCGTCGTGACCTCGTGTCCCGGAAGCTGTTCCCGCAGCGCCCGCGGGACGCACTCGTCAAGCAGTACGCGCATCCGCCATCAGGTGCCTCTTCGCCTGCTCGAGCGCCGCGATCGCGAGATCCCTTGGGACCGAGGGGAAGTCGTCAAGGAACTTCTCCAGCGTGTGGCCGCCCTCGATGTAGTCGATGAGCGCCTGCACCGGCACGCGCGTGCCGACGAAGACCGGCGTCCCGCCGAGGATCTCAGGGTCGGAATGAACAACGGATGAAGGTTTCACAAGCCCTAGTCTAGCAATGTCCCGGGCGTCGCCGGTGGTGACACTGCAGAAAACGCGTCGCAAAACCGTCGTTTTGACGACATGTCCTTGGTGAGAGCCTGAGTCACCCCGGCGTATGGGCGAAGGTGTATTCGCCGAGCGGGCGCTCTCCCGCCTCGTCGACCGCGACGAGCCGCATGCGCACCGTGTGCGCCGGCATCTTCCTGAGCCAGGCGGCCGAAGGCAGGAACAGCACCTCGCCCGCGGCGGGATCGAACGGCACGTCCTCGACGCGCTGCTCGGACACCTCGCGGCCGAGCTCGAGGCGCTGCAGCACGTCCACGCGCTTCACGCCGGCAAGCGGCGCCTGCATGCGGGGGACGACCGCGTCGTCGTCCGCGCGCAGCGTGCACTCGACGCGTCCGCCCGCCGGCACGCGGTACTCGCGGATGCGCATTCCCTGGCTTCTCAGTGTCTCGAGGAACGCCGCCGAGATCCCCGCCGCCACCCTGCCTTCGCGCACCGTGGCGCGGATGCCGGAGGCGAGCGCGGCGAGCTCCTCGAGCCGCGCCGTGCAGTGCGCGCAGGCGAAGAGGTGCTCCTCTATCGGCGCTTCCGCGTCCGGCGCAAGCTCGCCCAGCCACCAGGCGACGAGCGGCTCGAGCGCGATCGGTTTTGCGCAAGTCAGGGTTTTTCTCCGGAAAGGCAGGCACGCAGCTTCGCCAGCGCCCGATGGCGGATCACCCGCACGTTGCCCGCCGAGAGGGCGAGCGCCGCGGCCACCTCGTCGGCCGCCTTGTCGGCGAAGAAGCTGAGCAGCACCACCGAGCGCTCGCGCTCGGCGAGCGCCTCGAGGCAGCCCGCGAGCCGCTCGCGCTCGAGCGAGAGCGGCTCGGGCGCCTCGTACGCCTCTTCCCGCTCGCCCCAGGCGGCGAGCAGCGCCTCGCGCCGCCGCGCGCCGCGGCGCATCTCGAGCACCGTCATGCGGCACATCCCCAGCACAAAAGAGGCGATCTTCTCCGGCTCGCGCACCGCGCCGGCGCGCAAGCGCTCCAGGGTCGTGAGCAGCACCTGCTGCACGAGGTCGGCCGCCGCCTGCGCCTCGCGCAGGTGTCGCAGGCCGTAGAGCCGCACGCGCTTCGCCAGGCGCCGGTAGAGCTCCGCTTCCGCCGCCGAATCGACGCGCGCGCCGGCCGCCGCCACCCTGCGCGCGAGCGCCGCATCGTCCACCGCGTCGAGCCGCGAATCATGTTCCACGCCGCGAGCATATCCCCTGTGTGTAACGAAGCGGGCTGCCGTTACACCGGCTGTTTCGCTGTAACGCCCCGGCCGCTCGCCCCACTACCGCGCCATCAACCACCACGGAGCCTTCCATGATCACCAACGCAGCCACCGGCACCAACCTCAACGAGATAGCCCCGGGCATCTACCGCATCAACACGCCCATCGAAATCCCGGGCGGCCCGGGCGGCTTCAACTTCAACCAGTACCTCGTCGCCGACGACGCGCCGCTCGTCTTCCACACCGGCCCGCGGCGCATGTTCCCGCTGGTGGCCGAGGCGATCGGCAAGGTGCTGCCGCTCGCGCGGCTGCGCTACGTCGCCTTCTCGCACTTCGAGGCCGACGAATGCGGCTCGCTCAACGACTTCCTCGCCGCCGCGCCGGCCGCCGAGCCGGTCTGCAGCCGCGTCGCCGCCATGGTCTCGGTGAACGACGTCGCCGATCGCCCCGCGCACGCCCTCGCCGACGGCGAAGTCCTCGCGCTCGGCCGCCACACCCTCAAGTGGCTCGATGCCCCGCACGTGCCGCACGGCTGGGAATGCGGCTTCATGATGGAGCTCGAGACCCGCACCCTCCTCTGCGGCGACCTCTTCACCCAGGGCGGCAGCGGCGCCGTCGCGCTCACCGAGTCCGACATCCTCGAGCCGAGCGAAGCCTTTCGCGCCCCGATGGACTACTACGCCCACTCGCCCGACACCGCCGCCACGCTCGAGCGCCTCGCCCGCGAGGAGCCGCGGGTCCTCGCCTGCATGCACGGCAGCGCCTGGCGCGGTAACGGCGCCGCACTGCTGCGCGAGCTCTCCCGGCGCCTTGGCATGAAGCCGCTCGCCGCAGCCGCCTGAGGACGCGCATCCGATCGCGCGTCGTTCGGGGTCTGACCCCGATTTCCGCTAGCGCGCGTCGTTCTGGGTCTGACCCCGATTTCCGCTAGAGCCCCAGCTCGCGATCGGTGGCGCTGTGCCGGTACTTGTCGCGCGGCGGCCACGGGCGCTCGCGCCAGTGCGGCTCGAACACGAAGGAGGAGCGCGCGCGCCCGGGGAGGAGCGCGCCGTTTCCCGCGCCCTTGGCGTAGTCGTAGTAGAGCTTGACGATCTGCTCCTTGCTGACCTGCTGCGCCGCCGAGTGGGCGAGGCACGCCTCGCGCCACGCGCGCACGCGCGCGTAGCGCGGCTCCCCCGGGAGCTCGAACGCCTCGTAGTACTCGAGAAACCAGAAGCGCATGAAAAGCGGCGTGAACACCGCTTCCGCCCAGCCGAATTGCTCGAAGAGGAAAGGCCCCGCGCCCGCGTGCTCGAGGAGGAACTCGTTCAG
>DASUUN010000395.1:0-4277 GCA_036374055.1 Burkholderiales bacterium
CGTCTGCAGCCGCACCGGCCGCCGCCAGACGCGCCGCACGTACTCCAGCACCCGGCGGGCGCGGGCGAGGTCCAGGCCGCGCCCGTCGCTCGGGTGGTCGTGCTTGAGCTCGAGGCTGCCGTCGCTGCGCAGCTCGGTGACCGCGACGCGCGGCGCGCCGTAATTGAACTTCGGCGCGAGGATCGCCTCGCGGATCGAGTCGAGATCGCGGTTCACCACCCTGATCTCGTCGCCCGCGCCCTGCTCGTAGACGAACAGGTCCAGCTTCTCGGCGAGCTCGCGGTCGAGGAAGTTGCGGATGAAGCCGAAGTCGTCCTCGTCGCGCATCACCTCGCGCGCGCGCGCCATGCCGAGCTTCTCGACCACGTGCTCCCACAGCGTAAAGCCGAGGTGGTAGGGATTGACGGCGAGCGCCGTCTCCTGGCCCGCGGCGTAGGGCCGCACCACGTCGGAGTGCGACTTGATGGCCGCGAGATACAGGGGCTGGGGCAGGAAATCCGCCTCGCGCAGCAGGCGCGCGTGCCAGTAAGAGGCCCAGCCCTCGTTCATGATCTGGCAGGCGAATACCGGATAGAAGTACAGCGACTCGGCGCGCACCGTGAGGAAGATGTCGCGCTCCCACTGCTCCAGCTCGGGCGCGTAGTGCGCGATGAACCACAGCAGGTCGAACTCCGGATGCGGCGGCACGGCGGCGCGCACCGGGCCGAGTTCGAGCTGCACCGGCGCCGGGGACCCGGGCAGGTTGCGGAAGCGCCGTTGAAAGGCATCCTCCGAGGGACGGCTCTTCTGGGGCGCGAATTCCGCGTACCGCCCCCGGTGCAGCTCGCCGCCGACGTCAACGTGCGACTCGAGCGCGAGCGCGGCATCGAGCACTACCTCCACCCTTTCCAGGCCGACGGCGTCGATCGCCTGCTGGATGCGCTGGGCGTGGGCCGCGGCGTGCTCGACGATGTTGCCGCCCGCCATCTCGTGAAAGCGCGCGAACAGCGCGTTGTTCTTGGAGAAGTCGGCGTGGCCCAGGACGTGCGCCGTGACCAGCGTGTTCTCGGCGAGCGAGTTGCCGTCCATCAGGAAGGCGCGGCACGGATCGCCGGGGAACATCACCTCGAAGATCTTCGAGTGGCCCATGCTCTGGCGCACCAGTTGATGGATGTAGCGCACGCCGAACGACCAGTGCGGCATACGGATCGGCAGGCCGTAGACCGCGATCTCGGTCATCAGGCTCGCCGGCGCGACCTCGAAGTCGACGTCGTAGTAGTCCAGGCCCAGCCGCTTTGCCAGCGCCTCGATGCTTTCGGCGTACTGCTCGAGCTCACTCATCGGCCTGGCGCTCCCTGAAGAACTCGCGGATCGCGCGCCACACGTCGTCCTGCGAGCCGAGCGGGCTCATCCCCACCGGCAGGCCGGCGTCCCTCAGCTCGTGGAACATCTCGGCGAGCTGGGTCTCGCGCGGGCGGAAGGTGGCGATGCCGCCGGTCTCGACGTAGCCGGAATAGTTGGTCTGCGCGGCGAGGCTGCGCAGCGCCGCCGCGGCGGGCTCGCGGTCCTCGGCGGCGTTCTCGCCGTCCGAGGCGTAGAAGAAGTAGACGTTGGTGCGGCTCGGGTCGTAGCGGCCGCGCATCACCTCCAGGGCGAGCTGGAACACGCCGGAGGACACGGTGCCGCCGCTGGAGGAGGCCTGGAAGAACTCGCGCTCCTCGAACTCCCAGGCCTGCGCGGCGTGGGCCAGGAACACCGTCTCGACCTTGGCGTACTGGCGCCGGATGCCCTGCAGCGCGAAGAAGAAGAACTGCTTGGCGAGCTTCCTCTGCGCCTCGTCCATGCTGCCCGAGACGTCGAGCGCGAAGATCACCGCGGCGTTGGTGGAGGGCGTCGGGCGCTTCACCAGCTGCCGGAAGCGCAGGTCCTCGTTGACGATGGCGACCGGGTCTTCCTGGACGGCGCGGCGCTTCACGGCTTCCTTCATGGTGCGCCGGCGGTCCAGGCGCGAGCGCGCGCCGCGCTTGTCCCAGCCCTCGCGCACGTAGTCGGGCTCGTCCATGCTGGTGGTGCGCCTGGGCTTGAGGTCGGGGAGCTTGAGCTCCTCCCAGATCCAGTCGATGATCTCCTCCAGCTTCATCTCGACCACGAAGCGGATCTCGCCGTTCTCGGTGCCGCCGGACTGCGAGCCCGGATCGCGCTCCGGGCGCGCCGGCTGGAGCACGTCGCCGGGCTGGCCGCGGCCCTGGCCGGCGCCCTGCTGCGAGGCCGGCTCGGACAGGCGGAAGCGCGAGTGCTCGAGGAACTTCACCGGCACCAGCACGCTGCGGTTCGTCCCGGGATTGCTCAGCAGGTCCTCGCCCGACAGGATCTCGGGCAGGTTGCCCTTGACCGCTTCGCGCACCTTCTGGTTGTGGCGCAGCCAGTCGCGCGCCCCGCGCGAGAACAGCTCGTACCAGGGGGTCTCGGCGGCTATGCGGACCATGACGGCCTGGGCGAAAAGCGAACCTCCCGCTCGCGAAAAACTTGCTCGCTTCTCCCCTTGTCAGGGGGGCGGCAGGCGGCGAGGGTGCGACGCAGGGTCATTCCTGCGCCAGCAGCGTGGTCACGTAGTTGAGCGCTTCGCGCGCGCTGTGCATGTCGTAGCCGTACTCGTCGACCAGCCGCTTCTCCACCACCGAGATCTTCTGCCGTGTCTCGTCGTCGGGGCGCGCGCTCGAGCTCACCAGGCGCAGCACGTCGCGGCGCTGCTCGAACAGGTATTGCTCGACCGCGTCGTGCAGCGGCGCGTGGCTGTCGAGCGTGAACTTCTCGCCGCGCTTGTAGGCGCCCATCGCCTTCCTCACCACCTCCTGGCGGAACGACAGCTTGCCGCTCTCGGAGATGCGGATCTTCTCCTCCACGTTGCGCAGGAAGCGCTCGTCGGGCCTGCGCTCCTCGCTGGTGATCGGGTCCTTGATGGTGCGCGAGTCGAGCGTCGCTTCCACCTCGTCGAGGTACTTGTCGAGCAGCTGCTGCGCCTCCTGCTCGAAGGACACGAACAGCGCCTTGTGCACGTCCTCCTTGACCCAGCGGTTGTAGAAGTCCTTGCGCACGGTGACCAGGTAGTCGATCCACTTCCTTTTCTTCTTGCCGTCCATGCGCACGTCGGAGTCGATCGCGTCCTTGAGCGCGATCAGCACGTCCATGGTGGTGAGGCTCTTCGCGCTCGACTGGATGATGGCGTTGGACAGGGCGTTGATCACGAAGCGCGGCGACACCCCGGCGAGGCCCTCCTCCGGGCTGCGCGCGCGGATCTTCTCCACCTCCGAGTGTTGCACGCCCTCGACGTCCTCGCCGGCGTACAGGCGCACCTTCTTGAGGTGCTCGGTGTCGCGCTCGTCGCCCTCCTGCAGCCGCGTGAGGACCGCGAACACCGCGGCCACGTGCAGGGCGTGCGGGTCGAGGTGGACCTCGCGGAACGCCTGCGTGGAAGAGGTGAGCTTCTTGTAGATGCGCGCCTCCTCGCGGTACGACAGCGTGTAGGGCACCTGGATGATCACCATGCGGTCGAGCAGCGCCTCGTTCTCCGCCTCCTGTAGGAACTTGCGGAACTCGGCGAGGTTGGTATGCGCGATGATGGTCTCGTCGAGGTGGATGAGCGGGAAGCGCGACACCTTGACGTTCTTTTCCTGGGTGAGGGTGAGCAGCAGGTACAGGAACTCGCGCTTGACCTTGAGGATCTCGATCATCTCGAGCATGCCGCGGCTCGCCGCGAACACCGCGCCCGACCAGGACCAGGCGCGCGGATCGCCTTCGTCGCCGAACTCCGAGACCTTGGACAGATCCACCGAGCCCACCAGGTCGGCGATGTCGGCGGTGGTCGGGTCGTGCGGCGCATAGGTGCCCACGCCGACGCGCCCGGCCTCCGAGATGAAGATGCGCTGCACCGGCATCTGCATGAAGTCGCCGTGGAACTCGTGCTGCAGCCGGCTCACGCAATAGGGGCACAGCTCCCCCTGGATGTCGACGCCGTAGCTCGACCGGAACTGGCCGCGCAGCGTGTGCGGCACGAGGTGCAGCGGCGATTCGTGCACCGGGCAGCCATGGATGCCGTACAGGGCGCCGGCCTCGGTGCGACTGTACTCCTCGAGCCCGCGCTTGAGCAGGATCACCATGGTGGACTTGCCCCCGGACGGCGGGCCCAGCAGCAGCAGCAGGCGTCTGCCAACTTCGGAGCCGGCGCTGGCCGCCTTGAAGTAGTCGACCACCCGCTCGATGGTGTCGCCGATGCCGTAGAGCTCGTCCTCGAAGAGCTG
>DASUUN010000396.1:0-5215 GCA_036374055.1 Burkholderiales bacterium
TGCTAGAGGTTGAAGGTTGGAAATCGAGTATGCGGAGCCTCACGAACGCTCGCATCCTGCTCTCTCCGTCCGATGCCTGGGATTCCCCGTGCCGGTTTGGGGTGGACGTACTAGTCCTCGAGCACCCAGAGGACGAAAACCACGAAGAACGGCGCGAGGGCGACGAGCAGATCGAGCGGCATGGTCAGGCTCCCTTCACGCGCCGGTAGCGGTGGCCCACGGTGATCACCGTGCCGTCGGGGCCGAGCACCGCGTAGATCTTGCGGAAGTGCACCAGCTCGCGGCCTTCGCTGTGCAGGTGGTTGGGGAAGGGCATGAGCATGGGGTCCTCCGGCGAAAGCTTTGAGGCAGTGTGCGGGGGCGGGTGGCTCAGGGGGTGAGCCCGGGCTCAAAGTCCGGGGTCAGAGCCCCAAACCAAGAACCAGGAAAAGTCGGGCTCTGACCCCGGGCGAAACAGCGGTGCAACGCCTTGCTGGGGGTCGGCGGCGCATTGCATACTTTGGACGCCGGCCCCCGTCCCAGACCCCAAGAGGAAACCCCATGCCGAAGGCCAACCTCGGTGACGTCGAGATTTACTACGAGTCGCACGGCGCGGGCGAGCCGGTGCTGCTCGTTCCCGGCCTGGGCGGCGTGGGCGCCTACTGGAAGCCGAACCTGCCGGCGTTCGCCGCCGGCTACCGCACGATCGTCCACGACCACCGCGGCACGGGGCAGAGCTCGGCGTCGAGGATCAAGTACTCGGTCGACCAGATGAGCGACGACCTGCTGCGGCTCATGGACCACCTGAAGATCGAGCGTGCGCACCTGGTCGGGCATTCCACCGGCGGCGCCATGGGGCAGACGATCGCCGCGAAGCAGCCGGAGCGCCTGGCGAGCCTGGTGCTCTATGCGACCTGGACCAAGGCCGATCCGTTCTTCCGGCGCGTGTTCGAGGCGCGGCGCACCCTCCTCACCGCGTCGGGCGCGGCGGCGTACGTGCGCTCGACGCCGGTGTTCCTCTACCCCGACTGGTGGATCAACCGCAACCTGGCGCTGATCGAGGAGCGGGAGAACCTCACCATCCCCAACTTCCCGGCGCCCGAGATCGTGGCGAGCCGCATCGACGCGATCGTCGACTTCGACCGCACCGCCGACCTGCCGCGCATCAAGACCCGCACGCTGGTGCTCTGCGCACGCGACGACATCCTCACGCCGCCCTACTTCTCGCAGGAGCTGGCGCAGCGCATCCCCGGCGCGCAGCTCAGGATCCTCGAAAAGGGCGGCCACTGCGCCTCGGAAACCGCGCTCGAGGAGTTCAACAAGGCCGTGCTCGACTTCCTGAAGGCGTAGTGGCGGTCGCCCTCCAGCTGGTCGTCTCCGGGCTGGCGCTCGGCTGCATCTATGCGCTGCTCGCGCTGTCGCTGGTCATCATCCACAAAGCGACCGACGTGGTGAACTTCGCGCAGGGCGAGATGGCGATGCTCGGCACCTTCGCCGCGCTGGCGGCGCTCTCGGCCACCGGCCTGCCGCTCGCCCTGATCATGCTGGGCGGCTTCGCCGCCGGCCTCGCCTTCGGCGCGCTGGTCGAGCGCCTCGCCATCCGGCCGCTGTCGGGCGGCCCGCCGGTGAATGCGCTCATCGCCACCATCGGCCTGTTCCTCGTCTTTCACCACCTCGCGGGCTGGATCTGGGGCTACGATCCCTACCGCTTCCCGTCGCTTTTCTCGCCCGAGCCGGTCAACCTCCTGGGCGCGCGCATCTCGCAGAACAGCCTCGGCATGCTGGGCGTGTCGCTCGGCGTGATGGCGCTGCTCTACCTCTTCTTCGAGTACACCCGTGTGGGCATCGCGATGCGCGCGGCGAGCATGAACCGACGCGCGGCGCAGCTCATGGGCGTGAACGTGGGCCGCGTGTCCATGACCGCCTGGGCGCTCGCCACGGGCATCGGGCTGGTGGCCGGCATGCTGATCGCGCCGCTCACGTTCCTCGATTTCGAGATGATGGTGATCGTGCTGCTGAAGGCCTTCGCCGGCGCCATCCTGGGCGGCTTCAACAGCCTGCCCGGCGCGGTGGTCGGCTGCCTGGTCATCGGCGTGGTGGAGAACCTGTTCGGCGCCTACGTCTCCACCGCGTTCAAGGACGCCTTCGCCTTCGGCGTCATCGTGCTGGTGCTGATGTTCCGGCCGGCGGGGCTCTTCACGCGCATGGCGGGGACCAAGGTTTGAAGGCGCGCTGGCCCACCCTCGGGCTCGGCGCGGGGCTCGCGGCGCTGCTGGTGCTGCCGCTATTCGTCTCCCACTACGGCTACTTCATCCTCGCCACCACCATGGTGTACGCCCTGGTCGCGCTCAGCCTCAACGTGCTGATCGGCATGGCGGGGCAGATCTCGATCGGCCATGCGGGGTTCTGGGCGCTCGGCGCGTACGCGAGCGCCATCGCCATGGAGCGCTTCGGCGTGCCGTTCGTCCTGGCCGTGCTCCTCGCCGGCGCGGTGGCGGCGGCCTTCGGCGCCCTCGTCGCCCTGCCGGCGCTGCGCGTGAGCGGCCATTACCTCGCCATCGCCACGCTCGCCTTCGCGCTGGTCGTGCAGCAGGTGCTCTTCGAATGGGAAAGCGTGACCGGCGGCCGCCAGGGGCTCGCGGTGCCGCGGCCCTCGCTCGGCGCGGAGCTGGAAAGCGACTTTTCGTATTACTACTTCCTGCTCGCGCTCTTCCTCCTCGCCGCGTGGATGGTGCGCAACCTGCGCCGCTCGTTCACCGGGCGCTCGTTCATGGCGCTCAGGATGAGCGCCGTGGCGGCGCAATGCGCCGGCATCTCGCGCGCCCGGCACATCATCCTCGCCTTCGTCATCAGCGCCTTCCTCACCGGCGTATCCGGCGCGCTGTACGGCTCGCTCATCGGACGGCTGTCGACCGAGACCTTCTCGCTGACCGCGTCGCTTTCGTTCCTCACCATGGCGGTGATCGGCGGCCTCGGGCGCGAGGCGGGCGCGCTGCTCGGCGCGCTCTTCCTGGCGCTCGCGCCGGAAGTGCTGCGCGAGCTGAAGGACGCCGAGATGGTGGTCTACGGCTTGATCCTCGTGCTGTGCATGCAGTTCCTTCCCAACGGCCTGGTGAGCCTCTTCACCGGACGCAAGTGAGCCTCCTCGCCATCGAAGGGCTTTCGATCGCCTTCTCCGGGCTGCGCGCGCTGGAGCGCGTGAGCTTCGAGGTGCGCGAGGGCGAGATCCTCGGGCTCATCGGCCCCAACGGCGCCGGCAAGTCCACGCTGCTCAACTGCGTCTCGCGCGTCCATGCGCCCACGGCGGGCGACGTGCGCTACCGCGGCGAAAGCCTGCTGCGGCGGCAGATCCACGAGCTTGCCGCGCTCGGCGTGCGCCGCACCTTTCAGAACCTGGAGCTGTTCCGCGAGGCAACCGCGCGCGAGAACGTGGTCCTCGGCGCCGCGTTCCGCTACAAGGCGGGCGTCCTGGCGGACCTGCTGCGCCTGGGCGCCGCGCGCCGCGGCGAGCGCCGGGCGGGCGAGCGGGCCGGGGAGCTGCTCGAAGCGCTCGGCCTGGCGCAGCATGCCGACACGCAGGTCTCGGCCCTGCCTTACGGCATCCAGAAATCCGTCGAGCTGGCGCGCGCGCTGGCGAGCGAGCCGAAGCTGCTCCTGCTGGACGAGCCGGCAGCCGGCATGAACCCCGAGGAGAGCCGCCGCGCCGGCGAGACCATCCGGGGGCTGCGCGACCGGCAGGGCATCACCATCGTGCTGGTCGAGCACGACATGCGCCTCGTCATGAGCGTGTGCGACCGCATCGTGGTGCTCGACCACGGCGAAAAGATCGCCGAGGGCGGCCCGGGCCAGGTCCGCGAGGATGCCGCGGTGGTCGCCGCCTACCTGGGCGAGGAGACCGGGCATGCTTGAGGTTGCCGGCCTGAAGGCGCACTACGGCGGCATCACGGCGCTCGCCGGCGTCGACCTCCGGGTCGAACGCGGCGAGATCGTCGCCCTGCTCGGCTCCAACGGGGCCGGCAAGTCCACGCTCCTCGGCTGCATCACCGCCAGTGCGCCGTGCGAAGCCGAAGGCTCCCTGACCCTCGACGGCAGGCAGCTGCTCGGCAAGCCGACCGACGCGATCATCCGCTCGGGCGTGGTGCTGGTTCCCGAAGGCCGCCAGCTCTTCGGCCAGCTCACGGTCTACGAGAACCTGGTGATGGGCGCCTATCTCAGGCCGCGCGCCGCCGGCTGGCAGCAGGAGCTCGACCAGGTCTACAGCCTCTTTCCGGTGCTGCGGGAGCGCCGGCAGCAGCTGGCGCAGACCCTCTCGGGCGGCGAGCAGCAAATGGTGGCGCTGGGGCGCGCGCTCATGGCCAAGCCCTCGCTCATGCTGCTGGACGAGCCTTCGCTCGGCCTCGCGCCCAAGCTGGTCCACGAGATGTTCCGCCTGATCCGCGAGATCAACCGGCGCGGCGTGACCATCCTGCTGGTGGAGCAGAACGCGCGCCAGGCGCTGCGCATCTCACATCGCGCCTACGTGCTCGAGAAAGGCCGGGTATCGATGAGCGGAATCGCCCAATCGCTTGCGAGCGATCCGCGGGTTGTGGCAAGTTACCTTGGATCCTAAGGAGAGTCCCATGAAAGTCTTCAGAACCAGCCTCGCGGCAGCCGCGCTGGCATTGACGTTCGGCGCGGCGCAGGCCGAGCCGGGCATCGGCAAGGACAGCATCAAGCTCGGGTCCTACCTTCCGCTGCAAAGCGGCCTGGCCGCCGGCGCGACGCAGATGCGCGAAGGCACCGAGGCCTACTTCAAGTACATCAACGACCAGGGCGGCATCCACGGGCGCAAGGTCGAGTGGATCGTGGAGAACGACTCCTACAACCCGCAGCAGACGGTGGCGGTGGTGAAGAAGCTGGTGGACCGCGACGAGGTCTTCGCCATCGTGTCGACGCTGGGCACGGTCACCAACCTCGCCGTGCTGCCCTTCCTCAAGCAGCGCGGGGTGCCGGTGATCAACCCCGCCGGCGGCCATCTGAACCTCAACAAGCCCAAGGACAAGAACGTGTTCGGCATCCTGCCGCTGTCCTCCGAGATCGGCGAGTCGATGGCCGAGCACGCGATCACCCAGCAGGGCGCCAAGCGCGTGGCGATCTTTTTCCAGAACGACCAGTTCGGCAAGGACCAGCGCGACGGCGCGGTGGACTACCTCAAGAAGAAGAACATCACCCCGGTGGCCGAGGCGAGCTACGTGCC
>DASUUN010000397.1:0-32147 GCA_036374055.1 Burkholderiales bacterium
CTGTTCGGCATCCACCGCTTCTACATGGGCAAGTGGCTGACCGGCATCCTGTACCTGCTCACCGGCGGCCTTTTCCTGGTGGGAATCCTCTACGACTTCTGGACGCTCAACTCGCAGGTGAGCGAGGAGAACCGCGCGCGCCAGCGCGCATGAGATGCGCCGCCGGCTGGGGTCCTACTCGAGCCCTCCATGCGGGCTCCTCTTAAGCGTGCCTTAAGCCAGCGCCGGATATTGTGAAGCCGTAGTCGGTTGGGGTGGAGGAGTATCGGCACGCGCGTGATGTCCCGGGAAAGTTTTCTCCCCTTTTCTCCACCGGGGCATCACGCGCGGTGTCGACCTGCTGACAGCGCCCGGACCTACCGTAGAGCCCTTCCGTTAAGTCGCTCTTAAGCCTTGCCGCGGCATGATGGAGGCGGTTGGGTGGAGCGTGGCGCGCGCGTGTTGCCGCGAGAACGACGCAAGGCTCTTTCTCCGGCAGTACGCGCGGCGCCATTTTTTCTCGCCGTCGGATCGCAGGCGGCCCGCCCAGCGTCTGAGCAACCCTTTGCCGGCCGCAGCCCGTACCCTCGTGCACGCGATCGACCGCTCTTACTTGGGCCGGCCGGAAAGCTGCTTACCAGCGCAGCCCTGAGCCGGCTCAGTCCTGGGCGTAGGCCACGGTGCTGAGCAGGGCGAGCTCCGCCTGGCGGGAATCGAGGAACATCCGCCTGGATCACGCTCGCGTAATCGGTATCCGCTGGAATGCCGAGATCGTCGAAGCGCAGGTGCAAGGTGCGCCGCGGCGGCACCGTCACGCGGTGCAACGGAGGCGGCTCGCGGTCGGAGTAGAAGACGCGCACCTCAACGTGTGCCGGCGCGTCGCCCGCATTGAGGATGCACGCGGTCTCATGGCTCTTCAGCGCCCGGCCCTCGCCGGTGCTCGCTCCCGGGATGTAGCCCTCCGCGATCGCCCAGCGCCGCTTCCTATCGGTTGCATGTGGCCATAGAGAAGAGAGGAGCGTCTAGCAAGGCGCCGATCGCGGTGAGCCGGAGGCCGCTCAGGTTCTCTGCTGCGCGAAGCGGTGAGGCCGGCGATCGGATCCTCGCCGGTCTCGAACACGACCGCGAAGACCCGCTCGCCTTTGCTCTTCAGCAGCTCCGCCTGCAAGGCTTACTTCCCGCTACCGGAGCGCTGCTGCTGCTGCCGATCCTGCCCGCCGGCAGAACCCGTGGTGCCGCCCGCGGCGCCGCTCTGGGTGGTCGGCTGCTGCGATTGCGACTGCGATTGGCGGCTCGACTTTTGCGCCTGCTGCTTGAGCTGCTGCGCGTCCATGTTCAGGACCAGCCGGTTGTCGGTACCGCTCGCCTTGATCGACTTCGCGGGCACGTTGGCGCGGCCGCCGCCGTCCTCGAAGCTGATGACGATGTTCTTCACTTCGCCGTCCTGCAGGCTGACGATGATGTCCTGGACCTCGCCGACCTGCTTGCCGCTCTTGTCCTGCACCTCCTTGCCGATCAGCTCGCTCGAGCGCACCAGGTTCATCTTGCCGGACTGGGCGCCGCTTCCGGCGCCGGCCTGCTTGCCGCCGACGTGTCCCCAGTACTCGTCGTCCATCCCGGGCCACTGGTTCTTCGCGAAGCCGTCGCGGCTCTCGAGCGCCTGCTTGTCGATGTTCATCACCACCTGGTCGGCCTGCTTGCCAGGTCTGAGCTCACTGATCGGGAAGGCGTAGTTCTCCTCCCCCACGCCGAGGACACCGCCGAACTCGAGCACCGCGGCGTGCACGCGGCCGCTGTTCAGGTCGATGACGAGCTCGCTGATGTCCCCGATCTCCTCGCCCTTGGTGTCCACCACCTGCATGCCCTTCAGATTGCTCGCGCGCAGCTCGCCCCGTTGCTGTGCGGCCTGCGCCCCGGTGCCGCCGGCGGCGGCGGAATCGCGCTCCCACGGCATGTCAGCCTGCCGCTGCGTCGGTTGCTGCGGCGGCGTGCGTTGCTGCTGCGCCTGTGTGTCGCGCTGCTGCTCGCGCGCTTCGCTCGCGCCCGAGGCCGCACCCTGTCCCTGCGCGCTTTCATACTCGGAGCGGCTGAGCTTCTGGTCCTGGTTCTGGTCGAGCTTCTCGAAGCGCGACTTGGCGTCCGCGTCGGCGGCCGCCTCGATGCGGCTCAGCGACCCGTCGTTATTGGTGTCGAGGGCGGCGAAGCCCTGCTTGGCGCTTGCCGGCGCGCGCGCGCCCGACTGATTTTTCGACGGCTCGTTCGCGTAGGAGTTGGCGCCGGCAAAGGCTAGCAGCGAGAAGCTGAGTACCAAAGGCTTGACGATGGTCATTGAGTCCCTCCTTCCGTTTGAAACCCGCAATCTTTTCAGCGGGGGTTGGAAAAAAGCTGCACTACCGCCCGGGCGATCCGGACGGCAGGCGGCGGCTGCGGCTTGTTCAGAGAGCCTGCTGCAAGCCCGGTGCCCGCGGCGCCACGGTACGCGGCGACCACGCGAGCGCGAGCAGCGCCGCGAGGTTCAGTACGGCGCTCGCGGCGTGCGAGTATTCCCACCGCGAGCGCAGCGCGCTCCAGTCTGCGGGCAAGCTGCTCCAGTTGACCGCCGCGCGGTTCGCCGGGGTGGGTCACGCTCCAGAACACCACCTGCGTGCCGGCGATGCAGAAAAAGGCGACGAGCGCCAGCCAGAATGGTCTGCTGGCAACCCCGGCGAGGTGCGCGCCCGCCGGCACCAGCGCGAGCGCGGCGAACACCAGGCCAATGAGCGCGCCGAGAAGTACGCCGTCTGTTTGCTCGCCATAACGCTGCGCCCGTGCAGGCTGGGGCCCGCCGGCGGTGCGCTCAGCCCGAACCCTCCTCGCATACCAATTGGAACGCGTCGCGACGCGGCGATGGAAGCCCGCCGCGTCGAGGTCCGGGATCGTCACGTTCGGCTCAAGCAAGAGAGTCTTCTGCTCTCCGGTGTGTGGATAGCGCTCATCGGGTGGTTCCTCGCGCGCGCCGCGATGGAGCTATGCGCAGCTCCTCGTCGGCCGCTCGCTCGAGCACGTGCCGGTGTCACGGCTGATGCTCGCGCCGGTGGACACCGTCTCCCCCGCCACGCCGACCGACGAGCTGATCGAGGGCCACATCATGCGCAGCGACCAGCGCGTGTTCCCTGTGCTCGAGGCCGGGCGCCTCGTCGGCATGGTGGGCATCGACGAGGCGCGGCGCGTGCCGCGCCCCTCGCGTGCCACCAGCACGTGCGCGAAGTGATGACGCCGGCCGAGGGCCTACCGGTCGTCGCACCTGGCGAGGACGGCGCCGATGCGCTGCGCAAGCTCTCGCGCTTCGTCATCCTGCCCGTGGTCGAGCGCGGCGAGCTTCGCGGGCTGCTGCGGCGCGAGGACATCGCCAAGTGGCTGCTCTTGCGCGGCGATACGCCGCTGCCCGGGTGAGGCGCAGGAATAGCGATTGCACGATGCAGTGCGCAGGATCGTCAACCATCACCGCAAAGGAGCCAGCCATGACTTTCAAGCGCATTCTCGCGTTCTCGATTGCCGCGGCGTTCGCAGCGAGCGGGGCGGCACTCGCCCAGGACAAGCAGCAAGACAAGCAGCAGGACAAGAGCGCGGCGCCGCCCAAGGGCGCGCCGATGATCGTGCTGGTGCCGATGGTCGTCGCGAGCCGCCCCGACTTCAGCAACGGCTGCTGGGCGCGGCTCTACGACGGCAGCAACTTCAAGGGCAACGAACTCGCGCTGGTCGGCCCGGTCGACATGCCGAACATGCGCACCGCGTTCGGCACCGACTGGAGCGGCGAGTTCGACAGCATCCAGGTCGGGCCCAAGGCGCGGCTCACGGTCTACGACAACGAGAACTATCGCGAGCGGGCCGCGAACTTCAAGCCCGGGCAGAAAGTCGCCGATCTCGACGAGAAGCTGGGCTTCTTCGAAGACATCAGCTCGGTCAAGGTGGCCTGCACCGGCGGTGCCAGCACGGCGCAGCAGAAGGGAAGCGGCGCGGCCGGCGCTTCCTCGCCGAAGAAGTAGACGCTTAAGGGTGCGGCGCGTGCCAGTCTCAACCGCGCGCGTCGCACTCCAGCGTGAACGATCGGACCCTCTCGTAGAACGCGACCTGCGACACCTCCGGCAGGCGCGCGCCGGGGGGCCAGCGCGAAGTCCTGCCGCTGGAACAGCGGCGCGGCGTATCCGACGAGCCGTGCGCGCGGACCTACGATCAGGCTTCGCACTTCTGCAAAGAGCGGCTGCGGCGAGGTGCTCTGCAGATCGGGCACCACCACTGCGGTCGCATCGAGCGCCTCGACGAAGGTCGGGCCTTCGAGCTGGCGCATCGGTCCGGCGTAGTGCGGCTGTCCATAGAGCCGCGCCCAGCAGCCTTTCTCGGCGTAGGGCGGCAGGAACACGTCGCGCTGCGGCGGTTCCGAGGCGCACGCCCAGAGCGCGACGAGCAGCAGCGCGCTAGCGCGGCACGTTGAGGACAAGGTGCTCGCCGCTGCCCGAGATGGTGAGCTCGCGCGGAAGGTACGCCGTGGCGGCATCGTCGTCTTCATGCTCAACGACGACGTAGCGCACGCGCCCGGTCCCGAAGTTGACGATCAGGTCCTCCACTTCGCCCACCTCCTCGCCGGTGCGGTAGACGACGTCGCGGCCGATCAGCACGCTCGCGCGCGCGAACTCGCGCACCTCGGGCTGTCCGGGCCGCGCCTCGCGCCCGTACCAGCGATCGATGCCCAGCCAGTAGTCGTCGTGGAAGTCCGGCCAGCGGTCGGCCGCGAAGCCGGGCCGCTTCGCCAGGTCCTCGCGGCGCACGTTGAGTTGCAGCCTGTCGGTGCCGATCACCGGGCGGAAGCTGCTCAGGTTGAAGGGGAAGAGCTTGCCGCCGAAGCCGAACGCCTCGTCGAAGGAAAGCACCGCATAGCGGATATCGCCGTTCGTGTGGACGATGAGCTCCTCGACTTCGCCGAGGCGCTCGCCCCAGGGGTTCTGCACCTTCGCGCCGATGACTTCGCTCGCGCGCGCGTCCAGCCAGACGCGCGGCGGCTCGCTCTCGGGGGTGGCCTGGAACGCCGCGGCCGGGGCGGCGGCGGCGATGAGCACGATGCTCAGGATTGCGGCCGTCATGGCTGGCGCCGTGCAAGCGGCGCGCCCGGCGGATCGCTTGGCCGGCGGTCCGCGGTGAGCCCGCCCGCATGGGCGGCGTTGCCGCGCAGAAACTCGTTGCTCGTCAGACCTTCGCGCAGTTGCTTCGGCGTGAAGCTGCGCGCGGGCTCGACTTCGAGCGCGATGTTGCCGTCCTCGACTCGCAGAGCGTCGAGCGGCACCGGGTGCAGGGCATCCGGTCCGCTCGAGACGATGGCGAACGGCACCTCGCCGGCGTGCGCATCGATCAGCACGTCCCACACTGCCCGCGAGTTGATCAGCCGGCTCGCGCGCGCCAGCTCGGAGGCGGCCGGGGCGTGCCAGTAGGCTTCGACGCTGCCCCAATAGCCCCGCGCCGCGGTGAGCGCCGGCGCCCGGCGCAGCCGCTCGCGCGGCGCATCGAGGATGACGCGATCGCGCTCGAGCGAAGGAGCGAGCATCTCGATCGGAACGCCGATGGTGCGCTCCGGCAAGCGCACGATCGCGTAGCGCGCCCGGTTGCTGGCGAGGTGCAGCACTACGTCCTCGACTTCGCCCAGCGCCTTGCCGGCGGCGTCGCTCACGGGCTTGCCGATCAGCTCGCTCGCCAGCACCGGAACGGAGATGACGTGCACCTCCTCGGCGGCGGGCGCGGCAGCAGGCAGGAAGAGAGCGGCAGCAGCGAGGCAGGAGATACAGCGGGGCGGCATCATCCCGGGAATCGCGCAATCATCGTGCCCCTCCACGAAACTCGGCTCGCAGCTCTAGGCGGTGCGCGCTCTGGATCCGCGACCCGGCACGGGCCTTGCGCGCACGTGTGCGCAGGAGGTTATTCCATGTTCATCATCAGGACAGCAGCCGCAGTACTCGCCGCAGCGCTGGCGTTCACCCAGATCACGGCGTGCACCGCCACTGCGCGCGACCGCTCGACGGGGCAGGTCATCGACGACTCTGCGCTCACCGCTCGCGTCAAGGCCTCGATCGCGCAGGAGCAAGGCGTCAACGCGGCGGTGGTCAACGTGACCACGTATCGGGGCGTCGTGCAGCTCTCGGGTTTCGTCGAATCCGACGAGGCGAAGCGCCGCGCCGGGCAGGCCGCGCGCGACGTGGAAGAGGTGAAAGAGGTCCGCAACGACCTCGTGGTCGCGCCGCGCGGCGGAACGGGCGCGAGCGGCGGCTAGAAGCTCCGCGCGGTTGCTCCGGTGCACGCGTGCGTGGCGGGCTGAACTCGTCCTGCTTCTCGCGCTTGGGCTCGGCCTTGCGCGCGAAGCAGGCGGGATAGAGCGCGCGCAGACAGCGGCCGGCGTGGTGGAGCGCACCAACGCCTTCCGCAAGGAGCAGGGCCTCGATGGGCTGAAGGAGGACGCCGCGCTGTCGCGGGCGGCGCAGCGCTTCGCCGGCTTAATGGCGCAAACCGGCAGGTACGGGCATGCCGCGGACAACCGGCGGCCACCCGAGCGCGCCGCCGCGCAGGGCTACGAGTACTGCATCGTCTCGGAGAACATCGCCTACCAGTACCGCTCCCAGGGCTTCGATTCCGCGGGCGCGCTGGCGCGCGAGCTGGTCGAGGGGTGGAAGCGCTCGCCCGGCCTTCGCAAGAACATGCTCGATCCCGCCGTCACCGAGACCGGCGTCGGCATCGCGCAGGGCGAGGCCGGCCGCTGGCTCGCGGTGCAGATGTTCGGGCGGCCGAAGAGCGCCTCGATGCGCTTCTCGGTGCGCAACCGCTCGGCCGCGCCCGTGGAGTACCGCGTCGGGGAGCGCCGCTACTCGCTGGCGCCGCGCATCACCCGGACGCATGCCATCTGCCGGCCGGCCGAAGTGTCGATCGGCGATCGCTTCAGCGCGAAGCCCGCGGATGGCGTGCGCTACACGGTGACGCGGAGCGGCGTCGTCACGGGCCGGCGCTGAGCGCCCACCATCGGCGCGGGAACGCCGATTGCAGCGCACCCGCTTTTCGGAGGACGCGATGCTTGCGAAAGACGTGATGACGACGCCGGTGCTCGCGGTGAGCCCGGACACCGAGGTGCAGGCCGTGGCCGAGCTGCTGCTCGAGTGCCGCATCAGCGCCGTGCCGGTGGTGGACGACGACGGGCGCGTAAAGGGCATCGTCAGCGAGGGCGACCTGATCGACCGCGAGGACGCCGGCGCGCGCCACCGCCGCTCGTGGTGGCTCGAGATGCTGCAAGGCGAGGAGGCGCGGGCGCGCGAGTTCCTGCGCGCGCGCGGCCGGCGCGCCGAGGACGTGATGACGCGCGAGGTGGTCTGCGCCGGGGAGGACACGCCGCTCCCGCAGATCGCGGCGCTACTCGAGAAGCACCACGTAAAGCGCGTGCCGGTGCTGCGCGAAGGAAAGCTCGTCGGCATCGTGAGCCGCGCCAACCTGCTGCAGGGGTTCGCGCTGAGCGAGCCGGCGTGGCCGATGGTCGAGGACGATCGCCGCGTGCGCGACGTCCTGCACGACGCGCTCGAGGAAGCGGGCCTGCCCATGCACCAGGTCAACGTCACGGTCAACGACGGCCAGGCACGGCTCTGGGGCTGGATCGACTCGGAAACGCAACGCCAGGCGGCGCGCGCCGCGGTCGAATCGACGCCGGGCATGCAAGGCCTCGAGGACAACCTCGTGGTGACCACCCCGGCGCTGCGCGCCGGACGAGGATACGTCTGATGGCTGCGCCTCGGCGCGGTCATGCCCAGCCGCCGCAGCAGCAGAGCCGGCGCTAGCGCAGCACGACGAACTCGGCGGGCGAGATGCGGCCGTCGCGGTCGGTGTCCATGGCCGCCCAGTCGCGCCGCTCGCCGCGCTCGCTCCAGAGCTCCTCCTCGCCCAGATGGCCGTCGCGGTTGCGGTCGAGGCGGCGAAAGAGGTCTTGCGCCGGCTGCGAGCCGCCGGCGGCGGCGGTGCCGGGCTGCGGCAGCTCGGCCTCGGGCTTGCGCGGCTCGTCCGTGGACTGCGCGAGGGCGGGCGTGGCGCTCGCCCAGAGTATCAACAGGAGAGCTGCGCCTATCTTGACGCGGCCGTTCGACACTTTTCCACGCATGGGTGCCTCCGGATGGGAAATGCACAGGCCGTTGCAAGAAGCGGGCGAGCGGGCACGCGCCGTGCTCCGAGGCAGGGCATGAGACTCCCTGCTGCCGCCGTGATGCTCGCCGTGTCGGCCCTCGCGCTCGCCGCCGAGCGCCAGGGCGCCGGGCGTTGTGCGCTCGAGTCCGGCGGGCTTTGCGTCGAAGTGGAGCTCGGCGCGGTCGACCTCGCCGGCGCCGACCTCGCACGCGCGGATTTCTCCCGCTCGGGCCTGAACGGCGCCAGCCTGCGCAACGCCAACCTGCGCAACGCCGACATGGACATGACCGACCTGCGCGGCGCCGATCTCTCGGGCGCGGACCTCAGGAGCGCCGACCTGACGAGCGCCGATCTGCAGGACGCGAACCTGCGCGGCGCCAACCTGGAGAACGCCGACCTGAGCGGGGCAATCCTGCGCGGCGCGGTGCTGGACGGCGCAAACCTGCGTGGCGCGAAGCTCGTCGGCACGGTGCTCGAGGGCGCCTCCTTCCGCGACGTGAACACCGTCGGCTGCATGGGCTGCCCGCCGGACCCGTACTAGGAGGCCGACGAGCCCGAAGGCCGACGAGCCCGACTGAGCGCCTCAGCAGGGATGCTCGAGCCGCAGCCGGTGGAGCTTGCCGGAGATCGGGTCGCGCTCGGCCCAGGCTTCGAGGATGGTCTGGATCACCTCGTGGCCCGGGGTCTGCATTACCCGGTGCCCGTTGACCGTCATGCGCACGCCTCCGCTGCCGGGCAGGTAAGTGAAGGTCACGACGTCGCCATCGGTCAGCCGGTGGTAGGCGGCCCGCACCTGCGCCATCGGCTCGCGGCGCAGCTCCTTGCGCAACGCACCGCGCCATTTCTCCGGGACATTGTCGGGCAGCCACTGCGCGTTGAGCACCTGCATCCGCACCGCCTTCGGCTCGCCCGCGTCGCGCACTGCCTGCGCCGTCGCGCCGGGCGGCACGTAGAGCCCTGCAACGTAGTGGTCGACCCACAGAGTGTCGCGCACGCCGCAGCTCACCAGGCGCAGCGTCCCGGCCTCGGTCTCGAGGGCATCGGGGATCTGCGCGCCGGCGAGCGTGGCCGCCAGGGCGGAGATGGCGAGAAAGGCAGCGTCCACGGCGGCGCCTAGCCGCGCCGGTGCGGGTCGCCGGTGACGACCGGGTTCGCGCCGGGCCGCAGCCGCACGAGATGCGGGGCAAGGGGCAGCACCGTGGCTTCGGCGGAGAACTCTACGAGGACGTAGCGCGTGCGGCCGGAATCCAGGCTGACCGCAATATCGCGCACCTTCCCGATCGTGTTGCCAAGCGGGTCCTCGGCGGCGCGGCCCAGGAGCTTCGACGCGTGCTGGTAGCGCGCCTGCGGCTGCGGATGCGCCGTCCGCTCTTCGGCGAGGAGCAGCCGTCCCGCCTCGCGCCGCAGGGCGCTGACCGGATAAGCGATGCGCTCGCCTGCCGCGGTCTCGAGCATCACGAGGTGCACGCCGCGCGCTCGCGAGTCCAGGAGCAGAGCGGCAATCTCGCCGAGGCGCTCGCCCGCCTCGGCATGCACCGGCCGGCCGAGAAGCTCGCTCGCGCGCGCCTCGCCCGGCTCGGCGCTGGCCGGCGCACCGGTCGATACCAGGCGCGCCTGGGCGCGCACCGGATCCGGCACCACCCGCGCCAGGCCCACGGCGCGCAGTCCCTCGTCGCGCTGCTCGGCGCGCACGATCGCGTACGGCGCGCGCGCCGAGTCCAGCTCGACGATCACATCGCGGATCCTTCCCAGCCGCTGCCCGTCCGGCCCCTCGAGCGCGCGCCCCATCAGGGACGAAGCACGCACCACGCGCGTAGCCTCCCCGGCGGGCGCGGCGCCTGGGTGCTCGCCGGGGGCGAGGACGAGCTGGTCGTCGGCGAGCGCGCGCTCGAGCGCTTCGAGCGGAACGCCGCGCCGGTCCTCGCCCACGCCCGCTCCGGTCAGCGTGAGGATCGCGTAGCGCACGCGCTGCGCAGGCAGGTCGATCGCAAGATCGTCGATCCGACCGACGTGGCGGCCTTCGCGGTCGACGATCTCGGTGCCGATCAGGCTCGTCGCGGCCACCGGCGCGCCGGCGGTGGCCGGCACCACGCCATAGCCGGTGAACGGATAGGGACACAGCCCGAGCTCGGCGCAGACGTCGACCGCGGCCTGCGGAACGCGCGGCTCCTGTGACGCGCAGGCTGCAGCGAGCACCGCCGCGCCCAGGGATGCGACGGCAAGGATTCTCACCGAGGCAACTCGCGCATGGACTGCGCCGCCATGGCCTGGATCGCCTCGCGCGCGCCGACAACGAGTACGAAAGCGTTACGAAGCATCGGATCCTCCTTTCGTGGGGACGAGGACGGTGGCATGCGAGGTTCGGCCCATGCGCAGCGTCACGCGCGCCGGACGGCAGGGAATGCCCTCCAGGCTGACGTGGTCGAACAGGCGGTAGGATCGTATCGCCTTGTCGCGCCATTGCGAGTCGATCAAGCGGCCGACGACCGCGTCGTTCTCGCAGCGGCCCCACTGCACCGAGAACTCGTGCCGCGGATTGGTGCCGCGATAGGCGACCTCGACGACGATCGAGTCGCTCGCCGGGTCGTAGCGCGCGCCGCGCAGGTCAGCGCCGAGCGCCGCGCCGGCGAGCGCCGCTGCCGCCAGGGCGGCGGCCGCCCGCTGAAGGATTTTCAGCGGGCCGGTGCGATTATTTCCAGTCGTGATCATGAAGAAGGTTGCGCTCGCTCGAGTAGCGCGGCGGATCTGCCGGGCGGGGCCGCGTGAGTGGCGGCAGGAAGCCGTACGCGAGCACTTCCGGCGGCAGGCTGAGCTCGCCGCGCTCGGCGCTGCGCACCAGGACTTCCTGCACCCGGCCGGAGTCCGCGTCGTAGCGGATATCGTGGATGACGCCGATGCGCTCCTCGCCGGCGCGGCGTACCTCCTCGCCGAGCAGCCGGGCGGCGCGGCGGAAGCGCTCCTTCGCCGGCCAGCGGTCGTATGCCGCCGCGCCGGCGAGGCTCATGTCGACCAGGCGCGGGCGCTCGTGGAGCGCGCGCACCGGCAGGGTGAAGTAGCGCCCGTCGCCCTCGACGATCACGTAGAGCACCCGCCCGGCGCGCGCGTCGATGATCAGGTCCTCGACCGTGCCGACGCGCTTTCCCTGGAGGTTGCGCACCGGCTCGCCGAGCAGCGCCGCCGCCGCGGCAGCCCGGACTTCCGCGCTCGCGAGGAGCGCGAGGCACAGCATGAACACTCGCATCGTCATCGCGGCGTGCCCGCGCAGCCCCATGCGTCGAACGCGAGGACGAGGAGAGCCGGCTTGGCGAGCGCTGCCATGCCAAAGGCGCTGCAAGATCGGTTCCGCCGGCGCGGCCCGGGCCTGTGCCGGGGCGTGCGGTATGGCCGTTGCTCGGCAAGCGGATATCGACAAAAGGCGAGGGGCCGTGGAAAGGACCATCAAGGGCTTGCAAGGCGACGACATCGTCGCCACCGACGGCGCCATCGGCTCGGTGCGCGACGTCTTCTTCGACGACGAGCGCTGGGGTGTGCGCTATCTCGTGGTCGACACCAGCACCTGGCTGCCCGGGCGCAAGGTGCTCATCTCCCCGGCCTCGGTGGACGCCGAGCGTTCGGCTCAGGAAACGCTGAGCGTCCGTCTCACGCGGGAGCAGGTGAAGAACGCCCCCGGCGTCGATGCCGATCGCCCGGTGTCGCGCCAGAGCGAAATGGCCCACGCCGCGCACTTCGGCTATCCCTACTACTGGTCCGGGCCGCTCCTCTGGGGAGCGGCCGCCTATCCGACGAGCCCTGTTGCGGCCGGGAGCGTCGGCGCCATGGGCCCGCGCCAGGCGGCCGCCGAGCGCTCGGCGCAGGAGCAGCTCGCGCAAGGCGACTCGCACCTGCGCAGCGGCGCCGAAGTGATCGGCTACGAGATCGAGGCAAAGGATGGCGAGATCGGCGAGGTGGAGGACTTCGTCGTCGACGCGCGCAGCTGGGGCATCAACGGCGTGGTCATCGACACGCGCAAGTGGTGGCCCGGCGGCCAAGTGCGCATCGCGCCGGACGAAGTCGAGAGCATCGACTGGAAGGCGCGCAAGATGCGCCTGCGCCTCACGCGCGAGCAGATCAAGGCGGCGTGATCCTGTTTTACGTAGCCCGCTGTAATCCCAGCCATTGGTGCGGCGCGGGGCACGGCACGTGCGTTGCGCCGGGCTGCCGCATGCCCCGGCGAGTCCCTTGCTAACGGCGAGAGCGATGAGCATCGCGATCTGGGTCGCGGCTACGCTCTTCGCCACCTGGCTGATCCTCAATCTCACCCTTGGCAACAAGCAGATCGACACGCGGCTCGCGCGGCTCTATCCCGTGGCGAGCGAACAGTTCCCGCGCGCGATGGGCGCGCTGTTCGGCCCGACGCTGCTGGCGGGTAACCGCGTACAGGCGCTGCTGAACGGCGGCGAGGCCTTTCCGGCGATGCTCGAGGCGATCCGCGAGGCGCGGCACACCATCACCTTCGAGACCTACGTCTTCTGGTCGGGGTCGATCGGCGAGGCGTTCGCCGAGGCTCTTTCCGAGCGCGCGCGCGCCGGGATCAAAGTGCACGTGCTGCTCGACTGGATCGGCGGGCAGCTCGAGGACGCGCAGCTCGAGCGCATGCGCCGCGACGGCATCGAGATCCGGCGCTACAACGCCCCGAGCTGGTTCAACCTGCACCGCCTGAACAACCGCACGCACCGCAAGCTGATGGTGGTCGACGGGAAAATCGGCTTCACCGGCGGCATCGGCATCGCCGACCAGTGGCGCGGCCATGCGCAGGATCCGCAGCACTGGCGCGACACGCATTTCCGGCTGGAAGGCCCGGCGGTGGCGCAGATGCAGTCGGCCTTCGTCGACAACTGGATGCAGACTACCGGCGAGGTGCTGCACGGCGAGGGGTTTCTGCCGCCGCTGCCGGCCGCTGGCGCATCCGTGGCGCAGGTCTTCACCAGCTCGCCCGGAGGCGGCGCCGAGAGCATGCAGCTCATGTACCTCCTGTCGATTGCCGCCGCGGCCGAATCCATCCGCATCTCCGCCTCCTACTTCGTCCCCGACAACGTCGCCGTGCGGGCGCTGGTCGCGGCGCTCGAACGCGGCGTGCGCGTCACCATCATCGTGCCGGGACCGTACATGGACATGGGCATCGTGCGGCGCGCCTCGCGCGCCGAATGGGGGCCGCTGCTCGAGGCCGGCGCCGTCATCCACGAGTATCAGCCGACCATGTATCACGCCAAGGTCGTGATCGTCGACGCCCAGTGGGTCTCGGTAGGCTCCACCAATTTCGACAACCGCTCCTTCAGCATCAACGACGAAGCGAACCTCAACGTCTACGACGCCGCTTTCGCCCGGCGCCAGGTGGAAGTCTTCGAGCGCGACCTCGAGCGCTCGCGGCGCGTCACGCTCGAGGAGTGGCGGAGCCGGCCGTGGCTCGACAAGGCGCTCGACTTCGGCGCCTCGCTGCTCAGCTCGCAGCTCTAGCGGCGCGCCTCTGCCGACGCGCCGGCCGCCGCGGCCTGCGTGCCGGCGTAGCGGCTCTGCCGCCCGAGCTCGGCGTAGTCGAAGGGCTCGAGCGCGACCACCGTTTCGCGCCCGTACGGCAGCGCGTGCGCGTACGACGCGGGCGCGAATCCGGTGTACGGATACGCATACAGGCCGAACCCGCCCGAGTCACCGGCGCGGTCCACCACCACGGCCTGCGTGCGGCCGCGGTTGTCGAAGATCACGTCGGTGACGATGCCGTAGCGCGGCACGTCCGCCAGGCTGGCGTAGTCGCCGATCAGCTCGTTCACGCGCCAGGAGGTGAGGGCGGCGGGCACGTCTTCGCCCTGCGGCACGCTTCCGAAGAGCGAGTACGTGCCGTTCTCCACCTCGCGCAGCGGCACCTGGACGAAGCGCATGTCCTCGCCGAAGGTGATGTCCTTCCACGGCACGCCGATGTGCTGGTCGCCCAGCTCGAAGAAGCCGCCCACCTCGACCACCAGCCTGCTGATGTGGCCGTTGCGGTCCACGATGATGTCCTTCACGTCGCCGATGCGCTCCCCGCTCGCCGCGCGCACCGGCGTGTCGATCACCTCGCGCGCGCTGATGCCTTCGCGGTACAGCCCGGCGAGGTCGAGCTTGTCCGGTGCAGACTGATTGCCGCCCCGGGTGGCTAGCGTAAAGAGGGAGATCAGGCCGAACTCGCTTACGCCCAGCCTGCCGTCGCCGTCGCGGTCGGCCGCGGCGAAGTTGGCGGCGATCTCCGGGCGCCAGCGCGCTTCCTCCTTCGAGACGGCGCGGTCCCCGTCCAGGTCGAGCGAGCGGAAGATGTCCCGCTTGTGCGCGGAGCGCCCGTCTTCGCCGTACATATTGGCGCTGAGGCCCATCGCCTCCTGGTATTCCATGCGGTCGAGCGCCAGGTCGCCGTTGCTGTCGGCGAAATCGAACCCGGCGGTCAGGCCCGGCAGCTTCGCGAGCACTTCGCGCTTGCTGAGCGAGCCGTCGCGGTCGACGTCGAGCTGCTCGAACGGGTGGCGCGGCGACGCGCCGGATTGCGCCTGGGCTGGTGCGGCGAAAACCAGCGCGGCGCCGGCAAATCCTGCCAAGAACGCGGTTCTGATCATCATGGTCAACCCTCCTTTCGCGGCGTCTTGCAAGATCGATTCCACGGCCGTGGAGAGAAATCCGCCGCCGCCGCCCGAGGCGCGCGCCTCACTCGCGGCCCAGCGCCGTGAACTCGTCGCGCGCTCCGGTTGCTGGGCGAGCGCCGCGCTCGCGGCGACATCAGTCACGCCGCTGCGATCCGCCGGCGGCGGCGGTGGCGCCGCGCCGTGCCGACAGCTTGAAGGCGTCGAGCGGAACATCGAGCAGGCGCTGCGGATCTTCCTTCAGGCGCACGGTGGCGAAGGCAATGGCGCCGCTCACCGGGTCGACCGCGAGGTCGGCGATGGTGCCCAGCGGCGCGCCGGCCACGCTGTCGACTTGGGAGCCGACGAGGCTGCTGGCGAGCATCAGTGCGATGCCCTTCGGCGCGGCGAACCTCCAGTCGGTTGCCGCGTGCAGCGCGGCGCCGCCCTGGCCGAGCTCGAGCGCGGCCAAGGGCTGGGTGACCAGCGATCCTGGCATGTCGAGCATCACGAAGTGCACGCGGCTGTTGGCGACGTCGACCACCAGATCGTCGATGCGCCCGGTGTCGCCGGTATCGGGGTTCCTGATTTCCATGCCGATAAGCTCGCTCGCCTTCGCAGGGGCGTTCTGCTGCGCCTGGGCGAAGAGCGGAGCGAGAGCGGTGAGCAGCATCAGAATGAGCTTCATTTCGACGCTCCTTCGAGAGTGACGATGGCGGCCGCGCCGGCATCGAAATCGACCATACCGCGGGGCTGCAAGATTGATTCCGCCTACCGGTCCCGTCCAGGACGAGGTTCCGCTGTAAAAGCGTGCACGCGCGCTGCAACGCTGGCTGGGCGCGACGCTAGAGCAGTTCGCGGAGGCACAGCACGCGACCATCCGGCGTCAGGGGCCAGTAGTCCGATGCCAGCCGGCATGCCACTTGCGGCCGAATCCGCATCACCAGACAGGAAGGAGGCAGCTCATGCAACGCAAAGTCGCGATCGCCGCGGTGGCGGCGCTGCTGGTGGCCGGTGGCGCTGCCGCCCAGGCACCGCAGGGACAAGCCGGACCGGCATCGGCGGGCGCTACGGCGCCGAACTACGGCGAATCGATGACGCGCCTGCAGCAGGCGGCGCAGAAGCTGCGCGAGGCGGTGCAGGCGATGGCGCAGCAGCCGGCCGGGCCGCGGCGCAACGCCGCCGCCGACGAGGCGCGCCAAGCCATTCTCGAGACGCAGAGCGCGATGATCCAGCTACCGCCGGAGCTGCGCACGAGCAGCGGCACGGGGCCGAACTACACCGCCTCGATGGCCCGGCTGCAGGAGGCGGCGCAGCGCCTTCGCGAGGCGGTGCAGGCAATGGCCGGCCAACCGGCCGGCCCCGGACGCAACCAGGCTATGCGGCAGGCGAACCAGGCGCTCTTCGACACGCAGCAGGCCATGATCGAGCTGCCGCCGGAGTTGCGCACGGGAACGAACTAGCCAGCGCGCTTTCCTTCTCCTGCTAGCGCTCGCCGGCTGGCGGCGCGGCGCAACTTCGAGCCCTGGCTCTTCAAGGAGGCGCGGACCGCCGGTTGCGCGCGCTGTAAGGATACCCAGCCTGCCGTAATTGAACGTGAACGCACGGAGCCGGGCGAGCTGCGCGCGGTCGAAGGGCAGGGCGTGGGTGCTCTGCAAAGGATCGAGGCGCGCGCCGCGCCAGGCCAGGAGCGCCGAGGCGCGCGCTTCGCCTTGCGGGACGAGGTCGGGGTCGCGGCCCGGCGCGCCGGGCAGCACCGTCACATGCGTGCCGTCCGGCGCGATCGCTACCGCCACGTCACCGCCACGGGGAGCCTGCCCACGAGAAGGCCGCTGACGCGGCCTGCCGGCCCGATCAGCAGGTCTTTCACGCGGCCGAGCCGCTCGCCGCCGCGCTCGTGTGCCTCGGCGCCGATGAGGCGCTGCGCGCTGTGGCCGTAGCGCATCGCCGCCTCGTCCGCACCGGTCGGCTCGGCGCCGGGCGCGGCGGCAGCGACGGAAAGCAGGACCGCGCTGCCGAGTGCCCGCATGCCCGGCTAGCGCAGCGCCCCGAGCAACTCCCCGGGAACCGGCCGGCCGGCGCCGCCGGGCATCGGCGGCGGCTTCTTGTCGTCGTCTTCCAAGCCGCCGATTCCGCAATGCGCATACCCGCCGTGCCTCAGCCGATCTGTACCGGCACGTACATCCGCGCTTCGCCGCGCTGCACGAGGATCGCCATGCGCTCGCCCGCGGCGTCCACCGCGCTTTTCAGCTCCTCGACCGAGCGCACCGGCTTGCCGTTGACGCCGACGATGATGTCGCCGGCGCGCAGGCCCGCCTTGGCTGCGGGCCCTTCGGCGCGCTCGATGACGATACCCCTGTCGCCGGCACGCACCGAGACGCCGAGCTTGCCCTGCTGCTCGGCCGGCCCGCTCGCGAGCGTCGTCCGCTCGGAAGGCATTTCGCCAACGGTGAGCTTAAGGTCCTGCTCCTTGCCGTTGCGCACGATGCGCACGTCGACGGTTTCGCCGGGTTTCGCGTCGGCGACCAGCGCCGGCAGCTCGCCCGAGCTCTCGATCCTCTTGCCGTCGAAGCCCACCACCACGTCGCCGGCCTTCAGGCCGCTCTTGGCTGCCGGGCCGTCCGCGTCGACGTTCGACACGAGCGCGCCGCGCGCCTTCTCGAGGCCGAAGGATTGCGCGAGGGTGGGGGTGACTTCCTGCACCGTCACGCCCATGCGCCCGCGCGTCACCTTGCCGTGCTCGACGAGCTGGTCCTTCACCTTCATCGCCACGTCGATCGGGATGGCGAAGGACATGCCCATGTACCCGCCGGTGGTGCTGTAGATCTGCGAGTTGACGCCGATCACCTCGCCCGCCATGTTGAAGAGCGGCCCGCCGGAGTTGCCGGGGTTGACCGCCACGTCGGTCTGGATGAACGGCACCAGGCGCTCGTTGGGCAGGTTGCGCGATTTGGCCGAGACGATGCCGGCGGTCACGGTGTGGTCCATGCCGAAGGGCGAGCCGATGGCGGCGACCCATTCGCCCACCCTGGTCTCGCGCGGGTCGCCGATCTTCACCACCGGCAGCTCCTTCGCGTCGACCTTGACGACGGCGATGTCGGTCATCGTGTCGACGCCGATCACCTTCGCCTCGAGCTCGCGCTTGTCGCCGAGCTTCACCGTGACCTCGCTCGCGCCGTCGACGACGTGGGCGTTGGTGAGGATGTAGCCGTCGGGTGTGATGATGAAGCCGGAGCCGACCCCCTGCGCGGGCGCCGGGTTCGGCATGCGTCCCTCGGGATTTGGAATGAGCCGCCCTTCGGGCCGCGGAATGCCGAAGTGCCGGAAGAACTCCTCCAGGTCGGGCATCGCCTGGCCGGGCGCCGCGGCGGCCTGCCGCGCCTTGCTTACCGCGATCTTCACCACCGCCGGGCCGTGCTGCTGCACCAGCGCGGCGAAATCCGGGAGCTGGCGGGCGCTCGCTTGCGCCGCCGGCTGCTGCGCCGCCGCCGCATTCGCGTCGGCGAAGCCGGGGACTTTGACATCGGTACAGCCTGCGGCGAGCGCCGAGGCGACTGCGAGGGCGAGGATAGGGGCTTTCATCGTGTTCTCCTGTCTTCGTGAGGGGCGCGGGTCGCGCCCGGACAGGCAAATGATTGACGAGCGAGCTTAAACGGTGCTTAACGCGGAAGGAGAGGCCCGTTGGGAGGCGGGACCGGCGCCCCACGCAGGGAGGTCGCGAAGCGTCGGTCCACACGCACGGGAAGGGGAGGCCCCGTCCGTGTTGCCAGATCGCAGCATGGGGGGCGAGGCTTAACCCTGCCTTAACGGCTGCGGCAGGACGAGGCGGGCGCACAAGCCGCGGCCGTCCAGGCCATCGGCGAGGTCGATGCGTCCGCCGTGCAGCTCGGCGACGCGCCGCGCTATGGCAAGTCCCAGGCCGCTGCCGCTGCCTTCGGCCCCGGCGCCGCGGTAGAAGCGGTCGAAGACGCGGCTGCGCTCGCCGGCGGGAATTCCCGGCCCGTCGTCGCACACCTGCAGGATCGCGGTGCCGCCCTCGCGCCACACGCCGACCTCGACGCGCCCGCCGGTGCTCGTATAGCGGATGGCGTTGTCGACGAGGTTGGCGGCGAGGAGCCGCAGCGCATCCTCGGCGCCGGTGACCTCGACGGGCTCGGCGCGGGCGACGAGAAGTGACACGCTTCTTTGCCCGGCCACCGCCGCCATCTCGCTCACCGCGGCGCGCGCGACGTCTTCGAGGGCGAAGCGCTGCGGGGGCTGCGCCGCCTCGGGCTCCAGGCGCGCCATGGCGAGGAGCTGCTGCACGACGCGGGTCGCCCGCTGCACGCGCTCCTTGAGCCGCGCCAGCGCGAGGCGCCTTTCCTCGTCGCTGTGCGCGCGCTCGAGGAGCTGGATCTGCAGGCCGAGCGCGGTGAGGGGCGTGCGCAGCTCGTGCGCCGCGTCGGCGGCGAAGCGCTGCTGCGCGCCGAAGGCCTCGCGCAGCCGCGCGAGCAGGCTGTTGAGCGAGGACACGAGCGGCTCGATCTCCTGCGGCACGCGCTCGCGCGGCAGCGGTTCGAGCGCACCGGCGTCGCGCGTGCGCACCGCGCCGGCGAGGCGGGCGAGCGGCGCGAAGCCGCGCTCGAGGATCAGCCAGACCAGCAGCGCGAGCAGCGGCAGCGTAGAGGCGACGGGTACGAAGATGCGCAGCGCGGCGGCCGCGGCGCGCGCGTTGCGCTCTTCGGTGCTCTGCGCCGCCTGGATGGTCTGCGCGCCGGCGCGCAGGGTGAACATGCGCCATTGCCGGCCGTCGTGGGCGATGGTCGAGAACCCCTGCGCGCCGGCGCGGGGCAGCGGGGTGCTCGCGTTGGCGAGATAGACGACCATGCCGTAGCGATCCCAGATCTGCACCGCCACCTGCGGACCGCCCTCCGCGTAGAAGAACCCCAGGCGTCCCAAGTCGAGCGCGGCGTGGTCGCGCAGCGACAGCGCCACCTGGCGCAGCTCCTCGTCGAGGAGTACCTGGATCTGCGAGCGGGCCGACCAGTAGGTCGCGGCGCTGGCGAGCGCGCCGGCGAGCAGCACGGCGCTCAGCAGCGCGACCAGCAGGCGCCGGCGCAGCGACACTAGCGCCGCTCGCCGTCGTGGCGGAGAGTCAGGGGAATCGAGTAGCCGACACCCCGCTCGTTACGTATCAGGTCCGCGCCGAGCTTGCGCCGCAGGTTGTGCACGTGCACCTCGATGGCATTGCTCGCCACCTCCGCGTCCCAGCCGTACAGGCGCTCCTCGAGCTGGGCGCGCGAAAGCACGATGCCGGGACGCTCGGTGAGCGCCTCGAGCAGCGCATACTCGCGGCCCGACAGGACCACGGGGCGGCCATCGACGTGCACCTCGCGCGTGGCCGGCTTCAGGGTAATGGGCCCGTGCTCCACGGTCGGCACCGAGCGGCCGGCGGCGCGGCGGGTGAGCGCGCGCACGCGCGCGGAGAGCTCGTCCAGGTCGAACGGCTTCACCACGTAGTCGTCCGCGCCGGCGTCGAGCCCGCGCACGCGGTCGGCAACCCCGTCGCGCGCGGTGAGGATGAGCACCGGAACGTCGTTGCGCCTCGCGCGCAGCGCGCGCAGGACGTCGAGCCCGTCGCGGCGCGGCAGGCCGAGGTCGAGCAGCACCGCGCCGTACGGCTGCGCGACGATGGCCGCGTCCGCGGCGGCGCCGTCGCGTACCCAGTCAACGGCATGGCCTTCCTGCGCCAGGCCCTCGCACACGCTTTCGCCGATCATGGCGTCGTCTTCGACAAGAAGCAGCCGCATCGTTTGCTACTCGAGATCGAGCGCCACGCCTTCGACTTGCCAGTAGTATCCGGCAACCGTCGCCACGCCGCCGCCTTCGTAGCCGAAGAAGCCGGGGCGGAAGACTTCCGCCGCGTCGGGATAGGCGTCGCCAAGCGAGGCGCGGTTCCCGAGCGTCTCGGGCGGCGTGGCGCGGCGGTACTTCCTCTCCTCGCCGGTCTTGAGCACCGCGTCGGCGCCCAGCCGCGCTGCCTCGCGCCGCAGCCGCTCGTACGCTCCGGCGCGCGGCGCGCCGATCCGGCCGCTCGCCTCGAGGCGCGCGATTTCGCGGTAGGGCCGCTCCGGCTCCTCGGCAAGCAGCGCCACCCCTTCCGGCACGCCCGCACAGCCGTAGCTCGCACCGACCGCGAGGAGCAGGCCAGCGCGCTTCCGGAGGGTTCCCATGCCGCGGCGCTGCAAGATCGATTCCGCCCACCGGTCCCGTCGGTCCAGACGAGGTTTCCGTTGTAAAGCGTTCACACGCGCTGCAACGCTGGCTGGGAGCGCCGCGCATTCGTGCCCGGCTCGGTACCCGGCATTAAGCGGCATTTAAGCGGTCCGGTTAAGGCTTGCTGCCAGGACATGGGCACCAACGTGAACTTCCGGCTGCAGCGTTTCGTCGCGGGGCTGCCACGCGCGTGATGCTCCGCATCCGGAGAGTCTCCCCTTTCTTCCCTCGGAGCATCACGCGCCGTGCCGTCGGCCGCCGGTTAAGGCGGACTTAATGTTGTCGTGGCGATACTAGGCGTGCGTGCGGTGCGCCGGGCGACGGTTCCTTCCCTTCCCGCTCGGCCGCGGCGTATCGCGCGCCGGTCGTTCGTTCGCACCGCATGCCGACACGCGCGCGCACGAAGCCCCGGTTGCTGCTGGCAGGCACGCCCTCCGGTTTGCGCGTGCTGTGCCCGCTCCTCGACGGCGAGGCGGAACTGCTCACCGCCGAAACGCTGCCGCAGGCGACGCGCCTGCTCGGCCCCGATGTCGATGTCATCCTCTGCACGCTGCGTTTCGACGAGTCGCGCATGTTCGACTTCCTGCGCGTCGCGAAGCGCTCGGCGCCCGACGTAGCCTTCGTCTGCTGTCGCGCCACGCCGGGCACGATCAGCGAGCGCGCCATCGAGGCGATAGCGCTCGCGGCGCGCAGCGCCGGGGCCGCCGGCTACCTCGACCTGGCCAGGCTGCGCGGTCGCTACGGTGTTGCAGCAGGCGACGCGAAGTTCCGCGCCATCCTGCTCAGGCTCGCTTCCCTCAGGCAGGCAGTGTGACGCGCACGGAAAGCCCCGGCGGCACGCGTCCGGGCTGCGCATCGGCGAGCACGATCTCGCCGCGATGGCGCTCGACGATCGCCTTAGCGATGGCGAGCCCGAGGCCGCTGCCGGGGGTCGGATCACCCTCGAGCCGCTGGAAGCGCTGCAGGACCCGACTGCGCTCCGCAGCAGGGATGCCCGGCCCCGCGTCGACCACTTCGATCTCGACCCCCGCCGGCGTTTTGCGCACGGCCAGCGTCACCTGGCTCTCGCTCGTCGCGTAGCGCACGGCGTTGTCCACCAGATTGGCGAGCAGCGAGCGCAACTCCGCCTCGCCGGCGACCAGGCGCGCCGGCTCGGGGGCTTCGGCGCCGAGGTCCACGCCGCGCGCGTCCGCCTGCGCCGCGAAGCTGCCGACCACCTCGCGCGCCAGGCGCGCGACATCGACGATGCTGTCGCCGGTGGCGGGGACGCCCGGCTCGAGCCGCGCGAGGTCGAGGAGCTGCTGCACCAGCCGCTCGGTACGCTCGATGCCGCGCCCGAGCTCGGCAAACGCCGCCTCGCGCGCCGCCGGGGTCTGCGTGCGCTCGGCGAGCTGCGCCTGCAGCGCGAGCGCGCCGACCGGCGAGCGCAACTCGTGCGCCGCGTCGGCGATGAAGCGCCGCTGCGCCTCGAGGGTAACCGCCAGGCGCGCGAGCAGCGCGTTGATCTGCTCGACCAGCGGCAGGAGCTCGCGCGGCACCGCGCCGGTCGGCAGCGGGTCCAGGCGCGAGGCGTCGCGGTCGCTCACCGAGCGCGAGGTCTGATCGAGCGGCGCCAGCCCGCGCCTGAGCACCCCGGCGACGAGCAGCGCGAACAGCGGCACGAGGAGCAGCAGCGGCAGAAGGATCTGCAGCGCCAGCTCGCGCGCCAGCGCCTCGCGCACCGCCTCGGGCTGCCCGACCTGGACCACGCCCTCGGGCACGACGTGGGTGTAGACGCGCCAGGGGCCGCCGTCGGCCTCGATCGTGCTGAACCCCGGGTCGAGGGTCTGCGGCGCCTCGAGCGGCAGCGCCGGCAGGCCGCTCTCGAAATACAGCTTGCCGCCGTCGTCGTAGGCGCGCACCGCGAAGGCGACGTCGTCGCGCGCGATGCGCACGTCGCCCGCCTCGGTCCAGTCCTCGCGCAAGTGCACCGCCTGCGCGATCCGCAGCAGCTCCTGGTCGAGGATGGCACCGAACTGGTGCAGCGCGAAGCTGTAGGTGGCGGCGAGCACCACGGCGATGCCCAGCCCGAGCGCCCCCGTCAGCCACAGGACGAGGTTCGTCCTGAGCGACTTCACTCGATGAGGGCGACGCGATAGCCGACACCCCGCACGTTGCGGATCAGGCCCGGCTCGAGCTTGCGCCGCAAGTGGTGCAGGTGCACTTCCACCGTGTTGCTGCCGACCTCCGCGCCCCAGCCGTACACCGCATCTTCGAGCTTTTCGCGCGAGACGACGCTGCCGGGCTCCTGCATCAGCGCTTCCAGGATCGCGAACTCGCGCGCCGAGAGCTCGACCGCCGCGCCGCGGAAGCGCACCTCGCGGTGCACCGGGTCGAGGCTGAGCGCGCCGTGCACGATCTCCGGGCTGCCCCGGCCGGCGCGGCGACGGATCACGGCGCGCGCGCGGGCGAGGAGCTCGTCGAGGTCGAAGGGCTTGACGAGATAGTCGTCGGCGCCGACGTCGAGCCCGGCGACGCGGTCCGCAACCGAGTCGCGCGCGGTGATGATGAGCACCGGCACGTCGTGGCGCGCCCGGCGCACGGACTTCAGCACCTCGAGTCCGTCCTTGCGCGGCAGCCCGAGATCGAGGAGCGCGAGGTCGTAGCTGCCGTGGCCGAGCGCGAGCTCGGCGGCCGCGCCGTCGCGCACCCAGTCGACCGCGTAGCCGGCATCCTGCATGCCGTTCACCACGGCGCGCCCGATCATCGGGTCGTCTTCCACGACAAGCACCCGCATGGGCCTAGTCTAGCGAATTACTTCAGTGATAGATGCGGCCGGCCTCGCCCTGGCGCAGGGTGCGCGCACGGTGCTGGTCGGGCCAGGCGTCGGTCCGGTAGCCGGGCTCATGCGCGGAGGCGAGGCGCTGCGGGTGCTCGGTACATGCGGCAAGCGCAAGTGCGAGCACCACGATGGCCGTTTTCATGCGCCCATGCTCGCCCGCGCGGCCTTAAGGGGCGCTTAAGCCGCACGGGGCGAGGATGCACCGTCGATCCGGAGGACTTGTCATGAAGCGATTTCTCACATCGATGCTCGGCGCCGCCGCGCTGGTGCTCGGCCCCCCTGCCGCGTACGCGCAGGCAAAAGAGCAATTCGTTCCCGCCAACTTCTACTGGGTCGGACCCTACGCGCCCGGGGGCTCGGGCATCTCGGGCGGCATGCTCGATTACTTCAAGATGCTCAACGACCGCGACGGCGGCGTGAACGGCGTCAAGTTCACCTGGACGAAGTGCGAGACCGAGTACAACAACGCGCGCGGCGTGGAGTGCTACGAGCGCTCCAAGAACAGCGGCCCGACCGGCGCGACGCTGGTGCATCCGCTCTCCACCGGCATCACCTATTCGCTCATCGACAAGGGCACCGCCGACAGGATCCCGATCGTCTCGATCGGCTACGGGCGCGCCGACGCCGCCTACGGGCGCGTGTTCCCGTACGTGTTCCCGCTCATTACCACCTACTGGGACCAGGCCGCCGCGATGGTGCGCTACATCGGCGAAAAGGAGGACGGCTTCGACAAGCTCAAGGGCAAGAAGATCGCCCTCTTGCACCACGACTCGGCCTACGGCAAGGAGCCGATCCCGATACTTACCGACCTCGCTTCTAAGTACGGCTACGAGCTCACCACCATCCCGGTGCCGCACCCGGGCAACGAACAGCAGTCGCAGTGGCTGCAGATCCGCCAGCTGCGGCCCGACTGGGTGATCCTGTGGGGCTGGGGCGTGATGAACCCGGTGGCGCTGAAGACCGCGGCGCGTGTCGGCTACCCGCGCGCGAAGATGGTCGGCGTGTGGTGGTCGGGCGCGGAGGAGGACGTGCTGCCCGCGGGCGCCGCGGCGAAGGGCTACGTTGCCGCGGGCTTCAACGTCTCGGGCGACGACTATCCCGTCATCCAGGAGATCCGCAAGCACGTGTACGCCGATGGCGAAGGCGAAATGGAAGACAAGTCCCGGGTCGGCTCCGTCTACTACAACCGCGGCGTGGTGTTCGGCATCATCACCGCCGAGGCGGTGCGCGTCGCGCAGCAGAAGTTCGGCAAGGGCAAGCCGGTCACCGGCGAGCAGGTGCAGTGGGCGCTCGAGCACCTCGACATCGACGCGCGGCGCCTGAAGCAGCTCGGCGCGACCGGCTTCATGCCGCCGCTCGAGACGACCTGCGCCGACCACGCCGGCTCGGGCGTGGTGCGCTTCATGCGCTGGGACGGCCAGCGCTGGAACATCCTCACCGACTGGCTCGCGCCGGCGCCCGAGGACCGCAAGCTGGTCCAGGCGAAGTACGAGCGGTCGGCGCTCAAGTACGCCAGGGAGAAGGGAATCGCGCCACGCAAGTGCAACGGATGATGCGCTGCTTTTCCCGCTGGTTGCCGAAGCGCGGCTCGCCTGCGCGATGACCGGCTCGGCGTCCCTGCGCGAGCAGGCGGCGGCGCTCTACGGCCGTTGCGCGCATCTCGACATGACCGCCTTATCCATGAAGGAGGAGCGATGAAAACAGTACTTTCCGTTGCCGTAATGTCGGCCCTTTCGCTGTCCCTGCCGGCGACGGCGAAGGTCGAGAGCGACAAGATCATCCTCGGCTCCGCGATCTCGATCACCGGGAAGTACTCGCAGGAAGGCAAGAATGCGATGGACGGCTACAACCTCGCGGTGAAGCGCATCAACGAGCAGGGCGGCGTGAAGGTCGGGGGCAAGACCTACAAACTGGAGGTCAAGTACTACGACGACGAGTCGACCCCGGCGCGCACCGCGCAGCTGCTCGAGCGGCTGATCCGCCAGGACGGCATCAAGTTCGTGCTCGGGCCTTACAGCTCGGGCACCACCAAGGCGGCGGCGCCGATCACCGAGAAGCACCAGATCCCGATGGTCGAGGCCGAGGGCGCGTCGCGGTCGCTCTTCACGCAGGGCTATAAGTACATGTTCGCGGTGCTCTCCACCTCCGAGCAGTACCTGGCGAGCGCCATCGACCTCGCTGCCGAGGTGGCGAAGAAGAGCGGCAAGTCCCCCGGCGACGTGCGCCTCGCCATGGCGTTCGAGAACGACCCCTTCTCGCTCGACGTGCGCGCCGGCGTGCTGGCCGACGCCAAGAAGTACGGCATGGATGTCGTCATCGACGACAAGCTGCCGCGCGACCTTTCGGACATGAGCGCCACGCTCACCAAGGTGAAGGCGCTCAAGCCCGACGTGCTGCTCGTCTCCGGCCACACCAAGGGCGCCACCACCGCCGCGCGCCAGATCGGCGAGATGGGCATCGAGGTGCCGCTGGTGGCGATGACGCACTGCGAGTCGGCCGATCTCACCGGCAAGTTCGGCAAGAAGGCGAACGGCATCCTCTGCCCGACGCAGTGGGCCGAGACGCTCTCCTATGAGGGCAAGGTGTTCGGCTCCGCGGGCGACTACGACAAGCTCTTCCGCAAGACCTACGCCGAGTACGAGACCGTGCCCTACCAGGCGGCGCAGGCCTCGGCCGCGGTGGTGGTGTGGAAGGACGCCTTCGAGCGCGCCAGCAGCTTCGACACCGGGAAGCTGCGCGATGCGCTCGCCGACACCAAGATGATGACCTTCTACGGGCCGATCGACTTCGGGCCGGCGGGCAACAACATCGCCAAGCCTATGGTGCTGCGCCAGATCCAGAACGGCGAGTACAACGTCGTGGCGCCCTCGAAGTTCGCCTCGCACAAGCTCGACTACCACGCCGCGGCGAAGTGATGGTGGATGCTGGATAGCCTCCAGATCCTCACGGTCGCGCCGCTTTTCAACGTGCAGCTCGTGCTGAACGGGCTGCTCGTCGGCGCGGTGTTCGCGCTCGCGGCCTACGGCCTGGCGCTGGTGTGGGGCGTCACCAGCGTCAAGAACCTGGCGCAGGGCGATTTCGTGATGATGGGCGGCTATCTTTCCTACGCGCTCACCGAGCGCGGCGTGCATCCGCTCCTCACCATAGTTCCCGTCGCGGCGCTGATGTTCGGCTTCGGCTGGGTCATCTACCAGCTGGTGATCCGGCGCGTCATCCAGCGCGATCTCTTCACGTCGCTCCTCGCCACCTTCGGCATGGCGATCGTCATCCAGCAGTCGCTCAACCTGGTCTTCGGCCCGGAGGTGCGCACCGCCGACTCGGGGCTGGGCACGCGGGAGTGGTTCGGCGGCATCGTCACGGTCACCGACATCCGCCTGCTCTCGTTCGCGCTGTGCGCGGCGCTCGCCGCGGGCGTGGTGCTGTTCATGACCCGCAGCCGCATGGGGCGTGCGATCCGCGCCACCGCTCAGGACCCGCGCGCCGCGCGCGTGCTCGGGGTGAACACCGAGCGGGTGTACGCGTTCACCTTCTCGCTCAACGCCGCCATCTGCGGCGCCGCCGGGGTGCTGATCGCGATGATCTGGGTGCTGCAGCCCTACTACGGCATCGCCTACTCGGTGCGCGCCTTCGTCATCGTCACCGCCGCGGGCCTGGGCAACCTGCCCGGGGTCATCGTCGCCGCGCTCGGCCTGGGTGTGCTCGAGCAGTACAGCGGCTTCGTGCTGGGGGCGCAGTTCCAGCAGGCGACGATCGTCGGCCTCCTGCTGCTCATTCTCATGTTCAAGCAGATGATGCTGCTGCGCCATCGGCAGGCGCTGCAATGAAGGCCCTGCTCCACCTCGGCCTGCTCGCCGCGGGCGTCGCTGCGCCGTTCGTCTTTCCCGCGTACACCACGCAGGTCGCGGTGCTGTGGATCATGATCCTGTTCGCCCTCACCTGGGACGTGATGGGCGGGCAGATGGGCTACAACTCCCTCGGCAACATCGTGTTCTTCGGCATCGGCATGTACCTGAGCGCGATCGCGCAGATCGGCATGTTCTACGACGTCGCCGAGTACACGGCGGCGTTCGGGGCGATCAAAGTGGACTTCACCGACCGGCAGTACTACGTCGGCCTCGCGCTCGGCATCGGGCTGGCCGCGCTCGGTGCCATGGTCGTCGCCGTGGTGCTCTCCTGGGTGCTGTTCGGTCTGCGCGGGCCGTACTTCGCCATCGGCACGCTCGGCGCGGCGATCGCCGCGGCGGAACTCACCGGCGCCTGGGACTACGTCGGCGGCGGCGGCGGCATCTCGATGCCGGTCTTCCCGGGCGACCCGCGCACGCGCTCGGTGCTCTTCTACGCGCTGTGCATGGCCTCCGCGGTGGGCTGCTACGCCTTCCTGCGCTGGCTCTACGGCACGCGCTTCGCCCTCGCCATCAACGCCATCCGCGACGACGAGGACAAGGCCGAGGCGCTCGGCCTGCACACCAAGCGCTACAAGACGGTGGCCTGGTCGGTGTCGGCGTTCTTCCTGGGCATCTCCGGGGCGCTGTTCGGCAACATGACCGGCTTCGTCGAGCCCCTCGAAGTGGCTTATCCGACGCTCACCTTCGGCGTGTTCATGGTGGCGATGACGCTGCTCGGCGGCAAGGGCACGCTATGGGGGCCGGTGATCGGCGCGACGCTTTTCTATGCGCTGCGCGAGGTCACCTGGACCTACCTGCTCGGCTGGCAGTATGTGGCGCTGGGACTGCTCATCATCGTCAACGTGGTGTACTTCCAGCAGGGCATCCTGGGCTGGCTGAGCGAGCGGCGCTCGCCATGAGCCGCGCCATCGTCGAAGTGCAAGGGCTCGCGAAGTCCTTCGGCGGCGTGGCGGCGAACCGCGACGTCAGCCTGCGCGTCGCCGAGGGGCGTATTACCGGCCTGATCGGCCCCAACGGCTCGGGCAAGACCACGCTCTTCAACTCGATCGCCGGCTACCACCCGGTCGACGCCGGCTCGATCCGCTTCGACGGCCACGAGATCTCGCGCCTGGGCGTGCAGAAGATCGCGCGGCTGGGGATGGCGCGCACCTTCCAGCAGACGCGCGTGTTCGGCCGCATGAGCTGCATCGCCAACCTGCTAATCGCCGCGCCGCACCGCGCGAGCGGCTGGCGCGACATGTTCGGCCGCCCCTCGCGCGCGCTGGTCGAGCGGGGCGAGCGCCTGCTCGAGTTCGTCGGCCTCGCCGCGAAGCGCAGCCTCCCCGCCGGCTCGCTCTCCTTCGGCCAGCAGCGCCTGCTCGAGTTCGCCATGGCGCTCATGAACGAGCCGCGCCTGCTGCTGCTCGACGAGCCGACCGCCGGGATCAATCCCACGCTCATCAACGGCCTCATCGATCGGCTGAAGAGCGCGAACCGCGAGCTCGGGGTGACGCTGTTCGTCATCGAGCACAACATGCGCGTCATCATGGGTCTCGCCGACCATGTCTACTGCATGTCGCGGGGCGAGGTGCTAGCGGAAGGGCCGCCGGCGCGCATCCAGCGCGACCAGCGCGTCGTCGATGCCTACCTGGGGGCGCATTGATGCGCGCCATCTCCGTCGAGGAGGTGACGCGCGAGGCCGAGCGGCTGCGCAGCGGCGTTACCCCGCGCGAGCTCGCCGCGCTCGCCGGCCGCGAGCCCTGCCTGAGCCTCGACGGGCTGCGCGCGGGCTACGGCAACATGGAGGTGCTGCACGACTTCACCCTGCACGTCGGGCGCGGGCAGTCGCTGTGCCTGATCGGCCCGAACGGCGCCGGCAAGTCGACGGTGCTGCACTCGGTGTTCGGCTTCACGAAGGTTTTTTCGGGGCACATGAGCCTGAACGGCCACGACGTGACGCAGCTCTCCCCGGAGAGGAAGCTCAAGCACGCCGGCATCGCCTATATCCTGCAGGACAAGTCGGTGTTTCCGCAGATGACGGTCGAGGAGAACCTTCTCATGGGCGGCTACCTGCTCGATTCGCGCGCTCAGGCGCGCGCCGCGGCCGAGCGCGTGTTCGACGCCAACCCGCGCCTCGCCGCGCGCCGTCGCCACGCCGCGCGCGTGCTCTCCGGGGGCGAGCGGCGCCTGCTCGAGATCTCGCGCGCGTTGGTGATGCAGCCGCAGGTGCTCCTCGTCGACGAGCCTTCCATCGGCCTCGAGCCGCGCTTCATCGACATGGTGTTCGAGATTCTCTCCGACCTGCAGCGCCGCGAGGGCAAGACCATCCTGATGGTCGAGCAGAACGCGAAGAAAGGGCTGGAGTTCGCCGACCTGGGCTACGTGCTGGTTTCGGGCGAGCTCGCGCTCGCCGACCGAGCCGAGCGCCTGCTCGAGAACGAGGAGGTCGGGCGCCTCTTCCTCGGCGGTTGAGATGAGAAACCTGCTGCTTGCTGCATGCCTCCTGGCCGTCGCCTGCGCCTCGGAACGAGACCCGCAGCCGGTCGGGGCTGCCGAAGAGAGCATGCTGCCGGGAACGATCGGCGTCGTCGTGCGCGGCGAGCCGGCGGGGCTGGTGGTGGTGGCCGTGCGAGAGGGCACGCGCGCGGTGCGCGAAGGCGATATCGTGCTCCGCTACAACGCCACCCCGGTCGCGAGCGTGCGCGAGTTCAACCGCCTGGTTGCCGACTCCCGCCCGGGAAGCATCGCGGAGCTCGAGCTGCGGCGCGCCGGCGTGACGCACCGGGTCCGCCTGCCGGTGCGCCAGCTCGATACCACGCCGCGCGGCTGAAGGACGCCGCGCGGCAGGTGCCTAACGGAAGGTGTACTGCGCCCCGATCAGGAAGGTGTCGACGTTCTGCCGGCTGTCGCCTGGCATCTTGATGCGGTAGCGGTCGTAGTCGGCGCGGATCGCCCAGTTCTCGGTCAGACCCATCTGCAGGCCGACGCCGAAGCGGGGGCCCCAGCCGTTCTCGCCGCCGGTCGCGAGGCCCGGCGCGGTGCCGGTGACGTCGACCTGGGTGTAGACGCCGCCAAGCTTGCCGAAGATCGACCAGTTGTTGGCGAACGGGATGCCGGCCAGGAGGGTGAGATCCACGCCCTCGACGTCGGTCTCGCCGCCGCCGCGGGTGAAGTCGCCGAACTTGATGTAAGCGATCTCGCCGCCGACGATGTTGTTGAACCTGCCGCCGACGAAGGCGCGGAACGCCTGCTCGGTGTCGTCGCAGCTGAAGCCCCCCGGACAGGTGATGTCGAGCTCCGAGCGTCCGAGGCTCAAGCCCGCGTGGCCCCAGAAGCCGCTCTGGTAGGGCATGGTCCAGCCGGTGTCCTGCTGCGAGGCCGCCACACCGGGCAGGGCGGCGCCGACGGCGACGGCGAGAGCAGCGGTTGTTGCATGAAGTCGCGATTTCATTTTCACAGCTTCCAAGAAAGTTGCAGGAGCGACCGATGCTAGTGGTCGCAGCGGATTACCGCATGTCGCCGCAGGGATTTACTTTCTGTAGCGCGAATGACCAGCGATTCGGGAACGCGGCTTGCTCGCGTCTACACGGGCGCGGGATTTGCTGCGGCGCTTGCGCGCATGGAATTCTTCGGCGTCGAGCTGGTCGGCTTCAATGCGGAGAACGGCAGGAAGCTGCTGCTCACGCTGGCGGCGATCGCCGTGCTGTGGGCGGCCGGCAGGGTGCTCGTTGCACTCGCCCGCGGCGTCCTCGCGCACGGCCGCGCCTTCTTCTGGGCGCGCCAGGCGGTGCGCCTCGCCGTGGCGGTCCTCGTGCTGCTCGCCGTGGTGTCGATCTGGTTTGACGACCCGGCGCGGCTCGCCACGGGGCTGGGGCTGGTTACCGCCGGCCTCGCCTTCGCGCTACAGAAGCTGATTACCGCCGTCGCCGGCTACTTCGTCATCCTGCGCGGGCAGACATTCAATGTCGGCGATCGCATCACGATGGGCGGCGTGCGCGGCGACGTGATCGCGCTCAGCTTCACGCAGACCACCATCATGGAGATGGGGCAGCCGCCGCCGGTGCAGCAGGCCGATCCGGCGATGTGGGTAAAGAGCCGCCAGTACACCGGGCGCGTCGTCACCGTGAGCAACGCGCGCATCTTCGACGAGCCGGTCTACAACTACACGCGCGAGTTCCCCTACCTCTGGGAGGAAATGAGCGTGCCGATCCCCTACGACGCCGACCATGCCGCGGCCGAGCGGATCCTGCTCGATGCCGCGCGCCGCCACACCGTGCAGGCGAGCGAGCTGGGCGAGGCGGCGCTCGCCGAGATGGCAAGGCGTTATTTCGTGAAGGCGAGCGAGATGCGGCCGGCGGTGTTCTACCGCATGACCGACAGCTGGCTCGAGGTCACCGTGCGCTTCATAGC
>DASUUN010000398.1:0-7183 GCA_036374055.1 Burkholderiales bacterium
CCCTCGAGCCCGACGTACTTGCGCCAATAGTCGCTGACGCCCGCTTCCACCGCTACCTTTGGGAGTTCCCGCGGCAGCACGGAGTTCCTGTAGCCCGCGTCCTGGCGGTCGAAAACCGTGGTCGAGGGCATGGACACGACCCGCACCGGGAGGCCGGAGTCACCGAGCAACTTTTGCGCCGCCAGCGCGAGCGGCACTTCCGACCCCGTGGCGATGATCACCGCCCTCGCGCCTTCGGCTTCGGAAAGGATGTAACCGCCTTTCTCGATCTCCCGAACTGAATTTCTCATTGAAAAGGCGACGTTCTGGCGAGTCAGCAGGAGCGCCGTGGGGCCGTCCCTGCGCCGCAGCGCGGCACCCCAGGCCACCGCCGTTTCCACCGTGTCGCAAGGACGCCAGACGTCCATGGACGGAATCAGGCGCAGGCTGGCGGCATGCTCGATGGGCTGGTGGGTCGGGCCGTCCTCCCCCAGGCCGATGGAGTCGTGGGTAAACACGTAGACCACGCGGATTTTCATCAGCGCCGCCATGCGCAGCGCGTTGCGCGCGTAGTCCGAGAAGACCAGAAAGGTGCCGCCGTAGGGGATGAAGCCGCCGTGCAGCGCGATGCCGTTCATCATCGCGCACATGCCGAATTCCCGGACGCCGTAGAAGATGTGGTTTCCCGCCTCGGCCACGCCGGGCATGACCGCCTTCGAGACCTTCACCATGGTGAGGTTGGAGCCGGTGAGGTCGGCCGAGCCCCCGAGCAGCTCCGGCATTCCGGGCTTCAGCGCCTCGAGCACGTTCTGGGAAGCCTTGCGCGTGGCGAGGGTTTCCGCCTTTTGGGTCAACGCCTCCACCAGCGCCGCGCTCTTTTCTTCGAACCCCTCCGGCAGCTGGCCGGCGATCCGGCGCTGGAACTCAGCAGCCTCTTCCGGGAACTGGGCCGAATACTTCTTGAGCAGGCTGTTCCACTTCTTCTCGGCCTTCTTGCCAGCGTCCCGGGCATCCCAGGTGTCGCGCACCGCCTGCGGGATCTCGAAGGGCGGATGCGGCCAGCCGATGGCCGCGCGCGTGGCGGCGATTTCTTCGGCGCCCAGCGGCGCGCCGTGCGCCGCGCCGGTGTTGGCTTTCTTGGGCGCGCCCTTGGCGATGACCGTCTTGCAGCAGATCAGCGTCGGCCGTGCTTTGTCACGCTTCGCCTTGCGGATGGCCTTGTCGACCGCCTCGATGTCGTGGCCGTCGACCGCCGGGATCACCTGCCAGCCGTAGGCGGCGAAGCGCTTGGGGACGTCGTCGGTGTACCAGTGGTGGATCTGGCCCTTCTCCGAGTCGATGGAGATGCCGTTGTCGTCGTAGAAGGCGATCAGCTTGCCCAGCCCGAGGGTGCCGGCGAAGGCGCCGGCCTCGTGGGAGATGCCTTCCATCATGCAGCCGTCGCCCATGAACACGTAGGTGTGATGGTCGACGAGGTCGAAACCGGGACGGTTGAACTGCGCCGCGAGCAGCTTCTCCGCGAGCGCCATGCCCACCGCGTTGGCGAAGCCCTGGCCGAGCGGGCCGGTAGTGGTCTCCACGCCCGGCGCGTAGCCATACTCGGGATGTCCGGGCGTCCGGGAGCCGAGCTGGCGGAAGCGCTTCAGCTCCTCCATCGGCAGGTTGTAGCCCGTGAGGTGCAGCAGGGCGTACAGCAGCATCGAGCCGTGGCCGTTGGAGACCACGAAGCGGTCGCGGTTGGCCCAGGCGGCATTCGCGGGATTGTGGCGCAGGTGGCGCTGCCACAGCGCCACGGCGATCTCGGCCATGCCCATCGGCATGCCCGGGTGGCCCGATTTCGCCGCCTCGACCGCATCCATCGCCAGCGCGCGAAGGGAATTGGCGAGCTCGCCGTCTGAGGCGCGGGGCGTTGCGGGGGAATCCATGGGGAGGGCGCAAATTATACTCACCGCATGCTCGAGCTCCCCTTCGGCCGGCCGATGGATTTCGAACCCTGCGTCGCCTGCGAGGCGCCCGCGCAGGCGCACTGGTTCGTGTTCCGCGCCGACCAGCTGCTGGTCGAGATGGGCCCGCTGGAGCGCCCGTCGGACGATCTGCGGGTGCGGGCCAGGCCCGCGTGGGCCCGGCTGCCGTTGCAAAAAAACCACAACTGGTTGGGGCCCGAGTGCGTTCGATGCCTATACCTAGGGGTACTGGGCGGCGTGCAGTGCTGGGCGGCGGAGCTGCCGAAGGAAGCAGAGGCGCCGGGCGGCATGTCCTGGCAGGGGCTGCGCACCCTGTTCACGGTGCTCGACGACCGGCACTTCGCGCTCGCCGGCCGCGCGCTGCAGCTGATCGACTGGGACCGCAACCACCAGTTCTGCGGCCGCTGCGGCGCCCGCACCGAGGCGCACAGGACCGAGCGCGTGCGCGTGTGCCCCGACTGCAAGCTGTCGGCCTATCCGAGAGTGGCGCCCGCGGTGATGGCCCTCATCCGCAGGGAAAGGCAGATCCTGCTGGCGCGCTCGCCGCACTTTCCGCCGGGCATGTACAGCGCGCTCGCCGGCTTCGTCGAGCCCGGCGAGTCGCTCGAGCAGTGCCTCGCGCGCGAGGTGGAAGAAGAAGTCGGCGTGCGGATAAACAACACGCGCTACTTCGCGAGCCAGTCGTGGCCGTTCCCGCATTCGCTGATGATCGCTTTCGTGTGCGACTGGGTGAGCGGCGAGATCCGGCCGCAGGACGGAGAAATCGAGGAAGCAAATTGGTTCGAAGTATTGCAATTGCCTAAACTTCCAAGCAAAATCTCGATCGCTCGGAAATTGATCGATGCAGTGGTCGAGCAGATGAAGAGCACAAACGACGTTTAGGAGGTTTTGAACGAGTTGAGCGCGATCGAAGAGCGCTGTGTGCGCCCGCAAGGCGCGGATCGGAGGCGTGGCCTGAGCTCCAAAGGCTGCGCCTTCGCATTTTGGAGGGTACGGAAATGAACGGTCTGCATCTCATCGGTGACCTCACCGGCTGCCGCTGCGATCCGCAGCTCCTTCTGGACGGCGAGCGCTTCCGCGCCAAATGCCTCGGGATGGTGGAGGCGTCGGGTCTCACGACCATGGACGCCACGTTCCACCAGTTCGAGGGCTCGGGCTTCACCGGCACGGTGGTCCTCGCCGAGTCGCACCTCGCGATCCATACCTGGCCCGAGCGCCAGGGGCTGACGCTCGACGTCTACGTCTGCAACTACAGCGCCGACAACTCCGCCAAGGCGCGCAAGCTGTTCGACCTGCTGGTCGACTACTTCCAGCCCGGCGAGGTGGCGAAGCACGAGGTCGACCGCGGCGAGCACCTCCTGATGGAGCCGCTCAACAGCTCGACCGGCTTCTACATCCGCGCGAGCCGGCAGCTCGGGGAGTGGAACACCCGCTTCCAGAAGCTGGCGATCTACGAGACGCCGCACTACGGGAAGATCTTCCGCCTCGACGGGTACAACATGACCTCCGAGAAGGAGGAGTTCGTCTACCACGAGAACCTGATCCACCCCGCGCTCACCGCGCATGCCGCGCCGAAGAAGGTGCTGATCATCGGCGGCGGCGACGGCGGCTCGTCCGAGGAGGCGCTCAAGCACCCCTCGATCGAGAGCGTCACCATGGTCGAGATCGACGGCGACGTGATCGAGGTGGCGAAGGAGCACTTCCGGGCGGTCCACAACGGCGTGTTCGACAACCCGAAGCTGCGGGTGCGCGTCGAGGACGGGATGAAGTTCGTGCGCGAGACGCAGGAGAAGTTCGACCTGGTCGCGCTGGACCTCAACGACCCGGTGGGCCCGGCGGCGGCGCTCTACTCGATGGAGTTCTTCCAGCAGATCCGCCAGACGCTCGCGCCGGGCGGGGCGCTGGTCCTGCACCTGGGCTCGCCGGTGGCGCAGCCCGAGCGCGTGGCCGAGCTCTCCCAGCGCCTGCACGGGGTGTTCCGCATCGTGCGCCCGTACACCATGTACATCCCCCTGTACGGGTCGCTGTGGGCGATGGCGGTGTGCTCCGACAAGCTCGATCCCAAGGCCTTCACCGCCGACGAGATCGACCGGCGCATCGAGCAGCGCAAGCTCCAGGAGCTGCGCTTCTACAACGGCGAGACGCACGAGGGCGTGTTCGCGCTGCCCAACTACGTGCGCGACCTCGTCATCCCGGCCCGCCTCAAGCAGCCGGCCCGCGGCCGGCGCCTGGGCGTCGTCCGGGCGGCCGCCAAGTAACCATCGGGGCGCTTCGGCGCCCCTTTTTTTCGCCTCAGTAAGGCGGCGCCCCGGTAGGCCCGGCGGAGGCGGATTCCGTATACCGTTCCAGCTGGGCGACGGTTTGCTCGTCGGTGTCTGTCTGGCGGGCCCGGACCAGGGACCAGTACGGATTGGCGCCGCCCGCGAGCAGCGCGTCAGCGATCTCCATGTAGCCCAGCTGCAGCGCCACCAGCAGCGGAGGGCGGCCCTGGCTATCGGCCTTGTCCGGCCATTCACCCAACGCCAGCAACTGCTTGAGCGCCTCCAGGTCGCGAAAAACGACCGCCGTCATGACGTCGTTGTATTTGGGCGGGGGGATGACCGGCTCGGCCTGTTGCGCCAAGACCGGGGCGGCAACGGCGAGGGCAACGGCAAAAACCAGCGTTCTCATCCTTCCCGGTAGATCGGGCGGCCTGCGTTGAGTTCCGCTTGGCGGGGTTATCGTAACGCGTTACGATAATGCATGGCACGTCCACGTACCGGGAAAGCGCTTACGGCGGCCGAGCGCATGCGACGTTACCGGGTCCGGCGACGCGCGGCGGGACTGCGGGCCGTCGCCGCTTGGGCGCCCAGCAGTATCCGCGAGCAGGTACTCGCCAAGGCAGATCTGATCAGAACGCTCGCGAAGGCTCATGGGGCGGTCTCCGTCGAGTTGTTCGGCTCGGCAGCACGCGGCGAAGACCGGCCCGACAGCGACATCGACGTCATGGTCGAGTTGGAGGAGGGCCGCAGCCTGCTCGACCTGATCGGCCTGAGCGACGACCTTGAAGCCGCGCTCGGCCGGAAGGTGGATGCCGTCAGCAAGTCGGCGCTGAAGCCGCGAGTACTGGCTCGGGCGCGCAAGGATGCGGTCCGCGTGGTCTGAAACGTGCCGCGCACGCCCACCGACCATCTGCGCGACGCGCTGGAAGCGATCGAGGCGATCCAGCTCTACACGAAAGGCGGCAAGGCGGATTTCGACCGCGATGCCATGGTGCGCGACGCGGTGTCCGCCCGGCTCATGCAGATCGGCCAGGCGGTCAAGGATGCGCGCGCGGAAGGACTCGACCTGCCTGCGCTGCAACCGCAAATCGCATGGCGAAGCATCGCAGGGATGCGCGACCGGCTGGCCCACAAGTACGCGCTGCTCGACAAAGCGCTCGTCTGGGTAGTCGTAGAGCGCGAGCTACCTCGCCTGAAGGAAGCGGTTCGCGCGATTCTTGCCCGGCGCTGATCAACGGCCGTAGAGCGGCCTGCCTTCATTGAGCTGCGTCCAGCCGCGGACGATGCGGTAGACGTACCAGACTGCCGAGGCGAGCAGTATGAAAAAGCCGACCACCAGCACCAGCGTGGCCAGGCCGAGGATGCTCCAGGCGAGCGACCACCAGAAGGTGCGGATCTGCCAGGTGAAGTGCGACTCGAGCCAGGTGCCCGCGGCATCCCTGCGCCGCAGGTAGCCGAGGATCACGGCGACGAAGAAGGTGAGGCCCACCACCAGCGCGGCCGCCTGCAGCCCGTAGACCATGGTGGCGATCTGGCGCAGGGACTTTTCGCGCTCCACGGGCAGCGGACCGCTCGCCGGGACCGGCGCGGAAGGCATGCTTGCAGAGAAGCCGTAGAGGCCGGCGGCGAGCGCGCCGCCCATGGCGAGCGCCAGGACCGCCAGCACCGTGCCGGCCAGCTTCAGCATCGGCCACAGCCGGTTGGGGCCGACAGACATCGGCCGTGCATCGAACCTGCCTTCCACGGCTACGCGGTACGCGCCGGCGGCCGGCACCTCGAAGCGGGCGACGGACACGCTTTCGCCTTCCGAGCCCTCCGAGCGCATGCCGCTGAACGCCTGCACCGGGACTGCGCTGCCGTCGGGCGCCTGCACGGTGAAGCGCGTCCCGTCCGGCAGGCCTGCGGGTACGTCGTAGCTGCGTCCCTGGTGGATGGCGCGGTGCTCGTGCCAGATCACGTACTCGCCGGGGTGGGCGAGATCGACCTGGGCGTTGCCGGGTGCGAGGAACCGCTCCGCCGGCTCCAGCGCGGCGACGAACCGCCACACCAGCAGTGCGGCAAGCGCGAGGCCGGCGATGAACAGCACGCCGGCGACGCCGTACCAGGCTTCAGCGCGCCGCGTAGCGGCTCAGCAAGTCGAGCATCGGGCCATCGCGGCGCCGCTGGGCCACGGCGAACGCCCGGCCGGGATCCGCGCCCGCCTTGAGCAGCGCCTCGGCGGTGCCGGCGTCGCCGAGCTCCACTGCGAGCATCAGCGGCGTGGTGCCGCGGCTGTCGGGCTTGTCGGCCCAGCGGCCGAACCTCAGCAGCTCCGCCACCGCGTCGGCGTCGCGGTAGAGCACCGCGGTGACCAGGTCGTTGAACTTCGGCCCGGGAGCCTTGGGCTCGAACACGGCAGGCGCCCTGGCCGGTGGCTGTGCCCGCGCCAGGGTCACGGGCCGCGGCTGCGGCGCGGGTTTCTTTGCCACGGTCTTCTTCGGTGTCGGCTTTTTCGCTGCCGGCTGCGGCAGCTGCACCTGCTTCGGCTCGATCGGCACCTGCTTAGGCTCGATTGCAGGCGGCACCTGAAGAGGTGGCGGTGGGACAGCCGCAACCACCGGTACGGCCACCGGCGCGGGCTCCGCGGCCTTTTCGACTACGGGCGCAGGCGTGGCGGGTTTCTCGACCACGGGCGCAGGCGCAGCGGGTTTCTCGACCGCGGGCGCTGGCGGTATGGGCGCAGGCGCGGGCGCTTTGGCGATGACTGGCGGGCGCGGCGCGGGCTTGGGGAGGGGCTTGGGCTGCGCCTGCTCCAGCCCGCTCATCATCGCGCTGAGCGTGCCCATCATCGCTGGGGCAACGAGCAGCGGCACGAGCACCACGGGCAGGACGAAGCCGGCGACGATCGTGGCGAGCGCCGGCACGATGCGCGCCTTGCCTTCCCGGATCACGTAGGTGGAGGCCACCAGGTCGTGCAGCGCCTGCTTGCGCGCGGTGAAG
>DASUUN010000399.1:0-18048 GCA_036374055.1 Burkholderiales bacterium
GGGCCGGTGCACGCCGATCTCTTCCGCGACAACGCGCTGTTCGACAAGGGCCGCATCTGCGGCGTGATCGACTTCTACTTCGCGGGCGTGGATACGTTCCTCTTCGACGCGGCGGTGTGCGTGAACGACTGGTGCCTGCGCGATCCTGCCGGGCGCCTCGAGCTGGACGAAGGCCGCGCCGCGGCGCTGCTTTCGGCGTACCACGCTGCGCGGCCGTTCAGTGCGCTGGAGCGCGCGGCCTGGCCGGCCATGCTGCGCGCCGCGGCGCTGCGCTTCTGGCTGTCGCGCCTTTACGACTTCCACTTGCCGCGGCCCGGCATGATGGTGCACGCCCATGACCCGGAGCATTTCCGCAGGATCCTCGAGCTGAGGGCGCGCGGGGATGCACCCTGGATGGATTGACGGTGCAGGCGCGCATCGCGAGCGCGGCGCAGGGCGCGCGCTGGCTGGGCGAGGGCTGGCAGCTGTTTCGCGTCGCGCCGCTCCCCTGGCTGGCGCTCGCCTGCGTGTACCTGCTCGGCACGAACATCCTGGCGCTGGTGCCGGTGGTCGGCTTCGTCGCGGCGCTCATGCTGGTGCCGGCGCTCACGGTCGGCATGATGGCGGCCGCACGCGCCGCTTCGCACGGCACGCCGCCCGGCGTGCGCATGCTCGCCGAGGGATTCCGCGGCGAGACGCGCGCGCTTCTCGTCCTCGGCGCGATCTATTTCCTGTGCTCCATGCTGGTGTTCGGCGGCACGGCGCTGGCCGATCCGGGAGGGAAGCTGCGCGCGATCCTCGGCGGGCGCGCGCCGGCCGGCGAGCTCGCGCTCGGCGAGGTTATCCTGCCCCTGGCGGTGTTCGCGCTGTCGTACGCGCCGGTGCTGATGATGTTCTGGTTCGCGCCGCCGCTCGCGGCGTGGCATTCCACCGGCGCGCTGAAGGCGCTGTTCTTCAGCTTCGTCGCCTGCCTGATGAATTGGCGCGCCTTCCTCGCCTACGGCGCGGCGGTCACGGTCATGATGATGGCCGTCCCCCTCGCCGCGCTGCTCGTGCTGCGGGCGCTCGGCGGTGCCGACCTCGGTGTCGCCGTGGCGTCGCTGGTGTTTCCCCTGCTGCTGCTCATGCTGCCGACGCTGTTCGCGAGTTTTTATGTAAGCTACCGCGACGTGTTCGGAGTCGAAAAGCCATGAAACTGCCCGAGCTCTCGCCAACGGCCTCGCCGCAGTTCGTCGACGCCGCCTCCTGCAAGGCCTGGCTGGAGCGGCTGCCGCTCGCCAACGTCGGCGCCGCGCAGCACGACCTGCTCGACGCGCTGGAGGCGCTCAACAGCTTCCCGACCTCCGCGGGCAATCGCCTCGGGGTGATGGAGACCCTGCGCGAAGCGGTCCACTTCGTGCAGATCGAGCAGGCCAAGCGCTTCATGAACCGGCCGCTGCCCATGGCCGACGCGGAAAAGACGGTGTTCGAGGACACCATCGAGCTGTGGGAGCAGATGCGCCTCGGATACCAGCGCTGCCTGGAAGCCGCGCTCGGCCGCGACGCGGGCATGCGCGCGCAGGCGGCGCTCATCACGCAGCGCCTGGGCGCCTACATCGGGTTGAAGATGTTCCACCACCACCGCGCCTACCGGGAGCTTTCGCCCGGCGACTGGCGCGCGCTGCACGAGGCGTACGCGCATGCCGAGCGGCTGGGCGTTGCCGAGGAGGCGGTGAAGGACTACCTGAACCGCGACATCCACGACACCTCGCCGCGCGTCGCCTATGCCCGCGCCGTGCTCATGGCGATGAGCAATCCGCAGGAGCTGGTCCAGCGCCAGCTCACTTTCGTGGCATTCCTGCTGGAGCGCTGGGCGGTCAAGCTGGAGGTGTCCAAGTCGCCGGTCGCGGAGGAAAAGGGCGTGCTCCCGCTGGTGGCCGATCTGGCGGGCGACCGGTGCCCGAGCCGCGGGGACCTGACGGCCGCCGAGCCGCGCTTTCTGGACACGCGCAAACTGGCGAAAAGCCTGCGCAACCGCGTCGGCCTGCTGCGCAAGGGCGAGTCCCCCGCCAAGCTGGCGCTGGGCGAGGACTGCGTGCAGCCGTCCTGCGAGCAGCTGCTGGTTTTCCTTTTCCGCCACTGGTGCCAGATGCGGCCGGCGGCGGCCGAACGCAGAGCCGCAGGCCGGGCACAGCTCTGCACCGAGGTGGCCGCCATCCACCACTACATCTCCGGCGGCGCGGCCCGCAGGACGGTGGATCACACCAAGCTCACGCAGACCCAGCGCCTGGAGCTAGAAACGCTGGGGCGCATCCGCACCGCGCCGGACGAGGAGTACAGCAACGTGCACGGCTTCATGCTCGAGGACTGGCTGCTCGAAGAGGACAGTCCGCTGGAGCTGCGCATCCGGCGTCCGGCCGGCAAGGCCGGCAAGCGGTATGCCCATGGCCAGCTCGTCGCGGTGCGGCCGGTCGAGGGCAAACTCTTCCACCTCGGGCAGGTGCGCTGGCTCCGGGGCGCCGCCGATGGCGAGTTGCGCGCCGGGGTCAAGCTCATACCGGGTGCCCCGACGGCGATCACGCTGCGCGGCGTTGGCCTCAATGAGACCGAGCGCTCGATCTATGGGCTGTCGCTCGCCCCGGTCGCCGGCGTGCAGGCTCCCCCGGCACTCGTGCTCGCCATGGGCACCTTCAAGCCGGGACGCGTGCTCGAGATCCAGGGCGACCAGCCCAAGACCGTGCGCCTTACGGAGCTCGTCGAGCGCGGGGCTGATTTCGAGCGCGTGGCCTACGAGTCGGCCTAGTATGATCCGGGTCCCATGCCCGGCGAGCGCTTTCCCACCGAGATCAAGCTGCACCAGAAATCGCGCGTCATGGAGATCGCGTTCTCCGACGGGCGGGATTTCCGCCTGCCGTACGAGTTTCTGAGGGTCTATTCCCCTTCGGCCGAGGTGCGCGGTCACGGTCCCGGCCAGGAGGTACTGCAGACCGGCAAGCGCGAGGTGGAGATCCGCTCGCTGGAGCCGGTCGGCTCCTACGCGGTGCAGCCGGTGTTCTCCGATGGACACAGCACCGGCATCTATTCCTGGGACTACCTGTACGAGCTCGGTGAGAACCAGGAGACCCTCTGGGCCGAATACCTGGCCCGGCTCGCCGCTGCTGGCGCCAAGCGAGAGTAGCCGCTTACTTTTGAGCAACAAGACCCACTTCGGATACGAGCAGATTCCCGCGGCTGAAAAGGCGCGCCGGGTAGGGGAGGTATTCGACCGCGTCGCCGAACGCTACGACGTGATGAACGACCTCATGTCGCTTGGCCTGCACCGCGTCTGGAAGGCTTTCGCGGTGTCCGTCGCCCGACCACGGCCGGGGGAACGGATCCTGGACGTGGCGACCGGAAGCGGCGACCTCGCCCTCTCGCTCGGGCGCAAAGTGCTGCCCGGAGGGGAAGTCTGGCTCACCGATGTGAACCGCAGCATGCTGCAGCGCGGACGCGACCGGGTCGTCGACCACGGGCTGCTTGCGCCCGCCGTGCAATGCGACGCGGAGCGGCTGCCGTTTCCCACGGGCTATTTCGACTGCGTCACGGTCGCTTTCGGGTTGCGCAACATGACTCGTAAGGATGCGGCACTGGCCGAAATGGCGCGCGTCCTAAAGCCCGGCGGCCGGCTCATCGTCCTGGAATTCTCCAAGGTGTGGAAGCCCCTCGAGCGCGTCTACGAGCTCTATTCCTTCCGGGTAATACCCTGGCTCGGGCAGCGAGTCGCCGGAGACGCGGCGCCTTACCGCTACCTCGCCGAGTCGATCCGCATGCATCCGGACCAGGCAAGCCTTGCCGCGATGCTGGAACAGGCCGGCCTGTCGCGCGTCGAAGTGTTCAATCTCGCCGCCGGCGTGGTGGCGCTGCATCGCGGGTACAGGATTTGATAGGATGACCTGCTGAAGCGACTGGGATAGGTGACATCATGAAATGGCTATTCGGACTCTGCGCGCTCGCCCTGAGCGTAGTGCTCGCGCTCCCCGAGGCGGAGGCGCGGCGTTTCGGCGGCGGTCGCAGCATCGGCATCCAGCGCAACGTACAGAAGGCTCCGCCGGCGGCGACCCCGGCGAAACCCGCGCAGCAGCAGAATGCGCCCGCTGCGGCCAGCAGCAAGTGGGGTCCGATCCTCGGCGGCCTCGCGCTCGGCGGGATCCTCGCGTATCTGTTTTCGGGCCAGGGGCTTGCCGCCCTACTGCTCGTCGCGCTGCTCGCATTCGCGGCGGTGATGGCCTTCCGTGTGCTGGCGCAGCGTCGCGCTCCGGCCCCGCAGCGCATGCAGTACGCGGGCTTCGGCAACGAAACGGTGGCCGCGCCGCCGCCGCCGTCGGGCTCGGCCGGGGTCCAGGCGCCGGCCGGCTTCGACGCGCAGGCATTCCTGCGCGGCGCGAAGACCAACTTCATCAAGCTGCAGCTGGCGAACGACGCGGGTGCGATGGAGGAAATCCGCGAGTTCACCACGGACGAGATGTTCAGCGAGCTCAGCCGCGAGCGCGCCCGGGCCGGCCAGCAAACCGACGTCGTCGCGCTGGACGCGCAGCTGCTCGAGGTGGCCACCGAGGGCGACAGGCACTGGGCGAGCGTGCGCTTCTCCGGCCAGGTACGCGAGACACCCGGGGGCGAGGCGGCGGCTTTCTCCGAGGTCTGGCACCTCGCCAAGCCGGTGGACGGCTCGAGCGGCTGGCTGCTCGCCGGTATCCAGCAAATGCATTGACCCGGGCTCTGACCCCCGATGCGAAGGCCACTCTCGGGTGGCCTTTTTCATTCGCGCTGAACCGCCTGCTCGCCGCCGAGCCCTGGGCGCGCGAGCGTCTCGCGCCCTTCGCGGGCATGACCCTCGAGCTGCGGGCGCCGCCGCTGCCCAGCCTGCGCTTTGTGATTCTGCCCGGCGGTACGCTGGAGGCCGGCGGCGAGGACCCGGCGCTGGTGATGACCTTGCGGCCCGAGGCGCTGCCGGCGCTCATGCAAAGCGAGGAGCATTTCATGCGGTCGGTGGAGGTGGCGGGGGATACGCGCCTTGCTTCCGAGGTCATGGCGCTGATGCGGCACCTGCGCTGGGACGCGGAGGAGGACCTGTCGAAGCTGGTAGGCGACGTGGCGGCCCACCGGCTGATGGGCCTCGCGCGCGGCTTCGCCGCCTGGCAGGCCGATGCCGCCCGCAGGCTCGCGCAGAGTCTGCGCGACTATGCCGTCGAAGAAGAGCGCGTGCTGCTTTCCACGGCGGAGTTCGCGCATTTTTCCGCTGAGGTGGCAAAGCTGCGCGACGCGGTAGAGCGGCTCGAAAAGCGGGTGCGCCGCCTTGGCTAGGCTGGCGCGGCTGCTGCGCATCTTCCTGATCGGGCTGCGCTTCGGGCTGCACGAGTACGTTCCGAAGTACTCCCGCAACCGGCTGCTTCACCTCCTCGCGCGGCGCACGCACGAGCCGCGCGGCCAGCGCCTGCGCGAGGCGCTGGAGACGCTCGGGCCGATCTACGTCAAGTTCGGCCAGGTGCTGTCCACGCGCCGCGACCTCTTGCCCCTCGACATCGCCGACGAGCTCGCCCGGCTACAGGACCGCGTGCCGCCGTTCCCCTCGGAGCTCGCGCTGGCCGAGATCGAGCGGGGCCTGGGCCGGCCGCTCGAAGCGGTGTTCGCCTCCTTCGAGAAAGCGCCCGTCGCCAGCGCCTCGATCGCGCAGGTGCACCTCGCGACGCTGAAGGACGGCCGGGAGGTCGCGGTGAAGGTTTTGCGCCCCGGCGTGGAAGCCGCCATTGCCCGCGACCTCGCCCTGCTCGACACGGCGGCCGGGCAGGTGGAGCGCCTCTGGGCCGACGGCCGGCGCCTTCGCCCGCGCGAGGTCGTCGCGGAGTTCGCGCACCACCTCGACGAGGAGCTCGACCTGATGCGCGAGGCAGCCAATGCGAGCCAGCTGCGACGCAATTTCGAAGGCTCGCCGCTGCTGCTCGTGCCGCAGGTCTACTGGGACCTCTGCTCGCAGCGGGTGATGGTGATGGAGAGGATGCGCGGGACGCCGATCTCGCACATAAAAGTTCTCAAGGACAAAGGCCTCGACATTCCCGTGCTGGCGCGCGCCGGGGTGGAGATCTTCTTCACGCAGGTGTTCCGCGACGGATTCTTCCATGCGGACATGCACCCGGGGAACATCCTGGTGGCCGACGACGGCCGCTATGTCGCGCTCGACTTCGGCATCATGGGCACGCTCACCGAGACCGACAAGAACTACCTCGCCCAGAACTTCCTCGCGTTCTTCAACCGCGACTACCGGCGGGTCGCGCAGGCGCACCTGGACGCCGGCTGGGTGCCGCCCGGCACGCGCATCGATGCCTTCGAGGGCGCGATCCGGGCGGTGTGCGAGCCGATCTTCGCGCGTCCGCTCAAGGACATCTATTTCGGCAAGCTGCTGCTGCGCCTGTTCCAGACCTCGCGCCGCTTCAACGTCCAGGTGCAGCCGCAGCTCGTGATGCTGCAGAAGACCCTGCTCAACATCGAGGGCCTGGGGCGCGAGCTCGATCCCGAGCTCGACCTGTGGGCCACCGCCAAGCCCTATCTCGAGCGCTGGATGCGCGAGCAGGTGGGCTGGCGCGGCCTCCTGCGCACGCTGCGGCAGGAAGCGCCGTTCTGGGCGGCCACCCTGCCGCAGCTGCCGCGCCTTGCGCACCGCGCGCTCGCTGAAGACCGGCTCGGCCGGCTGCACGAGGCGGTGCAGCGGCTCGCCGACGAGAACGCCCGGCGCAACGACATCCTGGTCGGCGCGCTCCTGATCGCGGGCGTGGCCCTGATCCTGTTCGCATTCGTCGCGCTCTAGTGGCGCAGGACAGCTCGCGGCCGGAGTTCTGGGACACGCGCTACCGCGGCGGCGTAACGCCCTGGGATGCCGCGGGCGTGCCTGGCCGACTGGAAGAGTTCCTGGAGAACCTGCGTTCGTCGAAAGTCCTGATCCCGGGGTGCGGCGCCGGTTATGAAGTGAAGGCATTCGCCGAGCGCGGGCACGACGTGCTCGCGATCGAGTTCTCCGACGCCGCGATCGAAGCCGCGCAACGCGCGCTCGGACCCCTGGCCGATCGCGTGCGCAAGGCGGATTTCTTCGCCTTCGACGCCGCGCCCTTCGACCTCGTGTACGAGCGCGCCTTCCTGTGCGCGCTGCCGCGGCGGCGGTGGCCGCAGTGGGCGAAGCGCGTGGCTGAGCTGCTGCGGCCCGCGGGCCGGCTCGCCGGCTTTTTCTATCTTGACGACAACGAGCGGGGGCCGCCTTTCGGCATTTCGCGAGAAAAGCTGGACGACCTGCTCGCCGGGTTCCAGCGGGAGGATGACCGGCCGGTGCCCGAGAGCGAGTCGATCCCGGTGTTCAAGGGCAAGGAGGTTTGGCAGGTGTGGACGCGGCCGCTATGATTCGGCCCCAATGCTGACCGCGTTCGTCGCCCTGTATCTCCTCGTGACGGTCGCGATAGGCCTGTGGGCGGCCCGGCGCGTCCACAACACCAAGGACTATGTCGTCGCCGGCCGCAGCCTGCCGCTGTATATGAGCACCGCGCTGGTGTTCGCCACCTGGTTCGGCGCCGAAACCGTGCTCGGCGTGTCGGCCACCTTTCTCAACGAGGGCATGCGCGGCATTGTGGCCGACCCGTTCGGCTTCTCATTCTGCCTGGTGATTGTCGCGCTGTTCTTCGCGCGCGCCTTCTACCGGCTCAACCTCCTGACGATCGGCGACTTCTATCGCCAGCGCTACAACAAGCCGGTGGAGGTGGCGACCAGCCTGTGCATCGTGCTGTCCTACCTGGGCTGGACCTCGGCGCAGTTCACCGCCCTGGGCCTGGTTTTCCATACCTTGTCGGGCGGCGCGATCTCGCTCGAGTGGGGCATCGTGCTGGGCGCCGGCGTCGTGCTGCTTTATACGATTTTCGGCGGCATGTGGTCGGTGGCCTACACGGATTTCTTCCAGAGCGCGGTGATCATCGTCGGCCTGCTCTATCTCGCCGTCCTGCTCAGCGGTCCGGCCGGCGGCTTCGAAAGCGTGGTGGCGCACGCTTCCGCGGCCGGCAAGTTCGATTTCTGGCCGAAGGTCGAACTGCGCGATGCGCTGGCGTTTGTTGCAGCGTTCCTCACCGCCGCGCTGGGCTCCATTCCGCAGCAGGACGTGTTCCAGCGCGTAACGGCGGCGAAGGACGCGGACACGGCGGTGCGCGGCGCTCTGCTGGGCGGCCTGCTGTACTTCTGCATGGCATTCGTGCCCATCTATCTGGCGTACTCGGCGCTGCTCATCGACCCGAAGATGGTCGGGCCGCTGCTGGCCGGCGACGCCAACCAGAACCAGCTGATCCTGCCTTATCTCATCGCCGGCCACACGCCGCTGTTCGCGCAGGTCATGTTTTTCGGCGCCCTGCTCTCGGCCATCATGTCGTCGGCCTCGGGTGCGCTGCTCGCGCCCACTACTCTGTTCACCGAGAACGTGCTGCGGCCCTTCGCGCCGAAGATGAGCGACCGGCAGTTCCTCCTCACCATGCGCCTGGTGCTGGTGATCTTCGGGCTGGGCGTGATGGTGTTCGCCCTGGCCAGCGAGGCGAGCATCTATCAGATGGTGCAGAACGCCTACAAGGTGACGCTGGTGTCGGCGTTCGCTCCGCTGGTGCTGGGCCTGTACTGGAGGCGCTCCACGACGTTCGGCGCGCTGGTGGCGGTCGTCGCGGGGCTGGGCGCCTGGCTGCTCATGGAGCTCCTCGCCCCGGAAGCGCTGATTCCGCCGCAGCTGGTCGGGCTGGCCTTGTCGCTCCTCGGAATGGTGTTCGGCTCGCTGCTGTACAGGAAATAGCTTGGCGCGCATCCTGCTCGCCCTCTACGCAGTGCTGACGGCGTACGCCACGCTGTATCCCATGGAAGGCTGGCGCGACGCCGGCATCTCGGCGTTCGCCTATCTCAGCGCCCCCTGGCCGCGCTATGTCACGCGCTTCGACGTGGCGGCCAACGTGCTGGGGTACGTGCCGTTCGGCTTCCTCGCGGTCGCCGCCATGCATCCCCGCGTGCGCGGCGTGCCGGCGTTCGCTGCAGCCACTGCCGCCGCGTTTGCCCTCTCGCTCAGCCTGGAGGCCTTGCAGAGCTACCTGCCGGCGCGTATCGCGTCCAACCTGGACGCCTTGTGCAATCTCGCGGGCGCCGCGCTGGGCGCCGCGCTCGCCCTGCGCTTCGTGCCGCGGCTGCTGGTCGAGGGGCCTATAGGCCACTTCCGGCGGCGCATATTCCTGCCGGGCACGGCGTCCGATGTCGGCCTGGTGCTGATCGGTCTGTGGCTCCTGACCCAGCTCAACCCGGGAATGCTGCTGTTCGGCGCCGGAGACCTGCGCGACTACCTGGACGTGGGCCAGGCACGCGGACAGCAGCCGCGGTTCTTCATCCTCATCGAAGCCCTGGTCGGAGCGGCGAACCTGACCGCGGTCGGGCTGCTGTTCTCGGCGCTCAGCTCGGCGCAGGCCGGGCTGCGGGCGCGGCTGGTCGCGCTGGTGGTGATTGCTCTTGCGGTCAAGACCGCGGCCTTCGCCATCGTGATGCGGGCGGAGAACGTCTTCACCTGGCTCACCCCGGGCGCCCAGATCGGGCTCGCCGCCGGCCTGGTCGTCGCCCTCGCGGCAGTCGCGTTGCCGCGCGTGGCCCAGTTCGCGATTGCGGCGATGCTCATCATGGCGGCGACGGTGCTCGTGAACCTCGCGCCGCCGAATCCCTACCTCACGGCTTCGCTCAAGGTCTGGCAGCAGGGGCACTTCCTGAACTTCAACGGTCTAACCCGGTTGGTAAGCGCGGTGTGGCCCTTCGCTGCGCTGGGGTATTTGACCTACCTCGGCGCGCGCCGGCCCCTTAGCCCTTAGAATCCCCGCCCTCATGTCTTACTACGAGCGACACATTTTTTTCTGCTGCAACCAGCGCGACGGCGCTCGTCCCTGCTGCGCCGACAAGGGGGCGGCGCAGATGCGCGACTACGCCAAGGGACGCGTCAAGGCGCTCGGGCTGGCCGGGCCGGGCAAGGTGCGCGTGAACCAGGCCGGGTGCCTCGACCGCTGCGAGGAGGGACCCTGCGTGGTGGTGTACCCGGACGCGGTCTGGTACACCTACGTCGACCAGGCCGACATAGACGAGATCATCGAGGAGCACCTCCAGCACGGCCGCGTGGTCGAGCGCCTGCGGATGTAAATGCGCGCCAGCACGCGCCGCGAGTTCGTCGCCGGCCCGGCGGGGCGCATCGAGTGCGCCGTGGACGCGCCCGACGGCCCGGCGCGCGGGGTCGCCCTGATCGCGCACCCGCATCCGCTGTTCGGCGGCACGCTCGACAACAAGGTGGTGCAGACCCTGGCGCGCGCCTTCGTCGACCTGGGCTACGAAGCCTGGCGCCCGAACTTCCGCGGCGTCGGCCAGACCGAGGGCGTGCACGACGAAGGGCGGGGCGAGCTCGAAGACTTGCATTCCATAGTCAAGTTCCTGAAACCCGAGCACCTCATCCTGGCTGGCTTTTCCTTCGGCGCGGCGGTGGTGGGGCAGCTCGCGCAGCTCGTCGAGCCCGAGCGCATGGTGCTCGTCGGCCTGGGCGTCACCCGCCTGCCGGTGCCGGACGTGCCGCCCGATACGCTGGTGATCCACGGCGAGAACGACGACACCGTGCCGCTGGCGGCGGTGCTCGACTGGGCGCGCCCGCAGGAGCTGCCGGTGGTCCTGGTGCCGGGCGCGGACCACTTCTTCCACCGCAAGCTGCAGGTGCTGCGCACCATCGTCCAGTCGAACTGGAAATGAACGCCCTGGAGGCGCGCGGGCTGCGCAAGTCCTACGGCGCGACCGAGGTGGTGTGCGGCGTCGATCTGGCGGTGGCGCCGGGCGAATGCTTCGGCCTGCTCGGACCCAACGGGGCCGGCAAGACCACCACGCTGAAGCTGTGCCTCGGGCTGATCGAGCCGGACGCGGGGGAAATCGCGCTGCTCGGCGAGCCGGTGCCGCGGCGCGCGCGCCAAGCACGCGTGCGTGTCGGCGTGGTGCCGCAGTTCGACAACCTGGACCCCGATTTCACCGTCGCCGAGAACCTGCTGGTGTTCGGGCGCTATTTCGGCATGGGCGCAGGCGAGGTGCGCTCTCGGATTGCGGCGCTGCTCGAGTTCGCCGGCCTCGCCGGCCGCGGCGACGCCAAGATCAATACCCTGTCGGGCGGCATGAAGCGCCGCCTGACGCTGGCGCGGGCGCTGGTCAACGACCCGCAGATCGTGTTCATGGACGAGCCCACCACCGGCCTCGACCCGCAGGCGCGCCACCTGATCTGGGAGCGGCTGCGGCGCCTGACGCAGGAAGGCAAGACGCTGGTGCTCACCACCCATTTCATGGAGGAGGCCGAGCGGCTGTGCCAGCGCCTCGCCATCATGGACCATGGCCGCGTCATCGCGCAGGGCTCGCCGCGCTCGCTGATCGCCGAGCACATCGAGCCGCAGGTGTTGGAGGTGCACGGCGCCGGCACCGAGGCGTGGATGGAGCGCGCGCGGGCCCTCGCGCCGCGCGTCGAGCATGCGGGCGACACGGTGTTCGTCTATGGGGACGATATCGATCCGGTTCTGAAGACTCTTTCGGGGGAGCGGGGGCTGTCCTACCTTCACCGCCAGGCAAGCCTCGAAGACGTGTTCCTCAAGCTGACCGGCCGGGACCTGCGGGACTGACCATGCGGTGGGTCTCCGTCTGGCGCAGGAACATGCTGGTATGGCGCAAGCTGTTCGCCGCCTCGGTGCTCACCAACCTGGCCGACCCGCTCATCATGCTGTTCGGCCTGGGCTACGGGCTGGGCGCGCTCATGCCCTCGATCGAGGGCATGTCCTACATCATGTTCTTCGCTGCAGGGCAGCTGTGCACCGCCACCATGTTCACGGCGTCGTTCGAGTCGATGTTCTCGGGCTTCTCGCGCATGCACGGCCAGAAGACCTGGGACGCCATCCTGTACGCGCCGCTGGTGATCGACGACATCGTCGCCGGCGAGATCATGTGGGCGGCGAGCAAGGCCTGGCTTACCGGCTCGACGATCCTCGGCGTGGTGCTGGTGTTCGGCCTGGCCGAGTCGCCGCTGCTCGCGCTGCTCGCGCTGCCGGTCGCTTTCCTGGTCGGCCTGGCGTTCTCGGCCGTCGGCCTCATCATGACGGTACTCGCGCGCGGCTGGGATTTCTTCAGCTTCTACATGACGCTCGTCATGACGCCGATGATGATGATCTCGGGGGTGTTCTTTCCCGCCGAGCGGCTGCCGGCGCCGCTGCTCGCGGTGGCGCAGGCGCTGCCGCTGTACCACGGGGTGGAGCTCGTGCGCCCCTTGATCGCCGGGCGCGCGCCCGAAAGCATCGCCGTGCACCTGGCGGTGCTCCTGGGCTATGCTGCGGCCGGCTATCTCATCGCCATCCGCTTCGCTCGCAGGAGGTTCGCCGAATAGGCACCATGCTCTGGGTCAAGGCGCTGCACATCGTCTTCGTGATCACCTGGTTCGCGGCCCTGTTCTACCTGCCGCGCCTGTTCGTCTATCACGCCATGGCGCAGGACGAGGTTTCGCGCGAGCGGTTCAAGGTGATGGAGCGCAAGCTTTACCGCGGCATCATGACGCCGAGCGCGGTGCTCGCCGTCGGCTTCGGCCTCTGGCTGTGGCTCGCCTGGTTCCGCGGCGCTTCAGGCTGGCTGCACGTCAAGCTCGGATTGGTGGTGCTGCTGATTGCCTACCATCTCTGGTGCGGAGCGCTGCTGCGCGCGTTCGCCGCCGAGCGCAACCGCAGGAGCCATGTCTGGCTGCGCTGGTTCAACGAAGTCCCGGTCGTGATCCTCATCGCCACGGTGCTGCTGGTTGTCCTCAAGCCGTTCTGAATCGTTCTTCGCCACCGCGCCGCGCGGGTTGGAGCCCCTCCTTCTGAAGGAGATACTTTCCCTGGAAGGCAGGGATGCGCGCGCCGTCCCGGGGGGCGTGCTGTTCGCCGGGGACTGGACCACCTGCTACCGCGTGAACTTCTGGTCGCGCATCGCCTCACGCGTGCTGTGGCGCATCGCCTCGTTCGACTACAGGAGCGAGCAGGACATCTATGCCGCGGTGAAGGCGCTCGACTGGCTGCGCTACTTCAAGGTCGAGCGCACGCTGCGGGTCAATGTCAGCGCGCAGAAGAGCCCGCTGAAGAGCCTGGAGTTCGCGACGCTGCGCATCAAGGACGCGGTGTGCGACCGCTTCCGCGACCAGCTCGGGCGCCGCCCGGACGTCGACCGTGCGGCGCCCGACGTGCGCATCCATGCCTTCCTCGAGGGCACCCGCGCCACGCTGTACCTGGACACTTCCGGCGAGCCCCTGTTCAAGCGCGGCTGGCGCCACGGCGTCGCCGACGCGCCGCTGCGCGAGAACCTCGCCGCCGGCATCATCATGCTCACCGGCTGGCGGCCCGACGAGCCGCTGCTCGACCCGATGTGCGGCGGCGGGACGCTGCTGGTCGAGGCGGCGGCAATGGCGCGCGGCCGCGCCCCGGGCGCGCGACGCAGCTTCGGCTTCGAGAAGCTGTCGGTGTTCGATTCCTCGCTGTGGGAGAAGGTGAGGAGGGAGGAAGGGCAGAAGCAGCCGAACCTGCATCTGTTCGGCAGCGACACCGATCCCAAGGCGCTCAACGCGGCCCGCCGCAATCTCGCCGAAGCCGGCATCGAGCGCTGGGTGCAGCTCGAGCGCAGCGACATCCTGGAGCGCGCCGCCCCCGCGCCTGCGGGCGTGATGGTGGCCAATCCGCCGTATGGCGAGCGCCTCGGCAGCGCCGACGAGCTCGCGGCGTTCTACCCGAAGCTGGGCGACGCGCTGAAGAGGAATTTTGCCGGCTGGCGCTGCTACTTTTTCACCGCCGACCTGCGCCTGCCCAGGCTCATCCGCCTGCAGCCTTCGCGCCGCACGCCGCTTTTCAACGGCGCCCTGGAGTGCCGCCTGTACGAGTTCGAGATGGTGTCCGGCTCGCGGCGGCGGGGCGGTTGAAGCTCCAGCGCGAATCTTCGGCGATCGGGCGTGCGCGCGCCGCGATCGCGGACGGCCGCGGCATGTCGGCATCGCTCAGCCAGCACAGGCCGAGCTTCCGCGTCAGCGCCTGGGCATCGTAAGGCGCCCTCACCTTCACGTCGTTGTCGAAATACACATAGACGTCGGCCCGCCGGTGCCACTCGCGGATGCGCGCTGCCCATTCGTCCAGCGCGCGGCTGGTGTAGCCGCTGGTGTAGATCAGCTTGTCGCCATGCAGGCGCACGTAGACGAAATCGGCCGTGACGTCGAGCATCTTCGGCCAGCGGCCTGCGGTATCGGCCACCACCAGCCCGATCCGATGCTTTTTCAGCAGGGAAATGAAATCCGGGTTGACGAAGCTCGCGTGCCGCACCTCGATCGCGTGGCGCAGCGGCCGGTCGGCGTCGATGGCGAGGCGCGCGCGGCCGGTCATGCGGGAATCCCGTCTCCTTGCCAGTGAAAGGGCTTGCTGCGTGTCGCGGGGCAGGAGCCTGAAGAAAGCCTCCAGGCGCTCGGGCTTGAAGTGGAACATCTCGGGGAACTGCCAGAGGAACGGCCCGAGCTTGTCCTTGAGGGCGAGGATGCCCGAGGCGTAGAAGTTGGCGAGCGGCTTCTCGATATTGTTGAGCCGCAGCATGTGCGTGATGTAGCGCGAGCCCTTCACCGCGAACACGAAGCCCGGCGGCGTCTCGCGATACCAGGCCTCGTAGTACTCGGGGCGCTGCAGCGAGTAGAACGAGCCGTTGATCTCCACGGTGGAGAAGTGCGCCGCGCAGTACTCGAGCTCACGCCGCTGGGCGAGGCCTTCGGGATAGAACACGCCGCGCCAGGGTCCGTAGCGCCAGCCGGAAATGCCGATCCGAATCAAGCGAATTTCAGCTTCTTCCAGGATCCGAGCTTGCGCACGCGCTCCAGAGCTTCATGTTCGGTGAGGTCCAGTGTAAGAGGCGTCAGCGAGACGTAGCCCTGCTCGATCGCCCAGCGATCGGTGCCTTCCTCGGTGGACTCGACCGGCACCACCGTGAACCAGTAGTGGGTGCGGCCCATGGGATCCTTGGCGGGCACGGTCCTGCCGTCGTAGTGGCGCACCGACTGCCGCGTCCAGGCCGTGCCACGCGGCGGCACGGCCGGAAAGTTCACATTGACCAGGGGAAGGTCGGGAAGCTCGAGAAGCATGTCGAGCACCGTCGCAGCCCAGGGCCACAGCATGTCGAAGCGCGGCTCTTCGCGGTCAGTGGCCGGCACGCTGAATGCGATGCCGCGCAGCCCCAGGAGCGCCGCTTGCTTCGCACCGGCCAGTGTGCCCGAATGCCAGATTGCGTTGCCGAGGTTGGTGCCGATGTTGACCCCGGAGAGCACCAGCTCGACGTTCTCCCACAGCGTGGTACCGAGCATCACGCAATCGCCCGGCGTGCCATTCACCCGGTAGGCCTCGATGCCGTCCAGGCCCGGGACGCGCGTGCGCTTGTAGGTCACCGGGCGCGACGCGGTGATCGAGGCGCTGGCCGAGGACATCTCGACGTCGGGCGCGACCACGCGGACTTCTCCCAGTCGGGAGGCGACCTGCGCCAAGGCGGCTATGCCCGGGCTGTAGATGCCGTCGTCATTGGTAATGAGGATGCGCATATGCCCGTCTTCGAGCAAATAACGTGCGCGTCACGCTGATCCACAACCCCGGGGCCGGCCGGCAGCGCGGCGATGATGCCGAGGGCCTGATCGGGCTTCTCGAGGCGGCCGGCCACCAGGTGCGCTACCAGTGCGCGAAGGAAAAGGGCTGGAAGAAGGGCTTGCGCGAGCCGGCCGACCTCGTCGTGGTCGCCGGCGGCGACGGCACGGTGGCGCGCGTCACCCGGCGCATGGCGGGTCGTGGCGTTCCGGTGGCGTTGCTGCCTTCCGGCACCGCGAACAACATTGCGCGCACGCTCGGACAGCTCGAGCGCCCTTTCGAGGAGCTGGTGCGCGGCTGGGATGCAGCGCGGCGCGTGAAGCTCGACCTGGGGATCGCCAAGGGGCCCTGGGGCGAGCGCTACTTCGTCGAAGGGCTCGGCCTGGGACTGTTCGCACGCCTGCTCGCCCGAGCCGAGCGGAACCGGCCCAAGGCGAAGAGCGTCGAGCAGGGACTGCGCCGCCTCAAGGAAGTGGCGGCACGTTGTGAAGCGGTCGAGGTGGTGGCCAGGCTGGACGGCGAGGACATCTCCGGTCGCTACCTCATGCTGGAGGCGCTGAACCTCCGCTACGTCGGGCCGAGTCTCTTCCTTGCCCCCGACGGCGAGCCCGGCGACGGCAACTTCGAGGTGGTGCTGGTCGCCGAAGCCGAGCGCGAGCGCCTGCTGCAGTATCTGGACCAGTGGCAAGAGAACCGGGAGCGGCTAGCGGTGCTGCCTACGCGCCGCGGCCGCCACCTGCAGATCGAGTGGAGCGGCTTTGAGCTGCACATCGACGACAAGCTGCGGCCGAAGGAAGACGCTTCGCCCGAGGAGATCGCCGGGCTGGTGGAAGCGCGGATCGGCACCGAGACGGTCGAGTTTCTCGTTCCCGGGTCAAACAGGAAGTAGACGGGAGCTAGACGATATCCAGGTGCTCGATGCCCTTGGTGAGGTCCTTGTCCTTCGCTTCCTTGCCGTGCAGCTTGATGGCGAGGCGCACCTCGTTGGTGGAATCGGCGAAGCGCAGCGCGTCCTCGTAGCTGATACGGCCGGCCTCGTACAGGTCGAACAGCGCCTGGTCGAAGGTCTGCATGCCGAGCTCGCGCGATTTCTTCATGATTTCCTTGATCTCGTGTACCTCGCCCTTGAAGATGAGATCCGAGATGAGCGGCGAGTTGAGCATGACCTCGACCGCCGCGGCGCGCCCCTTGCCCTCTTTCACCGGGATGAGGCGCTGCGACACCACGGCCTTGAGGTTGAGCGACAGGTCCATCAGCAGCTGCTGGCGGCGCTCCTCGGGGAAGAAGTTGATGATGCGGTCCATCGCCTGGTTGGAGTTGTTCGCGTGCAGCGTGCCCAGGCACAGGTGGCCGGTTTCCGAGAAGGCGATGGCATGCTCCATCACCTCGCGGTCGCGGATCTCGCCGATGAGAATGACGTCGGGCGCCTGGCGCAGGGTGTTCTTGAGCGCCGCTTCCCAGGAGTCGGTGTCCACGCCGACCTCGCGCTGGGTGATCATGCAGTTCTTGTGCGGGTGCACGAACTCCACCGGATCCTCGATGGTGATGATGTGGCCGTGCGAGTTCTCGTTGCGGTAGCCGATCATCGCGGCGAGCGAGGTGGACTTGCCGGAACCGGTGCCGCCCACGAACAGCACCAGGCCGCGCTTGGTCATCGCCACGTCCTTCAGCACCGGCGGCAGCTTCAGGTCCTCGAAGTTCGGGATGGTGGTGGTGATCACCCGCAGCACCGCGCCGACCTGGCCCTGCTGGATGAAGCAGTTGACGCGGAAGCGGCCGATGCCGGAAGGGGCGATGGCGAAGTTGCATTCCTTGGTCGCCTCGAACTCGGCCGCCTGCCGGTCGTTCATGATGGCGCGCACCAGCATCGCCGTGTGCTGCTGGCTGAGCGCCTGCTGCGATACCGGGGTCATCTTGCTGTCGACCTTCATCGCCGGCGGGAAGCCCGCCGTGAGGAAGAGGTCGGAGCCTTTGCGCGCCACCAGCGCGCGCAGCAGGTCATAGATGAATTTGGTTGCCTGCTCCCGTTCCATGCGATTTACCCCGCAAAGTTGTCTTTGTTGGCGGCCTTGCCGCGCGCTTCAGCCGACGACACGATGTTGCGCTGCACCAGCTCCTGCAGGTTCTGGTCGAGCGTCTGCATGCCGATCTGGCGGCCGGTCTGAATGGCCGAGTACATCTGCGCGATCTTGTTCTCCCGGATCAGGTTGCGGATCGCCGGAGTGCCGATCATGATCTCGTGCGCCGCGACGCGGCCCGAGCCGTCCTTGGTCTTGAGCAGCGTCTGCGAGATCACCGCGCGGATCGATTCCGAGAGCATGGCCCGCACCATCTCCTTTTCCGCCGCCGGGAACACGTCGACGATGCGGTCGATGGTCTTGGCGGC
>DASUUN010000400.1:0-3916 GCA_036374055.1 Burkholderiales bacterium
ATTCTTACGCGGTTATGGTGCACTGAGCCAACGCATTCGGCGCTGGACGAGCACGGTTATTATCGCGCGACTGCCGTGACATCTATTCGATCGGCAGCACTGAATCGTCCAGCGGTCGTTATCGAGTGACGGACGGAGACCTTGGGCTAAATGGGGACGTACCCTGTTTACAATCTGGGCCCGCCATTTCCCCAGGAGAGAAGATGAAACGCGTGTTCCTTGCTGTCGCCGCAGCCTCATTGTCGGCCTCCGTGCTCGCCGCCGACTACACCATGCGCCTGTCGCACCAGTTCCCGCCGGCGCACCACTCGGCGAAGAACCTGGAGCAGTTCGCCGCCGACGTGAAGGCGGCCACCAGCGGCAAGGTGGAGGTGCAGATCTTCGGCGCGGCGCAGCTCTTCAAGCCGGCGCAGCACCACGCCGCGGTCGCCGGCGGCAAGATCGAGTCCGCCGCGGTGCTCTCGTTCCAGTGGGGCGGCACCATCCCGGAGATGAACGTCACCGTGATCCCCTACTTCATGAGCTCGGTGAAGAAGATGCACGCCTTCCGCGGCTCGGAGGCGCAGAAGATGCTCGACGCGAAGATGGCCGACAAGGGCGTCACCAACATCGCCTGGCTGATGGACGCGAACGACGGCATCTTCACCTCCGCAAACAAGCCGCTGGTCACGCCCGCGGACTTCAAGGGCGTGAAGGTGCGCGGCCTGTCCAAGCTCTGGGACACCGGGCTCACGGCGATGGGCGCGGCGCCCTCGCCGATGCCGGCACCCGAGGTGTACCAGGCGCTGCAGACCGGCGTCATCGACGCCGGCTTCACCGGCGTCAAGGCCGCCAACAGCCGCAAGTTCTACGAGGTGCAGAAGTTCGGCGTGGCCTCCAACATCATCCTCGCCTATGACAACCTGATCGTGAACCCGGCGTGGTGGAAGGGCCTGCCCGCCGACCTCAGGAAGGCGATCCAGGCCGCCGCCACCAAGGCCGAGGACCGCGCCATCCCGCCCGCCGACGGCATTCCGGAGGAGGACGTCAAGGTGCTGCGCGACAAGGGCATGAACGTCACCGTGCTCACCAAGGCGCAGGAGAAAGTGATGGCCGACGCCATGCAGCCCGCGGTGATCAAGGCCTTCATCGAGGCGAGCCCCGACGGCGCGCGCCTGATCGAGATGATGCGCAAGCTCTGATGGCGTTCGCCGCGCGCGTGCTCGGCGCGCTGACGCGCGCCGCGGCCGCGCTCTCGGCGGCGGGCGTGCTCGTGTCGCTCGTCCTCATCGCCTGGGCGGTGGTGATGCGCTACGCGCTCAACCGCCCGCCCGCCTGGGTGGACGACGCGGTCGGCTTCCTGCTGGTGGGCGTCGTCATGCTCGCGGCGGCGCAGGTGCAGCGCCGCGGCGAGCACATCGGCGTCGACCTCCTCGCCTCGCGCCTTTCCGCGCGCGCGCGCCGCTGGGTGGACGCCTGGGCGGCGCTCGCCGCGCTCGCCGCCTCGCTCGTACTGGTGGTGAACGGCTGGCAGACGGCGATCTTCTCGCGCAGCCTGGGCATCGTCGCCGAGGGCAACGTCGAGATCCCGGTGTTCTGGGTGCAGCTCCTGCTGCCCCTCGGCGGCGCGGTGATGGCGCTCGTCGCGCTCGAGTCGCTCGCGCGCCTCGCCGCGGGCATGGAGCGGCCGGAGTGACCTTCGCCCTAATTCTCGCGGGGCTGGTACTGCTGCTTTTCACCGGGTTGCCGGTATACGCCGGGCTGATGCTTTACGGCGGCGCGCTCCTCGTCGCGACGCAGGGCGAGCTCGGCTCGGTCTCGGAAGTGATGTACGGGGAGCTCAACCGCTACCTGCTGGTGGCGATCCCGCTGTTCGCCTTCATGGCGCACGTCATGATCCGCAGCCGCATCGTCGACGACCTCTACAGCACGGCCTACACGCTGACGCGCCACCTTCCCGGGGGCGTGGGCATCGCCACCGTGCTCGCGTGCACGCTCTTCGCCGCCATCTCCGGCTCGAGCGTCGCCACCGCGCTCACCATCGGCTCGGTCGCCATCCCGCAGATGATCCGCTTCGGTTACGAGCCGCGCGCCGCCTACGGCCTGGTCGCCGCCGGGGGGACGCTCGGCATCCTCATCCCGCCCTCGGGCCCGATGGTGCTCTACGGCGTGGTGAGCGACACCTCGATCGGCGCGCTGTTCATGGCGGGCGTCGTGCCCGGGCTGGTGATGGCCGCGATGTTCGCCCTCTGGACGATGGGCACGAGCGCGCTCGGCCGCCGCGTGCGCCGCGAGCCGCGCGCCTCGCTGCCCGAGGCGCTGGCCGCGCTGCGCAAGTCGGTGTGGGCGCTCTCGCTGCCGGTGCTCGTCCTGGGCGGCATGTACGCGGGCGTGTTCACCGCCACGGAGGCGGCCGCCGCGGGCGCGGTGCTCGCGCTCGCCGTGGGCGTCGTCGTCTACCGCACTATCGGCGTGCGCGAGATCTGGGGCTCGGCGCTGGATGCGAGCCGCACCTCGGCCATGCTCTTCATGATCCTCGCCGGCGCGTCGGTGTTCGGCTTCGTGCTCACCAAGCTGCGCATCCCGCACGAGATCGTGCAGCTCGTGGTGGCGAGCGAGATCGGCCCGCTCGGCTTCCTGCTCGCGATCATGGCGCTGGTGCTCGTGCTCGGCATGTTCCTCGAGACCATCGCCATCATCCTCATCACCACGCCGGTGATCCTGCCGGCCATGGCGCACCTGGGCATCAACCCGATCTGGTACGGGGTGCTGCTCACCATCAATCTCGAGCTCGCCCTCATCACCCCGCCGGTGGGCATGAACCTCTTCACCATCAAGGCGGTGGCCCGCGCGCCGATCGGGCAGGTCATCCTCGGCGCGCTGCCCTACGTCGTCCTCATCACCCTGTGCCTGGGGCTCGTCACGGCGATCCCGCAGCTCGCGCTGTGGCTGCCGGGTACCATGCTGAAATGAAATGGGACGGTCCGCTCACCCGCAGGGCGCCGGAAACGATCCGCTACGGCACGGGCCGCTGCGCGCTCGGGGCGCTGCTCGTCGCTTCGGGCGCGCGGGGAGTCGTCTCGATCATGGTGCGGGACACGCGGTCGCGGCTGCTCCGCGAGCTCGGCGCGCGATTTCCCAAGGCGAACCTGGTTCGCGACGAAACAGGCAGCAAAGCCGCGGTCGCGAAGGTCGCCCGGTACATCGCGGCGCCGTTCCGGCCTTTCGCGCTGCCGCTGGATATCCGCGGCACCGATCTGCAGCAGCGCGTTTGGCGCGAGGTGCGCAAGATCCCCTTCGGCGAGACCTCCACCTACTCGAGGATCGCCGAGGCGATCGGCGCGCCGAAGGCCATCCGCGCGGTCGCGAGCTCCTGCTCGCGCAGCGGGTTCGCCTTTGCGGTGCCCTGCCATCGGGTACTGCACACCGGGCATCGCCGCGAAGGCCGGCAGTACGACTGGGTGGAGTACGAGGCGAAGCTCGCCGCGAAGCGGCGAAGGCAGGGGTAGCTCAGCGCTTGCCCCATTCCTTCTTCTCGACCGTCTGCTCCTCGATAGCGTAGAACTCGTCCAGGCCGACGAGGGTCTCGATCTCCTGGCGGGCGGCGATGCACTGCTCTTGGCTAAGGCCGGTGTAGCCGCCGGTGCGCTTGATCTCGGCGTAGGCGAGCTTGGTGAAGTGGAAGCTCGCCAGCAGGTAGGTGAGCGCGTCGATCGTCGCCTTGTAGCCCATGTCGGCGAGCTGCGCGGCGCTCGGCAGCGGCCGGCCGTCGCGGTTGCCGCGGCTGGTGACGTAGACGAGCGGGATGCGCGCCTGCTTCGGCGCCTTCTTCATCTCGGCGTCGTTGCGCGGGAAGATGAGGCCGAGGTCCGCGCCGGCGTCGGCGGCCATGTTGATGCGCGTCACCGCCTCCTTCAGGCCCTCGAAGCGGCAGGTG
>DASUUN010000401.1:0-8210 GCA_036374055.1 Burkholderiales bacterium
TGATGCGCACCCAGGTGGTGCCGACCTGCGCCAGGGCGAACGGCAGCAGCGCAAGGGCGATGCCGATCAGCGCGAAGCCCAGCCATACCAGCCAGGGACGCTTGCGCGTGTCGAAGTACGCGCGCATCAGGCGCGGTCTCCTACACGCTCGCCGAGCAGGCCCTGCGGGCGGAACACCAGCACGAGGATCAGCACGACGAACGCGAACACGTCCTGGTAGTTGGAGCCGAAGAGGATGAAGTAGCCGCCGCCTTCGCAGGCGCTGATCATGGGCGCGAGCAGCCGGTACGCGCACAGGTCGGTGATGTCGCCGATGTAACCGGCGCCCAGCGCCTCGACCAGCCCGAGCAGGATGCCGCCGAGCATGGCGCCCGGGATGTTGCCGATCCCTCCGAGAACCGCCGCGGAGAACGCCTTGAGGCCGAGGACCGAGCCCATGGTGTACTGCGCGATGCCGTAGTAAGTGCCGAACAGCACCCCGGCGATGGCGCCGAGCGCCGCGCCGATGACGAAAGTGGCGGCGATCACGCGGTTGACGTCGATGCCCATCAGGCCGGCGACCTGCGGATTCTGGGCGGTGGCGCGCATCGCGGTGCCGAGCGGAGTGCGGTAGACGAGTGCCGCTAGCCCGCCCATCAGCGCGACGCAGATCGTAAGGATGGCGATCTGTACCGTGGTAATCGCAGCCCCCCCGATGAAGTACGTACGCGACTCGATGATCTGCGGGAAGGCGAGCACGTTGCGGCTCCAGACGAGCAGCGCGAGGTGCTGCAGGATGATCGATACGCCGATCGCCGTGATGAGCGGCGCGAGCCGCGGCGAGCCGCGCAGCGGGCGGTAGGCGAGGCGCTCCATCGAGTAGCCCACCAGCATGCACACCGGCACCGCGCAGCCGGCGCCGATCAGCACTACGGCGAGCGGCGGCAGGCCCGAGGGCGCGAGCGCGTTGATGATGGTGAAGGCCACCATGGCGCCGATCATCACGACCTCGCCGTGGGCGAAGTTGATCAGCTGGATGATGCCGTACACCATGGTATAGCCGAGGGCGACCACGGCGTACACGCTGCCTGCGGTAAGGCCGTTGATGACCTGCTGCAGAAACGTGTCCACGGGCGGCTAGCCTAAACGAAAAACAAAAACGGCACCCTCGCGGGTGCCGTTGTCGGATTTCTCCTGACGCAGCCTACTTGCTGCCGCCCATGCTCTTGAGGAACTCCTCGTAGGCCACCGTCTTGCCGCCCTTCACCACCGCCAGCGGCTCGATCTTGCCGCCTTTCATGGTGAAAATCGTGATCTCCGCGTCCTTGCGGTCGCCCTTGTCGTCGAACGTGATGCTGCCGGTGGCGCCGCTGAAGCCGATCTTCTGCAGCTCCGGCAGGTACTTCGCCGGCTCGACCGAGTTGGCCTTCTTCATCGCCTCGATCAGCAGGTTCGCGGCGTCGTAGGTGAATGGCGCGTACAGGATCGGGTCGACGTTGAACTTCTTCTTGTAGGCGTCGAGGAATTTCTTCGACGCCGCCTGCGGCGGAATGCCCGCCTGCGAGCACAGCAGGCCTTCGGCCGCGTCACCGGCCAGCTCCTTCATCTTGTCGGTGCAGGCACCGTCGCCGAACGAGAACACCGCCTTGATGCCGAGCTCGCGGCCCTGCTTGAGCAGCGGCCCGCCGGTCGCGTCCATGCCGCCGTAGAACACCGCGTCGGGGCTCCTGCCGCGCAGCTTGGTCAGCACCGCCTTCCAGTCAGTGGTCTTGTCGGTCCCCTTCTCGCGCGGCAGCACCTGGATGTTCGCCGCCTTGAGGGTCTTCTCCACCTCGTTGGCGATGCCTTCGCCGTAGGCGGTGGCGTCGTCGATCACCGCCACCAGTTTCGGCTTCTTCTCACTGGCGAGGTAGTTGGCGATGGCCGGGCCCTGCTGGTCGTCGCGGCCGACCACGCGGAACACTTCCTTGAAGCCCTGCTCGGTGAGCTGGGGGTTGGTGGCCGAGCCCGAGATCATCGGGATGCCGGCCTGGTGATAGATCGCCGAGGCCGGGATGGTGGTGCCGGAATTGAGGTGGCCCACTACGCCGTTCACCCGGGCATCCACCAGTTTCTGCGCGACGGTGGTGCCGACCTTCGGATCGGCCTGGTCGTCCTCCGGCACCAGCGTGAACCTCACCGCCTGGCCGCCAATCTGCACTTTCGCCTCGTTCGCCTCGTCGATCGCGAGGCGGGCGCCGTTCTCGTTGTCCTTGCCCAGGTGGGCGATGCCACCCGTCAGGGGAGCGACATGGCCGATCCTGACTTCGAGGGCGGAGGCCGAACCTTCCGCCTTGGCGGCAGGCTTTTGTTCGCCGCAGCCGGCGAGCGCCAGCGCAGCAGCGACGAGCGTGATGCTGACCTTCTTGTTCATGGGATCTCCCGCAGGGGTTGCTTCGGGCGCTTATGCTACTGCGACAGAATCCATTTCACCAGCGTGCGCACGTCGGCGTCCGGCACCGCGGCGTTGGGCGGCATCGGCACCTGGCCCCAGGTGCCCTGGCTGCCCTTTTTCACCTTGTCGACCAGCCGGGCCTCGGCGCCCTTGTCGCCGCGGTACTTGCCCGCCACGTCCTTGTAGGAAGGACCGACGAGCTTCTTGTCGACGGCGTGGCAGGCAAAACAGGCGTGCTTTTTCGCCAGTTCGGGGCTCGCCGCGGCCGGAAGCGCCCCGGCGAACGCGGCGCTCGCGCCCAGAATCAGTGCCAATTGCTTCATGCCTTCTCCTTGAGTACTTTTTTCAAGTGTACAAGATCGCCAATCGGCTCCAGGCAAGTAACGCCCCGGCATAGCCATGCGTTGACCGGGCCGGGCCGGGCGGGCTTGTCCAACGCCGCCGGCAGGCCGCCTACGCCGTCGGGGATGCCGAGCACCATGGTGTCGGGCAGGAACTCGCGCGCCAAGTCGGCTTGCCAGCCGGCGAGCGCCTCGGCCTTTCCCCGCAGGATGAGAATGGAAGGCGGCGCAAGCTGCTCGTCGAGCGCGATGGCCATGGCGGCGAACCCGGCGGGATAGTCGCGCATCGCCGGAAAGAACAGCTCCACGGAGCGCCGCGCGGCGCGCGCGTAGCGCTCCTCGCCGGTGAGCGCGGCCAGGCGGCCCAGCCCCCAGGCAGCCACCGCGTTGCCCGACGGCGTGGCGTTGTCGTGCCCCGGCTTGGGCCGCAGGATAAGCTGCTCGTGCTCGCGTGCGGTGAAGAAAAACCCGCCGCCTTCCCGGTCTTCGAACTGATCGAGCAGCACGTCCGCGAGCTCGCATGCCCATTTCAGGTCCTGCATCTGGAACTCGGCTTGCGTCAGCTCGAGGAGAGCCGCGATGAGGAAAGCGTAGTCGTCGAGATACGCGCTGAGATGCGCGCGGCCGTCCTTGTACGTGGCCAGCAGGCGCCCGTCGCGCCACATGCGGGCGCGGATGAAATCCACCGCGCGGCGCGCCGATGCCAGCCATCGCGGGCGCCCGAAGACGCGGCCTGCGTGCGCCATGCCGCGCGCCGCGAGCGCGTTCCACGACACCAGGATCTTCTCGTCCCGGCCGGGACGCACGCGCCGCTCGCGGGCCGCGAACAGCTTCGCCTTCGCGGACCCCAGCAGCGGCTCGCTTTCGCAGGGCCCCGCCACGCGCAGGTGCCAGTGCCTGCCTTCGAAATTCGGCGGGCCGTCGAGGCCGTAGCGCTGCGCGAGCGTCGTGTACTCCTCCGCAGACAGCAGCGACTGCACCTCGGCACGGTCCCAGACATAGAACTTGCCTTCCTCGTGCTCGCTGTCCGCGTCCAGCGACGAGTAATAGCCGCCTTCGGGCGACTGCATCTCGCGCATCAGCCAGCCGGCCGTCTGCTCCGCGCAGCCTTCGAACAGCCGCTCGCCGCAGACGAGCCAAGCGTCGGCCAGCAGGGCGAGCAGCGGGCCGTTGTCGTAGAGCATCTTCTCGAAGTGCGGGATGCTCCAGTGCGCGTCAACGCTGTAGCGGCAGAAGCCGCCGCCCAGCTGGTCGTAGATGCCGCCCTCGCACATGCGACGCAGCGTGAGCCGCGCGATGTCGTCTTCGCCCTTGCGCAGGCATAGCTCCAGGTCGGTCGGATGGGGAAACTTCGGCGCCGCGCCGAAGCCGCCGTGCTGAGCATCGAAGCTCGCGCGCAGGTTGCGCAGCATGTCGTCCAGCACCTGGGCCGAAAGCCCTGGCCCTGCGCCGCTCGGCAGGGTGCGGGCCAAGGCCTTGAGCACCTCCGCGTTTTGCGCCTGGATGTCGGCGCGCTTGTCGCGCCAGATCGCGGCGATGCGCTCGCACAGGTCCGGAAAGCCCGGCATCCCGTAGCGCGGCGTCTTCGGAAAGTAGGTGCCGCCAAAAAACGGCGTGCCGTCCGGCGAAAGGAACATGGTGAGCGGCCAGCCGCCGGCGCGCTGCGCGAGCATCTGGTGCGCCGTCTGGTAGATCTGGTCGAGATCCGGCCGCTCCTCGCGGTCGACTTTCACGTTCACAAACAGGCGGTTCATCACCGCCGCGACCTGCGGATCCTCGAAGCTCTCGTGCGCCATGACATGGCACCAGTGGCAGGCCGAATAGCCGACCGAAAGCAGGATCGGCTTGTCCTCGCGGCGGGCGCGCTCGAGCGCCTCGGCGCCCCAGGCGTACCACTCGACGGGGTTGCCGGCGTGCTGCTGGAGGTACGGAGAAGTCTCCTGCGCGAGGCGGTTCGGCATGGCAGAAACCAAAACCCCCGCCGCAGCGGGGGTTTCTGGTCCGGTGCCGGACAGCTTAGCGCACCGGGCGCGTGAAGGGGAAGACCTTGGTGAAGCCGAGGATGTCGGTGATGAGAAGAACCACGAACACCAGCAGGATGAGTCCCAGCACGCCGCCTGCCGGCAGGCTGTCCATCTGCGCGGCGAGCTGCGAGGCTTCCTCGTCGGTGAGCGCCGCGACGCGCGCCTTGACCTGCGTCGGGCTTACGCCCTGGGCCTGCAGCTGCTGGCGCACGTCCTCGCGCTCCAGAAAAGTCACGATGCGCTGGCGCTCGCCGGAGGCGAGCGCGGCGTCGGTGCCGAGCATGCCGGCTTGCGCCGGCAGCGGGACTACGCCCAGCCCGGCGATGGATACCACGAGCAGGCTGGCGATGAGGCGGCGAAGCTTGGTCATCATGAGGTCTCCCTTGTTGTTGGCTTCAGCGTATGGAGCGGGTAAACGGAAACACCTTGGTAAAGCCGAGGATATCGGTGAGCAGCAGCACGAGGAACACTGTAAGGATGACGCCGAGCACGTCGCCGCCGGCAGGCAGGCTGTCGACCTGGCCCGCCAGCTGGGCCGATTCCTCGTCGGTCAGCGCCGCGACCCGCGCCTTTACGTCCGCCGGGGCCACGCCCTGCGCTTGCAGCTGCTGGCGCACGTCCTCGCGCTCCAGGAAAGTCGCAATGCGCGCGCGTTCAGCGGAGCCGAGCGCGGCGTCGGTGCCGAGCATGCCGGCGTGCACCGGCAGCGGCAGGCCGAGTCCGGCAATGGATGCCACGAGCAGGCTGGCGACGAGGCGGCGGAGCTTGGTGATCATGGGCTCTCCCTTGTGTTCGTTGATAGGCCGGCTTCAGCTTACCATCGGCCCAATGAGCGACCAACCACGGCCGGACGACGTGTTGCTTTTCTGGTTCGGCGCGCCCGCCGAGCGCGGCAAACGTCACAAGCGCTGGTTCGAGAAGAGCGACGCCTTCGATCGCGAAGTCTGGGAGCGCTTCCTGCATCTGTACGAAGCAGGGTTTGAAGGGAAGCTTTCCGGTTGGAAGGCCGAGCCTCGGGACTGCCTCGCGCTCATAGTGCTGCTCGACCAGTTCCCCCGCAACATGTTCCGCGGCGCGCCGCGCGCCTTTGCCGCCGACCCACTGGCGCTGGATACGGCCCGATACGCCCTGGAGCAGGGATACGACAAGGTCCTGCTGCCGGTGGAGCGGCTGTTCGCCTACCTGCCGTTCGAGCACAGCGAGTCGCTCGCCGACCAGCTGCGCGCCTGCGAGCTGATCAAGCCCCTCGAGAGCTTCCCGGAAACCGACGACGCGTACCGCTACGCGCTCGCCCATCTCGACGTGATCCAGCGCTTTGGGCGCTTTCCGCATCGCAACGCCATCCTCGGGCGCGCCAGCACGCCCGAGGAAATCGAGTTCCTGCAGCAGCCGGGGTCGAGCTTCTAGCCCGTCACGGCGCCTTCGGACGCCGTCGAGACCAGCTTCATGTACTTGGCGAGCAGCCCTTTCTCGTAGCGCGGGCGAGGCGCCTTCCATTTCTTGCGCCGCACGGCGAGCTCCCTGGCCGGTACGTTGAGCTGGATCAGGCGCTTCTTCGCGTCGATGGTGATCGAGTCCCCTTCCTTCACCAGCGCGATGGTGCCGCCCACATACGCCTCGGGCGCCACATGCCCCACCACCATGCCCCAGGTGCCGCCCGAGAAGCGCCCGTCGGTGAGCAGACCCACCGACTCACCCAGTCCCTGGCCGATGAGCGCGGAGGTCGGCGCCAGCATCTCCTGCATGCCGGGACCGCCCTTGGGCCCTTCGTAACGGATCACGATGACGTCGCCGGGCCTGATGCGCTTGGCCATGATGGCTTTCATGCAGGCGTTCTCCGAATCGAACACGCGCGCCGGCCCGGTGATGACCGGGTTCTTCAGCCCCGTGATCTTGGCGACGCAGCCCTCGGTGGCGAGGTTGCCCTTGAGGATGGCGAGGTGCCCTTCCTTGTACATCGGCTTCGACCACGGACGGATCACCTGCTGGTCGGCCCGCGGCTCGGCGGGAATGTCCTTCAGCATCTGCGCCATGGTCTTGCCGTGGATGGTCATGCACTCGCCGTGCAGCGCGCCGTTGGCGAGCAGGATCTTCAGCACCTGCGGCACGCCGCCGGCCTTGTGGAAGTCGACGGCGACGAAGCGTCCCGAAGGCTTGAGGTCGCACAGCACCGGCACCTTGCGTCGCACGCGCTCGAAATCGTCGATGGTCCATTTGACCCCCGCGGCGCGCGCGATGGCGAGGTAGTGCAGCACCGCGTTGGTGGAGCCGCCGGTCGCCATCACCAGGGCCACGGCGTTCTCGATGGACTTGCGCGTGATGATGTCGCGGGGCTTCAGGTCGTTGCGGATCGCCTCGACCAGCACCTGCGCGGACTGCGCCGCCGAGTCGGCCTTCTCGGCGTCCGGCGCGGCCATCTGCGAGGAGCCGAGCAGGCTCATGCCGAGCGCCTCGAACGACGAGCTCATGGTGTTGGCCGTGTACATGCCGCCGCAGGCGCCCACGCTCGGGCAGGCGTTCTTCTCGATGCCGGTGAAGTCCTCCTCGGAGAGCTTGCCGGCGGCAAAGGCGCCGACGGCCTCGAACGCCGACACGATGGTGAGGTCCTGCCCCTTCCATTTGCCCGGTTTGATGGTGCCGCCGTAGACGTAGACGCCCGGCACGTTCATGCGCGCCATGGCGATCATGCCCCCGGGCATGTTCTTGTCGCAGCCGCCGACCACCAGCACGCCGTCCATGGCCTGGCCGTTGACGCTGGTCTCGATGGCGTCGGCGATGACCTCGCGCGACACCAGCGAGTACTTCATCGCCTCGGTGCCCATGCCGATACCGTCGGTGACGGTCGGCACGCCGAACACCTGGGGCTTCGCGCCCGCCTGCTCGAGGGCCGCCATCGCCCGGTCGACCAGCGGCTGGATGCCGGCATTGCAGGGATTCATGGTGGAGTGGCCGTTCGCCACGCCGACGATCGGCTTGTCGAAGTCGCCGTCGCGAAAACCCACGGCGCGCAGCATCGCGCGGTTGGGCGAGCGGGCGACGCCCTGGGTGATGAGTCGGGAACGGCGGTTCTGCGCGTCGGCCATGAGCCTCCTCCTCGAGAGGCGCGATTCTGCGCCACCCCGCCGCCGCGATCCAATGCCATCGGCGCCCGGCTGTAATACCCTTGCGGTATGAATCTTCCGGAAATATGGCAGCTGCGGTATTTCATTGCGGTCGCCGAGCGGCTGCACTTCGGCCGCGCGGCGGCCGCCCTGCACATCTCGCAGCCGCCCCTGTCGCGCGCCATCCGGGCGCTGGAGGCGAGCCTCGGCATCGCGCTTTTCGTCCGCACCCGCCGGCGCGTCGAGCTCACCCCGGAAGGCGCGCGCCTGCTCGACGACGCGCGGCGCACGCTCGCGCAGCTCGAGCGTGCCGTGCTCGAGCTGCGCGGCA
>DASUUN010000402.1:0-7117 GCA_036374055.1 Burkholderiales bacterium
GTTGTCCGACTTGCGCGAGATCTTGTCGATCTCGTCGATGTAGACGATGCCGCGCTTCGCCTTGTCGACGTCGTAGTCGCAGTTCTGCAGCAGCTTCTGGATGATGTTCTCGACGTCCTCGCCGACGTAGCCGGCCTCGGTGAGCGTGGTCGCGTCCGCGATGACGAACGGAACGTTCAGCAGCCTGGCCAGGGTCTGCGCGAGCAGCGTCTTCCCCGACCCGGTAGGCCCGATCAGCAGGATGTTGGACTTCGCGAGCTCCACCTCGTCGTTCTTGGACAGGTGCTTGAGCCGCTTGTAGTGGTTGTAGACCGCGACCGAGAGGATCTTCTTCGCCTGGTCCTGGCCGATCACGTACTGGTCGAGGATGTTGCGGATCTCGCGGGGGGTGGGCAGGTCGGACTTCGCGCCCTTGCCGCCCTTATCGGAGGCGGTCTCCTCGCGGATGATGTCGTTGCACAGCTCGATGCACTCGTCGCAGATGAACACCGACGGGCCGGCGATGAGCTTTCTCACCTCGTGCTGGCTCTTGCCGCAGAACGAGCAGTACAGCAGCTTCTCGCCGGAGGCGCTCTTTTCCGACATGTGTTACGTGCTCTCCCGGGATGTCAGGACCTTGTCCACGATGCCGTACTTTACCGCGTCTTCGGCGGACATGAAAAAGTCGCGCTCGGTGTCGCGGGCGATGACCTCGACCGACTTGCCGCTGTGCCTGGCGAGGATCTCGTTCAGCCGCTGGCGCAGGTAGAGGATCTCCTTGGCGTGGATCTCGATGTCCGTGGCCTGCCCCTGGAAGCCGCCCATCGGCTGGTGGATCATCACGCGCGAGTTGGGCAGCGCGTAGCGCTTGCCGGCGTCGCCCGCCGCCAGCAACAGCGACCCCATGCTCGCCGCCTGGCCCACGCACAGCGTCGAGACGTCGGGCTTGATGAACTGCATGGTGTCGTAGATCGCCAGCCCCGCCGACACCGAGCCGCCGGGTGAATTGATGTAGAAGAAAATGTCCTTGTCCGGGTTCTCGGACTCCAGGAACAGCAGCTGCGCCACGATCAGGTTGGCGGTCACCTCGGTGACCGGCCCGACCAGGAACACCACGCGCTCCTTCAGCAGCCGGGAGTAGATGTCATAGGCGCGCTCGCCGCGCCCGGACTGCTCGATGACCATCGGGATGAGCCCGAGGCCTTGGAAATCAGGGGTATTGCTTTGCCAGTTCACGAGCTCGATCCCATCAGCTCGTCGAACGCCATCTGTTTCTCTTTCACCTGGGCCTTCGACAAAATCCATTTGACTACGTTGGCTTCCAGCGCCATGGCTTCCATCTCGGAAAGCCGCTGCGGCTGCATATAAAACCATTTTACTACCTCGGCGGGACTCTCGTAGCTCTGTGCCTCCTGCTCCACCATGGCGCGCACCTCGGCGGGCTTGGGCTGCAGTCCCTCGGCGCGCGCCGCCTCGGCGATGATCAGGCCGAGCGCCACGCGGCGCCGGGCGGTTTCCTCGAAATGCTGCGGCGCCAGCGGTACCTGGTCGAGCTTGACGCCGCGGCTCTGCAGATCGGCGGCGGCGCGCTGCACCAGCTGCTGTGCCTCCATCTCGATCAAGGACTTGGGCAGCTCCAGGGGCGTGGCGGCGAGCAGCGCGTCCATCGCCTGGTTCTTCAGCCGCGCGTCGACGCGCTTCTTCACCTCGCGCTCGACGTTGGCGCGGATTTCGTCGCGCATCTTGGCGACGTCGCCGTCGGCCACGCCGAGCGCCTTGGCGAACTCCGCGTCGAGCTCGGGAAGCTGCGGCTCTTCTATGCCTTTGACCGCGATCTCGAACTCGGCATCCTTCCCGGCCGCGTCCTTGGCGTGGTAATCCTCCGGGAACCTGAGCGCAAACGTCTTGCGCTCGCCCGGCGACATGCCGCGCGCGGCCGCCTCGAACTCGGGGAGCATGCGCCCCTCGCCCAGCGTCAGGACGAAATTGTCAGCCTTGCCGCCCTCGAACGGCTGGCCGCCCATCGTGCCCTGGAAGTCCACCGTCACGCGGTCGCCGTCGCGCGCCGGCCGGCTGGCGGCGACGAAGCGCGCGCGCTGCTTGCGCAGGATCTCGAGCGTGCGGTCCACGGCGGCGTCGTCGACCGCCACCTTCGGCTGCTCGATGGTCGCGGCCGACAGGTCGCCCACCTTGACGTCGGGATAAACCTCGAACGTGGCGCTGAATTCGAGCGCCTCGGCGCTCGTGCCTTCTTTCTTGGGTTCGATCTTGGGGTAGCCGGCCACGCGCAGGTTCGCCTCGCGCACCGCGTCGGTGAACGATTTCTGCACCGCGTCGCCGAGCACCTCGTTGCGCACCTGCGGCCCGTAGGTCTGCGCGACGAGCTTCATCGGCACCTTGCCGGGCCGGAAGCCCGGCATCTTGACGTTGCGCGCGAGCTGCTTGAGCTTGGCCTCCACCTGCCGCTCGATGTCCTGCAGCGGCACGGTCATCGAGACCCGCCGCTCCAGCGTTCCGAGGTTTTCCACGTTTGCCGGCATGTTCCCTAGTTGTGCTTGGTTACGATGGTGCGAAGGGAGGGACTCGAACCCTCATGCCTTGCGGCGTCAGATCCTAAGTCTGGTGCGTCTGCCAATTCCGCCACCTTCGCCTGTTCAACTTGGCCGCCACCTTCGCCTGCTACCTTCGCCGAAAAATCAACGTATTATAGCCGCGTGGCGGTCGGCCATTACGAAAACTTCCCGGTCGCGTCGCTGCTTCTTCCCGCGCCGCTGCGCCGCCCCGTCGAGGCGATCTACCGCTTCGCGCGCAGCGCCGACGATCTCGCCGACGAAGGGAGCGACCCGCCGGATATACGGCTTGCCAGGTTAAATGACTACCGGGAGGAGCTCGCGCGCATCGAGCGCGCGCAGCCTGTGCGCACGCCGCTGTTCCAGGCGCTGGAAAAAACCATTAAGGACCATGCCCTTCCCGTGCAGCCGTTCCGCGACCTGCTGGATGCCTTCAGCCAGGACGTCGTGCAGAAGCGCTACGCGGACTTTCCCGCGCTGCTGGTTTACTGCCGGCGCTCCGCCAACCCCGTGGGACGGCTCCTCCTGCACCTGTTCAAACGAACGACTGACTCAGACCTCGCGCAGTCCGACGCCGTCTGCACCGCGCTGCAGCTCATCAACTTCTGGCAGGACGTCGACGTCGACTATGCGAAGGACAACCGCGTGTACCTTCCACAGGATGAAATGGCCGCCCACGGAGTGAGCGAGCGCCACTTGCGCGACAAGCTGTGCGACCGTGCGTGGCGCGCGTTGATGGGATTTCAAGTCCAAAGGGCGAGATCGCTGATGCTGTCGGGCGCGCCGCTCGGCCGCCGCCTTCCCGGCCGCATCGGACTCGAAATCCGCGCCACCGTGCAAGGCGGACTGCGGATCCTCGACAAGATCGAAGCCGCCGGCTACGACGTGTTCCGTCGCCGCCCGGTGCTCAAGGCCCTTGATTGGCCGCTTCTCCTGTTGAGAGCAGTATGACCCCGGACGAGTACTGCCAGCAGAAAGCCGCGGCCAGCGGCTCGAGCTTCTATTACGCGTTCCTGTTCCTGCCGGCCGAGCGCCGCCGCGCCATCACGGCGCTGTACGCGTTCTGCCGCGAGGTGGACGACGCGGTGGACGACGCGGCGGAGATGCAGGTCGCCGCGGCGAAGCTCGCCTGGTGGCGCTCGGAGCTGGCCGGCCTGTATGCGGGCGACCCGCAGCACCCGGTCACCCGCGCGCTTGCGCCTTTCAAGGAGAAGTTCTCCATCACGGCCGAGCGGCTGAACGAGATCATCGACGGCATGGAGATGGACCTCACCCAGACGCGCTACCTCGACTGGCCGGGGCTCGAGCGCTACTGCTATCGGGTGGCCGGGGTGGTGGGCGTGCTGGCCGCCGGCATCTTCGGCTACCGCAATCCGCGCACCCTGGACTACGCGCGCGACCTCGGCATCGCCTTCCAGCTGACCAACGTGATCCGCGACGTCGGCGAGGACGCGCGCAAGAACCGCATCTACATCCCGATGGAGGATCTCAAGCGCTTCAGCGTGCCGGCCTCCGACATCCTGCAGTCGCGCGAAAGCGACGCGTTCAAGGCGCTGATGGCCTTCCAGGCGGCGCGCGCGCGCAGCCAGTACGAAAAGGCGATGCAGGCGCTGCCGCCCGAGGACCGCCGCGCGCAGCGCTCGGGGCTGATCATGGCGGCGATCTACCGCGCGCTGCTCGAGGAGATCGAGGCCGACGGGTTTCGCGTCCTGGTGCAGAAAACTTCGCTCACGCCGCTGCGCAAGTTCTACATCGCGTGGAAAACCTGGCTGGCGGGGTAGCCATCGTCGGGGCAGGCTACGCCGGCATGGCTGCCGCGGTGAGCCTTGCACGAAGCGGCGCTCGCGTGACGGTGTTCGAAGCCGGTCCGCTGCCCGGCGGCCGCGCGCGCCGCATCGTGGCGCAGGGCCACGAGCTCGACAACGGCCAGCATATCCTGGTGGGCGCCTATTCGGCGCTGTTCGGCCTGATGCGCGAAGTCGGGGTGCCCTCCGATGCGCTGCTGCGCCTGCCGCTCGAAGTGGTTTACGCGCGCCATTTCGCCTTCCGCTCGCTGTGGCTGCCGGGCGCCGCCGGCCTGCTCGGCGGGCTGCTGCTCGCGCGCGGCCTTCCGCTGCGCGAGCGCTTCGCCGCAATGCGCTTCATGCGCACGCTGCGCAAGCAGGGCTTCCGGCTGCCCAGCGACCTCACCGTGCGCGAGCTGCTGCAGGCGCACGGCCAGGACGGCCGCATCGGCCATTACCTGTGGGGCCCGCTGTGCGTGTCGGCGCTCAACACGCCGGTCGAGCAGGCCTCGGCGCGCGTGTTCCTCGCGGTGCTGCGCGACACGCTCGCCGGCCCGCCGGAGGCGAGCAACCTGCTGCTGCCGCGCGTCGATCTGTCCCGGCTGTTTCCCGAGCCCGCCGCGCAGTACGTGAAGCGCAAGGGCGGCGAGGTGCGGCTGCGCTCGCCGGTCTCGAGCCTCGAGGAATTGAGCGGCTTCGACGCGAAGATCATCGCGGTCGGCCCGCATCAGCTGAAGAACCTCGTCGAGCGCGTCCCGTTCGAGTTCTCCTACCAGCCCATCTATACCTGCTATCTCCAGTATCCCGGCCGCGTGCGCCTGCCCTTCCCCATGCTCGGCATGGCCGAAGGCCTGGTGCAGTGGGTGTTCGACCGCGGCGCGCTGCTCGGCGAGAAGGGTCGCCTGGCGTGCGTCATCAGCGCGCAGGGCGATCACCAGCAGATGACGCAGGACGAGCTCGCCGCCGCCTGCCACCGCGAGCTCGCGCAAGTGCTGCGCGAGCTGCCCGAGCCCCAATGGACGCGCGTCATCGCGGAAAAGCGCGCCACCATCGCCTGCACGCCGGGACTGCAGCGGCCGCCGCCCGAAGCCGGCGGCGCCGTTCTTGCAGGCGACTACACCGACCCGGAATACCCGCCGACGCTGGAGGCCGCCGTGCGCAGCGGCCTGCGTGCGGCGGAACGCGTGCTCGCCCGCGCGGTCTGACCGTGCGTGAGCAAGCCGAGCATCGGCATCGTCGGAACCGGCTGGGTGGGCGCGAGCGTCGCGATCTCCGTCCTGCACCGGGGCGTCGCGGGTGAGCTGCTGCTCGCCGACCGCCGGGGCGAGCTTGCCGAGGGCGAGGCCATGGACCTCGCGCACGGCTCGTCTTTCTATCCCGCGGCTAGCGTGCGTGCGGCGTCGCTCGAGCAGATGCGCGACAGCGATGCGCTCGTCATCGCCGCCGGGCGCGGCGGCAAGCCGCACGAAAGCCGCCTCGACCTGCTGCGCGACAACGCCGCCATCGCGCGCGGCATCGGCGAAGCGCTGCGCGGCTACCGTGGCCTAGTGCTGGTGGTCACCAACCCGGTCGACGTGCTCACCAAAGTGGTACGCGACGCGTGCGGCCTGCCCCCGGAGCGCGTCATCGGCAGCGGCACGATGCTGGACACCGCGCGCCTGCGCCACCTGGCGGGCCGCGAGCTCGGCCTGGATCCGCGCTCCGTGCACGCCCAGGTGGTCGGCGAGCACGGCGACTCCGAGGTGGTCCTGTGGTCCAGCGCCCAGGCCGGCGGCCGGCCGCTGCGCAGCTGGCCCGCGTGGCGCGCGAGCACCGAAGCGCGCCTGGGCGAAGCGGTGCGGCGCGCGGCCTACGAGATCATCCGCAGAAAAGGCGCCACCAACCACGCCATCGGCCTGGTCACGGCTTCGCTGCTGCGCTGGATGCTGGGCGGAGAGCGGCGCATCGTCACCGTGTCGCGCGTGCAGCACGGCGCGCTCGGCTTAAGCGACGTGGCGCTTTCGCTGCCCACCGTGGTCGGGCAGCGCGGCGCCGAAGACGTGGTCGTGCCCGCGCTGGACCCTGCCGAACAGCAGGCGCTGCAGCGCTCGGCGCAGGTCATCCGGCGCGCGCTCGCCGACCTAGAGGTTCCTCAGTAGCTGGACCGCCTGGTCTACGCGCTCGACGGGCAGCACTTCAAGGCCGGGGATCCTCGCTTTCGGCTGGTTGGCGCGCGGCACGATGGCTTTCTCGAAGCCGAGCTTGGCTGCCTCGCGCAGGCGCTCCTGCCCGCGCGGCGCCGGGCGCACCTCGCCGGCGAGGCCGATCTCGCCGAACACCGCCACCTTGGCCGCGATCGGCCGGTCGGCGAGGGACGAGACCACGGCGAGGCACACGGCAAGGTCGGCCGCCGGCTCGCCGATGCGTACCCCGCCCACGGCGTTGATGAACACGTCCTGCTCCCAGGTGGCGATGCCGGCGTGCCGGTGCAGCACCGCGAGCAGCATGGCGAGGCGGTTCTGCTCCAGACCCACCGACAGGCGCCGCGGGTTGGGCGAGTGCGCCGCATCGACCAGCGCCTGGATCTCGACCAGCAGCGGGCGCGTGCCTTCGAGCGTGGCGAGCACGCACGAGCCGGCCACCGGCCTGTCGTGGGAAGAAAGAAACAGCCGCGAAGGGTTGCTCACGCCCTTCAGGCCCTTGTCGGTCATGGCGAACACGCCGAGCTCGTTCACCGCGCCGAAGCGGTTCTTGACCGCGCGCACCAGGCGGAACGCCGAGTTCGGGTCGCCCTCGAAGTAGAGC
>DASUUN010000403.1:0-2462 GCA_036374055.1 Burkholderiales bacterium
TCGATGAGAAGCGCCTGGAGCGCGAGAGATATATCAAGAAAGCCATTGCGACCCTCGAGGACGAGTTGAAGGCCTTGTCCATCGAGGGACAGATCACGGGGCGCCCGAAGCACATCTATTCCATCTGGAACAAGATGCGCACCAAGGGCCTGGACTTCTCGCAGGTCTACGACGTGCGCGCGCTGCGGGTGATCGTTCCCGAGATCAAGGACTGCTATACCGCGCTCGGCGTGGTGCACGACCTGTGGCAGCCCATCCCCCAGGAGTTCGACGACTACATCGCGCGCCCGAAGGCGAACCTCTACCGGTCGCTGCACACCGCGGTGGTCGGCCCGGGCGGCAAGACGCTGGAAGTGCAGATCCGCACCGAGGAGATGCACCGGCAGGCGGAGTACGGCGTCGCCGCGCACTGGCAGTACAAGGAAAAGGCCAGGACCTCGAGGCAGTTCGAGCAGAAGATCGCCTACCTGCGCGAGCTGCTGGCGTGGCGCGACGAGGTGGCCGACTGGTCGAAGGCGCGCCAGGCCGCCGCCGACGACACGGTCTACGTGCTCACCCCGCAGGGCAAGGTGATCGACCTTCCCGCGGGCGCCACGCCGATCGACTTCGCCTACGCGCTGCACACCGACCTGGGCCACCGCTGCCGCGGCGCCCGCGTCGACGGCCACATGGTGACGCTGGACACGCCGCTCGCGAGCGGCCAGCGCGTCGAGATCGTCGCCGCGAAGACCGGCGGGCCGTCGCGCGACTGGCTCAACGCCGAGCGCGGCTTCGTCAGGAGCCACCGCGCGCGGCAGAAGATCCGGCAGTGGTTCAACACCCAGGCCATGCAGCAGACGGTCGCCACCGGGCGCGCGCAGGTCGAGAAGGTGCTCAAGCGCAAAGGCGCGCAGGCGAGCCTGGAGGACCTGGCCGGCAGGCTCGGCTTCAAGCAGCCGGACGACCTCTTCGCCGCCGTGGCGCGCGACGAGGTGAACCTGCGGCAGCTCGAGACGGCGCTGCGCGGCGACGCATCGCCTCTGGAAAAAACAGAAGTAAGGAGAAAGGCGAAAACCCCGGCCAGATCCGGTGTCCTGATCGTCGGCATGGACAGTTTGATGACGCAGCTCGCGCGCTGCTGCAAGCCGGTGCCGCCGGACCCGATCCGCGGCTTCGTCACGCGCGGCAAGGGCGTGTCGGTGCACCGGGAGGATTGCGCGAGCCTGAAGCGCCTTGCCGAGGCGCATCCGGAGCGTCTGATCGAAGCCGAGTGGGGCAAGGGCGAGGGCAGCTACACAGTCGACGTGGCGGTGAGCGCCACCGACCGGCGCGGCCTGCTGCGCGACATCGGCGACGCATTGGCGCGCGAGAAGATCAACGTCACGGCGGTGCGCACCAACACCCGCGACGAGCTCGCCTTCATGCGCTTCACCTTCGACGTCGGCAACATGGCGCAGCTCAGGCGCGCGCTGGCGCAGGTGCGCGAGGTGAAAGGCGTGATTCGGGTGGCGCGCGCCTAGGTGGAGGCGCTGCTCGCCCAGATGAAGGTGCTGCTCGCCCAGCCTGCCGTGCAGTACGGCGCGGCGCCGTTGGCCGCCGGCGTTGCCGCGGCGCTACTGCTGCAACCGCTGCGGCTTGCCGGGCTCGCCGTGGCCGCCGGCTTCTTCGCCGCGCTTTACCTCGCCGGCCGGCTGGACTTCCAGGAGCGCTTGCTGATCGCGGTGGCCGCGGCGGCGGCGTTCGGCGCGCTGATCGACGCCGCTTTCCGGCCGACGCGCGCCGCCGGCGTGCTGCTGGGCATCGCCTTCGGCATGGCGGCCTTCTGGGTCTACTTCAGGATGCTCGGCGGCAAGCCGCCACAGGAGCTCGCGCTCTACGCGGTGGGGATCGCTGCGCTCACCGCGCTGGCGGTGGTCTGCTCGGTGCTGTCGCTCGACCAGCCGGCGCGCGCCGGCGCCGCCGGGGTCGCGCTGGGCGCAGCACTCGGCGTCGGCAGCTGGGTCGCCTCCTGGCGTTTCGACCTACCCGCGCTTGCGCTCGCCGCGGCGAGCGCTGGCTTCCTGGCGGTCGCCTGGGTGTACGGAAAGGGCCTTTCCGCGGGGGTCTCGTTCACGCTGTCGAGCGGCGTCATCGCCTCGCTGCTCGCGGTGGGCGCGGTGCTGGCCGGACGGCTACCCTGGCAGGCCGCCGCCGCGCTCCCCCTGGTGCCGCTCGCCGCGCGGCTGCCGATGCCGCTCGCCGCCTCGTCGCTCGCCGCCGCGGGGGTGTGCGCGATCGCCTGGCTCGTCAGGCGAGCAGGATGAGCAGCCAGACCGCCGCGGCGTTCACCAGCGCGACGAACACCGCCGCGCTGCCGATGTCCTTCGCCCGGCCGATGAGCGGGTGATCCTCCAGCGAGATGCGGTCGAGGGTCGCCTCGAGCGCCGAATTCACCAGCTCGACGAGCAGTACCAGCAGCAGGCTTCCGATGAGCAGGGCCCTTT
>DASUUN010000404.1:0-20542 GCA_036374055.1 Burkholderiales bacterium
TGATTTCTTCCTGCTCGAGTGTCTGGATCAGATTCATGACTTCGCTCCGCTTTCTTGCCGGAATTCCTCCAGCAGCCTGCTTTCCTCGTCGTTTAGCCTGCGTACCGCCAGCAGGTCCGGCCTTCTCAGCCAGGTCCGCCCCAGCGCCTGCTTCAGCCGCCAGCGCCGTATGTTCTCGTGGTGCCCGGACAACAGCACCTGCGGCACCTTCTCGCCCAGGTACGTCTCCGGGCGCGTGTACTGCGGGCAATCGAGCAGCCCGTCGGCGAACGACTCCTCGATCACCGAAGCGGGCTCGCCTACCGCGCCCGGCAGCTGCCGGACCGCGGCGTCCATCAGCGCCATCGCCGCCAGCTCGCCGCCCGAGAGCACGAAATCCCCGATCGAGATTTCCTCGTCGACGCGCCGCCTGAGCAGCCGTTCGTCGACGCCCTCGTAGCGCCCGCACAGCAGCGTCACCGCCCGCTCCTGCACCAGCTCCATCACCCTCGGGTGATCGAGCTTTCGTCCTTGAGGCGACAGGTAGACCACCCGGCCACCCCCCGCGGTCTTCACCGCGTCCAGCGTTCTTTCCAGCGGCTCGGCCAGCATCACCATGCCCGGACCGCCGCCGTACGGACGGTCATCCACCGTCCGGTAATTATCGGTCGCGAAATCGCGCGGATTCCACGTCGTCAGCGACCACAGCCCCGCTTCCAGCGCCCGGCCGGTGATGCCGCTCCCCGCGACCGCGGAGAACATCTCCGGGAACAGCGTTACCACGTCGAAGCGGATCACCAGTCCGCTCCCCATTCGACCTGCACCCGCCTTTTCAGCAGGTCGACTTCCTTCACCACCGCCGACACCCATGGGATCAGCCGTGTCCGGTCGCCGGCGACCTCGATCACGTCGTGCGCACCGTTGGAGTACGTCCGTGTCACCACGCCCAGCGCCGCGCCCTGCTCGTTCACCACCTCGAGTCCGACCAGATCCGCGAGGTAGTACCTGCCTTCCTCCGGCTCGGGCAGCGCCTCCCGCCGCACCGCAACCGCCTGCCCCTTCAGCGCCAGCGCCTGCTCGCGCGTTTCGATTCCCGCGAGCTTGCCGACCACCGTGGAGCCATGGACCCTCGCCTCGCCTACCCTGTAGGCATCGGCACCGATCCACCATTCCTTCGCCCCGGCCAGGTCTTCCTGCGACCCGGGTTCGGGCGCCACTTTCACCCATCCGCGCACGCCGTACGATCCGGCCACGCGGCCCATCGCTACCAGCCGATCAGGCGGCTTTCTTCGCAAACTGCTTGACCAGGCGCTTCGCCGTCGGCGAAAGCTGCGCGCCCTGCCCGGTCCAGTGCTTCACCCGCTCCATGTTCACGCGCAGCGCCTCGCGGCCCTGCGGCGCCTTCGGGTCGTAGAAGCCCAGACGCTCGATGAACTTGCCCGACGCAGCGCGCCGCGAATCGGCCACCACCACGTGAAAGAAGGGGCGCTTGTTGGCGCCGCCACGCTGCAACCGGATTACCACCATTGGGAATGCCCCGTAGACCGCGAAAAGGCGCGGATTATACGGGAGAAATCAGGCCTTTGGGAAGCCGATGGCGCTTCAGGTTTTCTCGCACACCGCGGTCCACACGCCGTCGTCGAACTCGGCCTCCCGGATGAGCACCGCGCCCCGCTCGAGGAGCTCCTGGACCTTGGCCGTGACCGCCTCACGGGTCGGGCCCGAAATGAAGCGCTTGAAGCCCAGTTCCAGGACGGTGGCCGGGTGGGCGAGCTTGGGGTTGTCGACGCTGGCCAGCCACTTGCTGCCCACCTGCGCTACCGGCGAGATGAGCTTGCAACCCTGCAGGCGCAAAGCCTCCACCGCTTCCTGCACCCGCGACCGGCTATGGCCGGAGACGATGTAGTGGGTCCCGGCATCGAAAATCTGCGCCGGCGCGGCATCCGCGGGGTCGGAGACCGCGCGCCGTTGACTCTTGAGGCGGGCCTGAATCTCCTGCACGCGGCGCCCGACCCGCACCGCGTCGGTGACCGAATACAACTCGTGCGCGCGCTCATGCTTGTCGGTGCGCGACGGCTCGTGGCGGAAAAGCGCCGCGTAGTCCGGCGATAGCAGCGAAACCACCTCGAAGAACGAGCGCGAAACCAGCAGCTGGTCCTGCGCGGCGAAGCTCATGACCCGCTCCGCGGCATTGATGCCGTCGCCGATGACGTTGTCCAGGCCGTTGATGTCCTTCATGAGCGACACCGGCCCCAGATTGAGTCCCATACGCACCGGCACCTCGCCCACGGCATCGAGCACGGCGAGCGCGACGTACAGCGCGCCCTCGGGGTCGCCGAGGAAGGTGACGGCGGCGCCGTCGCCGGTGTCCACGACGACGCGTTCGCGCGCCGGAACCTGCTCCAGCGCGTTGCTCAGTACGTGGTTGAACGCGCGCTTGATGCGGACCTGGTCCGTGACGCCCTTTTTCGAATAGCCCACGATGTCGATGAAAAGGACGCTGCAGACAAGCGTGCGGTTCGCCGTATCCGCGGTCATCGCATCCCGGGGAGCATGCCTTTCATGCCGCGCATCATGCGCTGCAGGTTGCCGCCTTTCATCATTTTCATCATTTTTTGCATCTGCTCGAACTGGTTGAGCAACTGGTTCACGGCCTGCACCGGCACGCCGGCGCCGGCGGCGATGCGGCGCTTGCGCGAGGCCTTGATCAGCTCGGGCTTGGCGCGCTCCTGGGCCGTCATGGCGTTGATGATGCCCTCGATGCGGCGGAACTGCTTGTCGTCCTGCAGCTGCGCGGGATTGATCTGGCCGACCAGCTGCGCCGGCAGCTTGTCGATGAGCGAGGCAACGCCGCCCATCTTGTTCATCTGGGAGATCTGCTGCTTGAAGTCCTCGAGGTCGAAGCCCTTGCCCTTCTTGACTTTCTCGGCGACGCGCTTGGCTTCCTCCAGGTCGATCTTGGCGTGCGCTTCCTCGACCAGCGACAGGATGTCGCCCATGCCCAGGATGCGCGCCGCCATGCGGTCGGGATGGAATGGCTCGATCCCCGAGAGCTTCTCGCCCACGCCGGCGAACTTGATCGGCTTGCCGGTGATGTGGCGCACCGAAAGCGCGGCGCCGCCGCGCGCGTCGCCGTCGAGCTTGGTAAGAATCACGCCGGTGAGCGGCAGGCGCTCGTTGAACGCGCGCGCCACGTTCACGGCGTCCTGGCCCTGCATGGCGTCGACCACGAACAGCGTCTCCACCGGCTTCACCGCCGCATGCAGCTCGGCGATCTCGCGCATCATCTCTTCGTCGATCGCCAGGCGGCCGGCAGTATCGATGATGAGCACATCCTGGTAGTGCGTGCGCGCGTACTCCACCGCGCGCCGGGCGATGTCGGTTGGTTTCTCGCTTGTTTCAGAACCAATGAATTGCGCGCCGGCCTGCGCCGCGACCGTCTTCAGCTGCTCGATGGCGGCCGGACGGTAGACGTCGGCCGAGACCACGGCCACTTTCTTCTTGTCGGCGGCGAGCAGGCGGGCGAGCTTGCCGGTGGTCGTGGTCTTGCCGGAGCCCTGCAGGCCCGCCATCAAAATCACCGCAGGCGGCTGCGCCGCGAGATCCAGGCCGACGTTCGCCTCGCCCATGAGGCGCGCGAGCTCGCGGTGCACTACGCCGACCAGCGCCTGGCCCGGGGTCAGGCTGCCGACCACCTCCTCGCCGAGCGCCTTGGCGCGCACCGAGTCTACGAAATGCTTCACCACCGGCAGCGCCACGTCGGCCTCGAGCAGCGCGACGCGCACCTCGCGCAGCGCGTCCTGGATGTTGGCCTCCGTCAGGCGCGCTTCGCCGCGGATGGTCTTGACGATCTTGGTGAGCCGCGTGGTCAGGTTGTCGAGCATGGGGTGATAAACTGGAAAGGTGCCCCCCATTGTAATTCACGGCATCGCCTCGGCCATGTACGTGGGGCTGGCGTGGCATTTCTGGAACACTCGCTGGCGGCGCGGCGGCGCGAAGCGCCTGGAGGCCTGGGAGAGGGCGGCGCTGCTGGTCCCGCTCGCGCTGCACGGCTGGCTGCTCTACGAGGGAATTTTCTCCCGCGAGCTGCGCTTCGGCTTCGCCCAGGCGCTGTCGGTCATGATGTTCCTGGGCATCGCGCTCTACTGGTTCGAGAGCCTGTTCTACAGCCTCGAAGGCATGCAGCCGCTGCTGCTGCCGCTGGCCGCCGCGGCCGTGCCGCTGCCGGCGCTGTTCCCGGGTCTCGCCTCGAGCAGCGCGCACGCCCAGGCGCCGGAATTCAAGCTGCACCTCGCGCTTGCCATGGTGGCCTACAGCCTGTTCGTCATCGCGCTGCTGCACGCGGCGCTGATGGCGGTGGTCGAGCGCCGCCTGCACCAGAAGGAAGCCGGGGTCGTCGGCAATCTGCCGCCTCTGCTGACCCTCGAGCAGCTGCTGTTTCGCGTCATCGCCGCGGCATTCGTGTTCCTGACGCTGACGCTGCTTACGGGCATAGCGTTTTCCGAGGAGCTCTTCGGCCGCGCCCTGCCCCTGGACCACAAGACGGTATTCGCCGTGCTTTCCTGGCTGACCTTCGGCCTGCTGCTCGCGGGCCGCTGGCTGTACGGATGGCGCGGGCGCACCGCGCTGCGCTGGACGCTGACCGGCTTTCTCATGCTGCTGTTCGCGTATGTCGGCAGCCGCTTCGTTCTCGAAGTGCTCCTCCACAGGGCGTAATGGACGGACTCTCCATCGACTGGATGGTCGGGACGTTGGCGGTGCTGCTGGTGCTCTCGGGGTTTTTCTCGATCGCCGAAACCAGCATGATGGCGATCAACCGCTACCGGCTGAAGCACATGGCTTCGCAGGGGCACGGCGGCGCGAAGCGCGTGGAAGAGCTGCTCAAGCGCACGGACAAGCTGCTGGGCGCGATCCTCATCGGCAACAATATCGTCAACGCGGCGGCGGCCACTCTTGCGAGCCTGATCGCGGTCCAGCTGTTCGGCCAGGGCAAGCTCGCCTATGCGGCGAGCACGCTCACCATCTCGTTCCTCATCATCGTGTTCGCGGAGATCACGCCCAAGGTCATCGGCGCCACTTTCCCCGAGAAGATCGCGCCGCCCCTGGCCTACATCGTCGCCCCGCTGCAGTGGCTGCTGCAGCCGGGCGGTTGGTTCGTGAATCTGTTCGTGCGGCCGCTGCTGCTCGTGGCCGGCATTCGGCCCGGCGAGAGCAGGGAGTTGCAGAAGCTGTCTCCCGAGGAGATCCGCACGCTGGTGCTCGAGTCGTCCGCCTTCATGCCGAAGAAGCACGTCTCGATCCTCGTCAACCTGTTCGACCTCGGCCACGTCACGGTGCAAGACATCATGGTGCCCCGCGCGCGCGTGGAATCGGTGATCCTCGAGGAAGGGATGGATACGGTGTCCCACAAGCTCGCCACCAGCTACCACATGCGGCTGCCGGTGTTTCGCAACCGCGAGGGCGAGCTCGCGGGAGTGCTGCACCTGCGGCGCATTCTCGGCGCGCTGCACGCCGGCACCATGGATGAGCAGGCGATCATGGACGTGCTCGACGAGCCTTACTTCGTGCCCGCCACCACCAGCGTGCTCGCCCAGCTGCAGTATTTCCAGGAGAACAAGGAGCGCATCGCGCTCGTGGTCGACGAGTACGGGGAGCTGATGGGCCTGGTGACGCTTGAGGACATCATCGAGGAGATCATCGGCAAATTCACCACGACGCTGCCCTCGGCAGCGGCCACCCTGGTCTGGGACGAGCATGGCACCGCCACGGCGGAAGGCACTACGCCGGTGCGCGAGGTCAACCGGGCGCTGGGCCTGTCGCTTCCCACGGACGGCCCAAAGACGCTGAACGGGCTGATCGTCGAGCACTTGCGCGACATCCCGGAGGCGGACGTCTCCATCAAGATCAACCGGGTACCGATGGAGATCGTGCACGCCCAGGGCCGCACAGTCAAAACGGTGCGCATTTTCCGACCCGCCGAACCGGTAGAAAGTACAGAAGTCTCAGAAGCTTAGGAGAGATATTTAACACTTCACAAAAGGCGGCTGCGGCGCTATGCTGCGCGCCGGGGGGTAAGAACCCAGGGAGTCAGCATGGCAACGGCAGCGGCGGCAAGAGGGCCCAAGGAAATCACCTTCACTTGGGAGGGGAAGGACAAGGCCGGAAAAATCATCCGCGGCGAAATGCGCGCCGGCGGCGAAGCCGTGGTCAACGCCACGCTGCGTCGCCAGGGCATCCTCGTCACCAAGGTGAAGAAGCAGCGGCCCGGCCGCGGCGGCAAGGTCAGGGCGAAGGACATCGCACTCTTCACGCGCCAGCTGGCAACGATGATGAAGGCCGGCGTGCCGCTGCTGCAGTCGTTCGAAATCGTGAGCAAGGGTGCAGCCAATCCGGCAGTCCAGAAGCTGCTCAGCGAGATCAAGACCGAGGTCGAGACCGGCTCTGCGCTCGCCGCGGCGTTCCGCAAGTATCCGCTGTACTTCGACGCGCTGTTCTGCAACCTGGTCGCCGCCGGCGAGCAGGCCGGCATTCTCGAGACGCTGCTCGACCGCCTTGCCACCTACAAGGAAAAGATCCTCGCGATCCAGTCGAAGATCAAGTCGGCGCTGTTCTATCCCATCGCCATCATCGCCGTGGCCTTCATCATCACGGCGGTGATCATGATCTTCGTGATCCCGGCGTTCAAGCAGGTGTTCACCAGCTTCGGCGCCGACCTGCCCGCGCCGACCCTGCTGGTGATGGCCATCTCCGACTGGTTCGTCCAGTACTGGTACATCATCTTCCCGGTGATCGGCGGCGCGATCTGGGGCTTCCTCGAAGCCTGGAAGCGCTCGCTGCCGGTGCAGATTTTCATGGATCGGCTGATGCTCAGGATCCCGGTGTTCGGCGACCTGGTGAGGAAATCATCCATAGCGCGCTGGACGCGCACGCTTGCCACCATGTTCGCCGCCGGGGTACCGCTGGTCGAGGCCCTCGAGTCGGTCGGCGGCGCCGCGGGAAATTACGTCTACCTCCAGGCGACGCGCCAGATCCAGACCGAGGTCTCCACCGGGACGTCGCTGACCGTCGCCATGCAGAATGCCAACGTGTTTCCCTCGATGGTGCTGCAGATGTGCGCGATCGGCGAGGAAACCGGCGCGCTCGACAGCATGCTAGGGAAGGTGGCCGACTTCTACGAGCAGGAGGTCGACGACGCGGTCGAAGCGCTGTCGTCGCTCATGGAGCCGATGATCATGGTGGTCCTCGGCACGCTGATCGGCGGCATGGTCATCGCCATGTACCTGCCGATCTTCAAGCTCGGCCAGGCCGTCTAGCCCATGTCGGACTTCGGCTGGCTCGCTCAGCCAGCCGTCCTCCCCTGGGTGGCGCTGGTGCTGGGTTTGTGCATCGGCTCGTTCCTGAACGTCGTTATCCACCGGCTGCCGCGCATGATGGAACGCGAATGGCAGGCGCAATGCGCCGAGCTCGCCGGCCAGGCGGCGACCCCGCAGGAGCATTACAGCCTCGTGGCTCCACGCTCGGCCTGCCCGTCCTGCGGCCACCGCATACCGGCGTGGCAGAACATTCCCGTGATCAGCTGGCTCCTGCTGCGCGGCAAGTGCTCCGCCTGCCGCGCCGGAATCAGCGTCAAATACCCTTTCGTGGAGCTGCTGTCCGGAGCAGGCGCAGCGTACGCGGCGTGGCGCTTCGGACCCGGCGCCGCGGCACTCGGCGCAGCCCTGTTCGTGTGGTTCACGATCGCGCTCGCGTTCATCGACCAGGAGACCGGCTACCTGCCGGACGACCTGACGCTGCCGCTGGTATGGATCGGCCTCATCGTCAACCTGGGCGGCGCGTTCGTGCCGCTGCGGGACGCGGTGATTGGCGCGGTGGCCGGCTACCTGTTCCTATGGAGCATCAATGCCGCCTTCAAGGCGTTGCGGGGGATGGACGGCATGGGCTACGGCGACTTCAAGCTTTACGCTGCGGTGGGCGCCTTTTTGGGGTGGAAGATCCTGCCGCTGGTGATTCTCCTGTCGTCGGTGGTCGGGCTGGTGTTCGGCACGCTGCAGATGTTCTCGGCACGGCGCGGCTGGGACTGGAAGTTCAAGTTCCATTTCGGCCCCTATCTGGCGCTCGCCGGCATCATCGCCATGTTCTGGGGACCCGCCCTGATGCAGCGCTTCCCGGCGCTGCGCTTCGCGGGATGAAGCTGGTGGTCGGCCTTACGGGCGGCATCGGCAGCGGCAAAAGCGCGGCTGCGGACGAGTTCGCGCGCCTCGGCGCCACGGTGGTCGACACGGACGCGATCGCCCACGAGCTCACACAGGCGGGTGGCCACGCGATTCCGGAAGTGGAAAGGGTCTTCGGCAAGGAGGCGCTCGGCACCTCCGGCGCGATGGACCGCGACTGGATGCGAGCGCGGGTGTTCGCCGACCCGGCGGCAAAAAAGGCGCTTGAAGCGCTGTTGCATCCGATGATCCGCGAGGAGTCGCGACGGCGCATCGATGCTGCGCAGGCGCCGTATGTGGTGCACGTCGTGCCGCTGCTGGTGGAGTCGCCCGATTACCGCAGGCGCGTCGATCGCGTGCTGGTGGTCGACTGCCCCGAGGAGGTCCAGGTGACGCGCGTGCGCGCGCGAAGCGCCTTGCCCGAAGCGCAGGTACGGGCCATCATGGCGAGCCAGGCGACGCGTGCCGATCGGCTGGCGGCGGCGGACGATGTCATCGACAATTCAGGCTCGCTTGATGCGCTGCGAAAACAGGTGGCCGCCTTGCACCGGAAATACCTGGAGCACGGCGCGCGCGTCCCCGACTGAGTTGTGCTGCGACCGCAAATCGCTCAGAATCCGCATAGCTTAGTGATCACTTACGAATATCCGCTCAACGAGCGCATCCGCACGCTGCTGCGCCTCGAGGACCTGTTCGAGCGCTCGCGGCACTTCATCGCGCGCACCGACCAGCATGATCATCACATGGCGCTGCTCACGCTGTTCGAGATCCTCGAGGTGGCCAGCCGGGCCGACTTGAAATCGGACCTGCTGCAGGAGCTCGAGCGGCAGAAGCAGGTGCTGCTGTCGTTCAAGAACAACCCCGAGATCGCGGAGGAGGCGCTGAACGGCGTGCTGCGCGATATCGAGCAGGCGGCCCAGGCGCTGTTTTCCATGACCGGAAAGATCGGCCAGTACCTGCGCGAGAACGACTGGCTGATGTCGATCAAGCAGCGCACCGGAATTCCGGGCGGGGCGTGCGAGTTCGACCTGCCGTCCTACCACTACTGGCTGCATCGACCGGCCGAGGAGCGTACCGGGCAGCTCGCGGCCTGGACCGGCCCGCTGCACCCGCTGCGCGACGGGTCGGCGATCATCCTGCGCATCCTGCGGGAGTCCGGCAAGCCTCAGGCGCTAGCCGCGCAGCAGGGCATGTTCCAGCAGATGCTCGGCGGCAAGACCGCGCAGATGCTGCGCCTGCGGCTGGACCGGGAGCAGCCGTGCGTTCCCGAGATCAGCGCCAACAAGTACGTCCTCAACATCCGCTTCATCGCCCAGAATGGCGAAGATCCGCGACCGCGCACCGCCGACTGGGATGTCGATTTCGAGTTGACCTTTTGCAACCTGTAAGGCAGGTCGCGTGCCCTCGCTGCGGGGCCATGTCCGCGTTCACCCCGAAAAACAAGTGGCGGCCGTTCTGCAGCGAGCGTTGCAAGATGATCGATCTCGGCGCCTGGGCGACCGAGTCGTACCGGGTTCCCGCTGAAGAGGAAGACGCGCCGGACGATGAGTCGCCTACGCCCACGCCCCCCGGATCATAGCGAGGCCGTGGGCGCCGGCACGCCAGGCGTCCTCGCGGTCCACGGGGATCAGGCCGCCGATCGCATAAACCGGGATCGACGTTTTCCCGACGATGCGCCGAAAGCCCGCCCAACCGAGCGGCGGCAAACCGTTCTTCTCCTTGACCGGTCCGACGACCGCGAAGTCCAGTTCGAGACGCATGGCGTGCTCCAGCTCCTCACGCGTATGGCACGAAGCCGCGGCCAGCATGCCTTTCGGCCGGCTTTGCAGCCCCATCAGCTCGGCAGCGGTGAAGTGAATACCGTCGGCGCCGGGGAACCGTGCTTTCACCATCACCCTGCAGCCGTACCTGTGCGCGCGGTCGATCGCCCGCCGGGTGAACAGGTCGCGTTCGGGAGAGGCCGGCTCGCGGATCTGCAGCAGCTTCAATCCCTGCTCCAGGCGCCGCTCCAGCTTGCCCAGCATGACGGCGGCTCCGAGTCGCGCCGCATCGGTAATTGCATACTCCGTGGGCAGCGCCAGCGAGGCGAGCACTGGAGCGTTGGCCGGCAGCATCGGAGCCGCCAGCCTCGCGTCCGCCTCCTGCCAGGCAATCGCCTGATCCTCGCGCGGATGAGGTTCACCGCGCCAGCGCGTGACCCGAAAGAAGTTCAGCCGCACGGTCGCGTGCGGGTAGGTATATACCCGCGTGATCCAAGGGTAGGCGGTTTCCACGTCCACGCCGAGCTCTTCGTGCAGCTCTCGCGCCAGCGCTGCCGACGGCTGCTCGCCGGGCTCGACCTTCCCGCCTGGAAACTCCCAGTAACCTTCGTACACCTTGCCCGCAGGGCGCTGCGCGAGCAGAAAGGCGCCATCGGACCGCTGCATCACGGCGGCCGCTACCTCGACCATCACTTCTTCGAGTGCCGGCCGACCCAGTCGCGCGCGAACTGGTAGGCGACGCGGCCGCTGCGCGAGCCTTTCTGCAGGGCCCATTGCAGCGCTTCCTCCTTCGTCTTTTCCTGGACGCTGGCGCCGAAGTGCTTCAGCCACTGACCGACGATATCCAGGAACTCGTCCTGGTCGAAGGGGTAGAACGTCACCCACAAGCCGAAGCGCTCGGACAGCGAAATCTTCTCCTCTACCGTTTCCCCGGGGTGGATCTCCTCTCCCACGTAGCGGGTTTCGAGGTTCTCGGCCATGTACTCCGGCATGAGATGCCGGCGATTCGACGTCGCGTAGATAAGCAGGTTGTCGGAGGTGGTCGAAATGGAGCCGTCGAGCGCGACCTTCAGCGCGATGTAGCCGTCCTCGGCCCCATGGAAAGTAAGGTCGTCGCAGAACAGCAGGAAGCGCTCCTTTCGCGCCGCCACCTGGTCGACGATGTAAGGCAGGTCTGCCAGATCATTCTTCTCCACTTCTATCAGGCGCAGGCCCTGCTCCGCATACTTGTTGAGCAGGCCCTTGACGATGGAGGACTTGCCGGTGCCGCGCGCGCCCGTCAGCAGGACGTTGTTGGCCGGCTTGCCGTCGATGAACTGGCGCGTGTTCTGCTCCACCTTGGCGATTTGCGCATCGATGCCGCGCAGATCGGACAGCTTGATCCGGTGCACGTGCCGCACCGGCTGCAGCCAGCCCGGACTGCCGACCGCGGCGCGCCGGCCCGTGCTGCGCCAGCGGAACGCGATGCTCGCGTCCCAGTCGGTCTTGGGGGGCGGCGGGGGCAGCAGCTGGTCGAGCCGCTCCAATATCTTGTCGAGCTCCCTGCTCATGTGCGGTATTCGGCGTTGATTTTCACGTAGTCGAAAGAAAAATCGCAAGTCCACACGGTGGCCTGCGCTTTGCCACGGTTCAGAACCGCACGCACCGAAAACTCCGGCTTCTTCATCGCCGCGATCCCCTGCTCCTCGCGGTATCCGGGGTTGCGGCCGCCGCGCTTCGCTACCAGGACGTCGTCGAGCCAGAGATCGACTTTGGCGCTGTCGAGCGCGACACCCGAGTAACCTATCGCGGCGAGGATTCTCCCAAGATTCGGATCCGAGGCGAAGAACGCGGTCTTCACGAGCGGCGAATGCGCGATGGCATAGGCCACGCGCCTGCATTCGGCGCGGCTGCGGCCGCCCTCGACCCTGACGGTGACAAACTTCGTGGCGCCCTCGGCATCGCGGACGATCGCCTGCGCGAGCCAGCAGGCCACTTCCGCGACCGCCTGTTCGAGCTTCTCCAGGTCCCGGGTGGCGGATGCTACGGGCCCCGCGCCGCTGGCCACCAGCATGAATGCGTCGTTCGTCGAGGTGTCGCCGTCCACGGTGATGCAGTTGAAGGAGCGGTCCGCCACCCGCCTGACCATGGCGTTGAGGCTCTCGCGCCGAACGCCCGCGTCGGTGACGACGAAGCCCAGCATGGTCGCCATGTCGGGTCTGATCATGCCGGCGCCCTTCGCGATTCCCGTGACGGTCGCCTCGCCACCGGACAGCCGAACTTTCACCGAGACTGCCTTCGCCACCGTGTCCGTTGTCATGATCGCCTCGGCGGCAGACAGCCAGTCAGCTCGGTCGCGCACCGCACGAGGTAGGCCGGCGATGATCCGGTCGGCGGGCAGGGGCTCCATGATCACGCCAGTGGAAAACGGCAGCACCTGCGTCGGCTTGCAGCCGAGCTGTGCCGCAAGCGCCTCGCAGACCTGCATCGCCCGCTTCAAGCCGTCCTCCCCTGTGCCGGCATTCGCGTTGCCCGTGTTGACGACCAGCGCGCGAGCGCCGTTCCTCAGGTGCCTCCTTGCGAGCACGACCGGTGCGGCACAAAAGCGGTTCTTGGTGAAGACGCCCGCCACCGCGGCTCCCCTCGCGAGGCGCAGGACGAGCAGGTCCTTGCGGTCCGGCTTGCGTATCCCCGCCGTCGCCACCCCGGGCTCCACGCCAGCGACGCGGTGCAGCGACGCCGGGTCCGGGGGCGGCAGGTTCACCGCCATTTCAGGTCAGCTTGCCGTGGCAGTGCTTGTATTTCTTGCCCGACCCGCAGGGACAGGGGTCGTTGCGCCCCACCTTCTGTCCAGCCCGCACCGCGGGCCGCTTCTTGGTGGCGGCTTCGGCAATGGCGACGTCGCCGTTGCCCTCGGCCGCGGCCTCTTCGCCGCCATGCTGCAGGCGCATGTTCTCGACGTGCAGCTTGTCGTCCACCTCGGGCGGCCTCTCGCCGTATTGCACGTTGGCGAGAGTCCTGATGATCTCGAGCTTGACCGACTCCACCATGGTGCCGAACAGCTCGAAGGCCTCGCGCTTGTACTCCTGCTTCGGGTTCTTCTGCGCATAGCCGCGCAGATGGATGCCTTGGCGCAGGTGATCCAGCGCGGCGAGGTGCTCGCGCCAATGCCCGTCAAGAATCTGCAGCATGATGTAGCGCTCGGCGTGGTGCACCCGGTCTTCCATGCCCGCCGGAAGCTTCGCCTGGTACGCCTCGTGCGCTGCGGCGGTGATGCGCGCAAGCACCGCCTCCTCCGACGAATCCGCCTCGCTTTCAAGCCATCGGCGCACCGGCAGCTCGACGGAAAGCTCCGCCTTCAGCGCCGCCTCGAGTCCGGGGATATCCCATTGCTCCTCCACGCTCTCCTCGGGCACATAGGTGCGGAACAGGTCCGCCACCACCCCCGCGCGCAGGTCCGCTATACGCTCGGATACGTCCCGGGACTCCAGCAGCTCGTTGCGCAGCGCATAGATGGTCTTGCGCTGGTCGTTCGCCACGTCGTCGTATTCGAGCAGCTGCTTGCGGATGTCGAAGTTCCGCGCCTCGACCTTCCTCTGCGCGCTTTCGATCGAGCGGGTCACCATGCCGTGCTCGATGGCCTCGCCCTCCGGCATCTTGAGCATCACCATGATGCGGTTGATGCGGTCGCCGGCAAAGATGCGCAGCAGCGGGTCTTCGAGCGCCATGTAAAAGCGCGAGCTTCCCGGGTCGCCCTGGCGTCCGGAGCGACCGCGCAGCTGGTTGTCGACGCGCCGGGATTCGTGCCGCTCCGTGCCGATGATGTGCAAACCGCCCGCGTTCACGACCTGGTCGTGCAACTGCTGCCACTCGCCGCGCAGCTTCTCGACGCGAGCCTTCTTTTCCTCTGCGGGAAAGTCTTCGCTCGCCTCCACCATGTCGCACTGCCTCTCGACGTTGCCGCCCAGCACGATGTCGGTGCCGCGGCCGGCCATATTGGTGGCGATGGTGATCATGCCGGGCCGTCCGGCCTGCGCCACGATCTCCGCCTCGCGCGCATGCTGCTTTGCGTTGAGCACCTGGTGCGCCAGGCTTTCCCTGGCGAGCAGGCCGGAGATGAGCTCGGAGTTTTCGATCGACGTGGTGCCCACCAGGACCGGCTGCCCGCGCCCCTGGCAGTCCTTGATATCCTTGATGACCGCCTGGTATTTTTCCTTGGCGGTGCGGTACACCTGGTCCAGGCGGTCCTTGCGGATCATCGGCCTGTGGGTCGGGACGACCACCACCTCCAGCCCGTAGATCTGCTGGAACTCATAGGCTTCCGTATCGGCCGTTCCCGTCATGCCGGCGAGCTTGCCGTACATGCGGAAGTAGTTCTGGAACGTGATCGAGGCGAGCGTCTGGTTCTCGTTCTGGATCGCCACCTTCTCCTTGGCCTCGACCGCCTGGTGCAGGCCGTCGGACCAGCGCCGCCCCTGCATCAGCCGTCCGGTGAACTCGTCGACGATGATGACTTCATCGCCCTGCACGACGTAGTGCTGGTCGCGGTGAAACAGGTGGTGCGCGCGCAGCGCGGCGTAAAGGTGATGGATCAGGTTGATGTACGCAGGCTCGTACAGGCTGGCGCCCGCGGGCAGCATGCCGACCCGGGCCAGGACTTCCTCGGCGTGCTGGTGGCCAGCCTCCGAAAGCACGATCTGGTGATTCTTCTCGTCCACCCAGAAATCGCCCGGCGCCTTCTCGTCGGCCTGGCGCGACAGCAGCGGCGCGACCTCGTTCATCCGCTGGTAGATCTCGGTGCGATCCTCAGCCTGGCCGGAAATGATGAGCGGGGTGCGGGCCTCGTCGATCAGGATCGAGTCGACCTCGTCTACGATGGCATACGCGAGGCCGCGCTGGAAGCGGTCCTCCACGTGCATGGCCATGTTGTCGCGCAGGTAGTCGAAGCCGAACTCGTTGTTGGTGCCGTAGGTGATATCGGCCGCATAGGCTCGGCGCTTGTCCTCGGGCTGCATGTGCGGCAGGTTGACGCCCACGGTCAGGCCGAGGAAACGGTAGATCTTCCCCATCCACTCGGCGTCCCGGTTTGCCAGGTAGTCGTTGACCGTGACGATGTGAACGCTGTTGCCGGTAAGCGCATTCAGGTAGGCCGGCAGAGTGGCAACCAGAGTCTTGCCTTCGCCGGTCTTCATCTCGGCGATCTTGCCGTAATGGAGAACCATGCCGCCCAGCAGCTGCACGTCGAAATGACGCATGCGCAGCGTCCGCTTGGCCGCTTCGCGCACTACTGCGAAGGCTTCCGGCAGCAGCTCGTCGAGCGTACTGCCGCCGGCGTGGTGCCGCTTCAGCTCCTCGGTCTTGCCGCGCAGCTCGGGGTCGCTGAGCGCCGCCAAACCGGACTCGAGCGCGTTGATCTCGGCGACGGTGCGCGAATACTGCTTGAGCAGGCGGTCATTGCGGCTGCCGAAAATCTTGGTGAGGACGTTGGTGATCATCAAATGGACGCGCGGGGCGAATCACGCCGCCGGCCGCAGGCGCCTGGAAAACCGGTGATTTTACTTGGAAACCGGGACTACTTACTTGGCCCGTGCCGCCGTCGACGGGGACTTCGACACCAGGAACTTGGAGGGGTTCTGCGCCGCCCCGCGATAGCGGACCTCGAAATGCAGGTGTGGACCGGTGGAACGGCCGGTGGAGCCTACCTCGCCCAGCTTGCGGCCGCGCTGCACGATTTCCCCTTCCTTCACGAACAGCTTGGACTGGTGGGCATAGCGCGTGACCAGGTCGTTGCCGTGATCGATGTCCACCATGTAGCCGTATTGGGGGTGAAAGCCGGCGTAGACGACCACGCCGTCGGCGGCGGCGACGATCGGCGAGCCCTTCTCGGCAAGAAAGTCTATCCCCTCGTGCATGGCCCACTGTCCAGTGAACGGATCGACCCGCCGGCCGAAAGCCGAGGCATTGTACGGCGCCCTCACCGGCATCATCGTGGGAATCAGCTTCTTCTTGACTGCCTGCTCGAAAAGCTGCGCCTCCAGCACCCCCAGCAGATCGTTGCGGGTGTCGACGTCCCGCGCCAGCGTGGACAGCTTGTCGCTGAAGTCGGCAAGCGACAGGTTCTGCGGCGGCAGCAGCGTCGGCGCCGCCCCGCCGAGGCCCGGCGCCTCGGAGAAGCGGAAATCCTGCGGCCGGAAGCCGGCCAGCGACGATAGCCGCTCGCCGAGCGCATCCAGGCGCGTCAGCTGGGCCTGCATCTCGCCCAGCTTGACCGCCATGGCGTTGAGATTTTCCTGCACGAACGCGCGGCCGCGCTCGGTCTCGGCTTCGTTGGCTTGAAGCACCATCTGCTGCAGTACCGGGATGCGCAGTTCTGCGGCATAGCGCAGCGTCACCCAATACAGGCCTGCGGTCCCTGCGCACACGAGGGTCATGGCGACAAACGCCGCCCCCACCAGGTGGCGCAAGGTCAGCGTGACCGGCCTCGCCTTGGCCAGCCTGCCTGAGATCAGGATAATCTGCACAATCCATCCCTCCCGTTAAATCCCGTGCGACTTCCAAAACTCGACCGCATTCTCTCGGCCGAGGGCAAGCTGCAACCGATGCTGGCCAAAGCGCGCGACATTCGCGTGCTCGCAGGACTTGTCGATGGTTTCTTGTCTCCGGACCTGGCCCGTCAGGCCCGGGTGGCGAACTTCAGGGATGGAGAGCTGGTACTGCTGGCCGCCCACTCCGCGGCGGCTGCCAAGCTGCGGCTGCTGGCCCCTTCCCTGAGCCGTTTCTTAACCCATCAGCGCTGGCAGGTTATTTCAGTTTCCGTGAGGGTGCAACCAAACGCGTCACATATTGCTGCGACGCAAAAAAGCGCGCAATTCTCCACACGTACGCTCGATTCCTTGAAGACACTTTATGAAGAAATGAGCCCATCTCCGGCGCGCCAGGCGCTCGCTGCGCTGCTCGTTCGGCGAGGCATCAAGCCTGTCGCCACAGAGCCTCGCCTGCAAAAAGCAGCAGCACGAACGCGAAGCCGAAAGCCGCGTACTTGAAGATCAGCCAGCCGATCCGCAGCCAGCGACGCTCCCGCGTGGCCAGCCAGGCGAGCATGCAAAAGGCCAGCGCGACCGCCACCGCCAGGCCGACGGCTCGCAGCGCGGTCAGCACCTAGCCGTACTGGGCTGCCAGGCGCGCGACGCCGGCCGGGGTTTCCTCGGCGCGCTCGAAAACCACCGTTTCCAGGGCAGCCGGGTCGGCCAGCGCCGCACGCAGCAGGCGGTTGTTCAGGGCATGGCCGGACTTGTGCGCCGTAAACGCCCCAAGCAGCGGGTGGCCAAGCAGATACAGGTCGCCGATGGCATCGAGCAGCTTGTGCCGGATGAACTCATCGGCGAAGCGCAATCCCTCGGTGTTGAGCACGCGGTACTCGTCGAGGACCACGGCGTTGTCCAAGCCGCCGCCCAAGGCGAGGCCACTTTCGCGCAGGTCTTCCACTTCGTGCATGAAGCCGAAGGTCCGCGCGCGCGCGATCTCCTTGAGGTACGACGTCTCGGCGAAGTCGACGGTGACCGCCTGCGTGGTGCGCTCGATGACTGGATGGCGAAACTCGATCGAGAAGGACAGCCGGTAGCCCTCGTAAGGGTCGAGGCGCGCCCATTTGTCGCCCTCCTTCACTTCCACGCGACGCGTGACGCGCGAGAACTTCTTCGGCGCGGCCTGCTCCTCGATGCCCGCCTGCTGGATGAGCAGCACGAACGGCGAAGCGCTCCCGTCCATGATCGGCAGCTCCGGGGCATCGATGTCGATATAGGCGTTGTCGACGCCCAGGCCGCCCAGCGCGGACATCAGGTGCTCGACGGTGTGGATCTTCACGCCGTCCTTGATGAGCGTGGATGCAAGCCGCGCTTCGCCGACCAGCTCCGCGCGCGCCGGAATATCGACGGGCGCGGGCAGGTCTACGCGGCGGAACACCACGCCGGTGTCCGCGGGGGCCGGCCGCAGCGTGATCCTGACCTTCTGGCCGGTATGCAGGCCGACGCCGGAGGCGCTGACCAGCGACTTGAGGGTGCGTTGCCGGAGCATCGATAAGTGCTTGTGGGAGCGGAGATTCTACCCTAGCCGCGGCCCTCGCGTTGACGCTGTTCGAGCAACTCGCGGTAGCGCCGTTCAGTGTCGCGCGCGCGCTGCTCGGCATCCAGCTGCTCGGTTAGGTCGTGGATCACGCCCAGGCGCGCTGGGCGGCCGCCGAACTCCAGGCTGAATGACACCACCTTCACGTTCACCAGCTCGCCGTTCTTCTTCTTGTGGCGCCACAGGCGCTGCAGATAAATGCCGCTGCGGTCCTCGAAGGCCTTGAGAAGATCGGCTACGTCCTCCTCGGGCCGGATCTGGTCTGCCGTCATGGTGAGAAACTCCTCCTTGGAATAGCCGTAGAGCCGGACAGCGGCGACATTGACGGCCAGAAACGCCAGGCTTTTTGCATCGACCACCCACATCGGCTGGGGATGCACGTCGAAGAGCCTCCGGTAACGCTCTTCGCTTTCTTCCAGCGCCCTCTGGTCACGCGCCCGCTCGGTGATGTCCTTGCCGACGCCGTGGTAGCCCTTGAACGTGCCATGCTCGTCGAACAGCGGCTCGCCGCTGACCGACAGGTAGCGCAGCTCTCCGGAGCGGTTGTACCGCAGGAACACGAAATCCGAGAAAGGCTCGTGGCGCAACAGCTTGGCGCGGTGCTGCTCCCATACCCTGTCCGGCAGCGTGCCAAGGTTGGGCAGCTCCCAGCGCGCCTTGCCTATGACCACGTCGGTGTCGAGATCCTGGTTCTCGAGGCCGGCCACTTCGATAAAGCGAAATTCGGTGTCCTGCGACCAGTACCAGTCGGAGCTCATCTCGATCATGCGCCGAAACCGCTGCTCGCTGGAGCGCAGCGCGCGCCGCAGACCGCTCACGTCGATGGCGAACAGGACGGTGTGCTGCGCGGCGCCGGCGCCGTCGCGCACCACCATCCCGGCCAGCTGCAGCCAGACGGTCGACCCGTCCTTGTGAAGGTAGCGGCGGTCGATGACGCGCGGCTTGGACTTGCCGGAAATCGCCTGCACGCGGCTGAGGGCGGCCGCTTCCAGGTCCTCCGGATGCACGACGTCCAGGTGCGTCTTCTCCAGCAGCTCCTGCTCGGTATAGCCGAGCAGGCGGCAAAAGGCCGGGTTGGCGGAGAGGAAACGGCCGCCCAGCGAGAACGTCGCCAGGCCCGCGGCGCTATGCTCGAACAGCGGGCCGAAAGGGATGTCCGCCATCAGGGCGCCATCATATGGAGAAGCCGGAGCGCGCCGGCAAGGGAGGCCCGCCCCGGCTTATCCATCAGTCCGCCTGCTTGCGCAGGAAGGCGGGGATGTCGTACTTGTCCACGCCCGACTGCTGCAGCGCCTCGACCGTCGAGGCGCGGTTGCGCCGGATGACGGCCGGCGCGTCCAGCTGGTTGTAGTCCACTGGGCCGGGCAGGTTGTCGGTGCCGGTCTTCTGCCCCGTAGCGTTGCTGAGCACCAGTTGCGGCTTGGGCTGGCGGGCCGCCGCCGCCATGCCGAGCCCCGTGGCCACCACCGTGACCCGCAGATCGTCCGCGAGCGCATCGTCGTAGACGCCGCCGTAGATGATTGTCGCATCCTCGGCCGCGAAGGTGCGCACGATGTTCATCACCTCCTTGGTCTCGCGCAGCTTCAGGCTGGCCTTCGAAGCCGTGATGTTCACCAGCACGCCGCGCGCGCCGGCGAGGTTCACCCCCTCAAGCAGCGGGCAGGCGATGGCCTGCTCGGCGGCGATGCGCGCGCGGTCGATGCCGCTTGCCGCCGCGGAGCCCATCATCGCCATGCCTTGCTCCGACATTACGGTGCGCACGTCCTGGAAATCGACGTTCACCAGGCCTGGATTGTTGATGATCTCGGCGATGCCGGCGACCGCGTTGTTCAGCACGTCGTCAGCGGCGCGGAAGGCATCCTCCTGGGTCACGTCCTCGCCGAGCACTTCCTCGAGCTTGTCGTTGAGGATGACGATCAGCGAATCCACGTGCGGTCCCAGTTCCTCGATGCCCGTCTCAGCGATCTTCATGCGCTTGGAGCCCTCGAAGGTGAACGGCTTGGTCACGACCGCGACGGTCAGGATGCCGAGCGAGCGTGCCACCTCGGCGATCACCGGAGCGGCGCCGGTGCCCGTGCCTCCGCCCATGCCCGCGGTGATGAACACCATGTGGGCGCCGGCCACCGCCTCCTCGATGCGATCGCGGTCGGCGAGCGCCACGGCGCGCGCCTCCTCGGGCTTGGCGCCTGCTCCCAGCCCGCTCGAGCCGAGCTGGATCTGGTTGCGCGCCTTGTTGCGCGACAGGACCTGCGCATCGGTGTTCACGGCGATGAAATCGACCCCCTGCACGCCCTGGTCGATCATGTGGTTGACGGCGTTGCCGCCTGCGCCGCCGACCCCGATCACTTTCATGATCGGTCCGGATACCTGGCTGTCTACGATTTCGAACATGCGTTTTCTCCTTGCCGGTTAAAAATTGCGTTGAAACCACTCCCTCATGCGCGCGAGCACCGCCTTCACCGACCCGCTCTGGCGCGAAAGCTGTCCGTGCTG
>DASUUN010000405.1:0-3094 GCA_036374055.1 Burkholderiales bacterium
CTGGCGCGCCTTCTCCGGCCGCGCCTGCATGTAGGGCTCGTCGATCTGCACGATGTCCGCCCCGGCGGCGAACAGGTCCTTGATCTCCTGGTTCACCGCGGCGGCGTAGTCCAGCGCCGCCTCCTCCTCCGACTTGTAGAAGTCGTTCTGCGCCTGCTGCGACATGGTAAAGGGGCCCGGGACCGTAATCTTGGTCTTCCGCGATGTATGTTGTTTGAGAAACAGCAAATCCTGCACTTCAACCGGATGTTTCCTGCGCACCTTGCCGACGATGCGCGGCACCGGGTTCGGATGGCCCGAACGGTCGAGCGCGGTGCCCGGGTTGTCGATGTCCACGCCCTCGAGCGCGGTGGCGAAGCGGTTGGAATAGCTTTCGCGGCGCGTCTCGCCGTCGGTGATGATGTCCAGGCCCGCTTCTTCCTGGGCCCGGATCGCGAGCAGCGTGGCGTCGTTCTGCGCCTCCTCCAGGAACGGCGCCGGGACGCGCCACAGCTCCTTCGCGCGCACTCGCGGCGGAAAGCGCCCGGCGAGCTTTTCGCGGTCGATCAGCCAGTCGGGCTGCGGGTAGCTGCCGACCAGCGTGGTGGGAAACAGCATCGGTCTAGGCTCTCCCTTCAACGAACTTTGGCGAAGTCCTCCTCAGGCGCTCCGGATCGACGCGCCCGCTGCGCTGAATATAGCTCCAGGCGAGCTCGCGCGGCGCGAGCTGCATGTGCTCCGGGAAGCGCTCGTACCACGCGCCGCTCGCGTCGGCCGCGGCCACCAGCTTCTCGACCACCGGCCGGCGCGCCGCCTCGAACGCGGCGAGACTTTCCTCCGCACCGGAATGCTCGCGCAGCGCCTTGGCCAGCGCGATCGCGTCCTCCATCGCGAGCCTCGTGCCCGAGCCGATGGAGAAGTGCGCGGTGCGCAGCGCGTCCCCGAGCAGCGCGATGTTGCCGACCGACCAGCGGCGATTGCGCACATTGGGAAAATTGCGCCAGATCGAGTTGTTGGACACCAGGCGATGGCCTTCCAGCGTTTCGGCAAACACGCGCTCGCAGTAGGCGAGCGTGTCGGATTCTCCCATGGAAGCAAACCCGGCCCGCTGCCAGGTGGCGGCGTCGCACTCGAACACGAAGGTGCTCATGCCGGGCGCATGCCGGTAATGGTGGGCGTTGAAGCTGCCGTGCTCGTTGCGCGTGAAGGTCTGGGTCAGGGTGCGGAAGGGCTTGGTGGTTCCGTACCAGGCGAACTTGTTGGTGAGCGGCGTCACCGAGGTGCCGAAGTCCGCCGCGCCTCTCACGGTCGAGTTCGCGCCGTCGGCCGCCACCACCAGGTCATAGCCCCCGAGCGCCTCCGCGGCGCGGACCGCTGTGCGAAACTCCGGGCGCACTCCCACGCTGGCCGCCTGCCTCTGCAGCAGCCGCAGAAACGCAAGGCGCCCGATGGCGGCGAAGCCGATGCCGTCGATCACCACGGGCGTGCCGCGATGCACGACGGTAAGGTCGCTCCACGCCTGCATCGCCGGGGTAATCAGGTCGTACGTCTGCGGGTCGTCGCCGCGCAGGAACTCCAGGGCGCGGTCCGAGAACACCACGCCGAAGCCGAACGTGGAGTCAGGCGGATTCTGCTCCACCACGCGGATGTCCCACCCGGGATGGGCGCGCTTGGCGAGGTACGCGAAGTAAAGCCCAGCGGGCCCCGCTCCCGCGACGAGAACCTTCATCTAGGGTGCCATCAGCCTGGGCAGCAGCAGGGTGAGGTCGGGCACGGCGATGAGCAGCGCCACCACCAGGAGCGCAAGGCCGATGAACGGCAGCACCGACACGATGATCTCGCGCATCGAGGTGTTCGGCGCGGCGCCCTTGGCGACGAACAGCAGCAGCCCGAAAGGCGGCGTGGCGAGGCTGATTTCCAGGATCATCAGCATCAGCACCCCGAACCAGACGATGTCGAGGCCGAGGTGCTCGGCCACGGGCATGAACAGAGGCGAGGTGATCATCATCATGCTCACCTGGTCCATGAAGCAGCCGAGAAACATCAGGATGGCGAGCATGCCGATCAGCACCATGAGCGGCGAGAGCCCGGCGCCGGTCACCAGCTCGGACAGGCCGTTGGACGCCTGGGTGAACGCCATGATCTGCGAGAAGGTGATCGAGCCGGCGATGATGAACAGCGTCATCACGGTGAAGCGCAGCGTCTCGCGCAGCGCGACGACGAAGCCCTTCCGGTCGAGCCGCCGGTAGGCCGCCGCGGCCGCGAGCGCCCCGGCCGCGCCGAGCGCGGCGGATTCGGTCGGCGTGGCGATGCCGCCCACGATGCTGCCCACCACGACCACGAACAGGCTCATCAGCGGCAGCACGTACTTGAGAAAGGGCAGGGTGCGCTCGCGCCACGTGAGCTGCGCCACCTCGTAGGGCGGCGCGATCTCCGGGTTGCGCCAGCAACGGATGATGATGTACCCGAAGAACAGCGTCGCCAGGATGAGCGCCGGGATGATGGAGGCCACCAGCAGCTCGCCGATGGGGATGCGCGCCACCGAGCCGAGGAGGACGGCAAGCGCCGACGGCGGGATCAGCATGGCGAGGCCGCCCACGGCGACGATCGGGCCGACCGCGATCGAGGAGTGATAGCCGCGCTTGTACATCTCCGGCAGCAGCGTCGAGCTGAGCATCGCCGTATTCGCGATGGTGGAGCCCGACAGGGAGGAGAACACCGTGCCGCCGGCGATCGCCACCAGGGAAAGGCGCCCGGGCACGCGCGCGATCAGCTTGTCGATGGCGTCGATGGCGCGCCCGGCGACGCCGGTGTGGAACATGATCTCGCCCATGAAGATGAACAGCGGGATCGGCAGCAGGGCGAAGCTCTGCACCGAGTCGGCGGCGTTGCGCACCAGCTGCATCACGCCGATCTCCCCGCCCATGAAGACCCAGGCGCCCACCAGGTTGGCGGCGAAGAACGCGAACACCACCGGCATGCCGATCAGCATGAACAGCATCAGCATGCCGATGAGAAGCGCGAGGACCTCGTACCAGGCCAGGCTCAGGCCACCTCCCGCGTGCCGGCGTGCCGCGGCGGGCGCAGCAGCCAGCGCAGGTAAATGCCCAGCAGC
>DASUUN010000406.1:0-8238 GCA_036374055.1 Burkholderiales bacterium
GACCGCGGCTACTCCGACGACGGCACGCTCGCGCCGCGCGACCGCCCGGGCGGCATGATCGAGGACGCGGGCGAGGCGGTGGCGCGCGCCCTCGCCATGATCGAGCAGGGCCATGTCACCTCGCTGTCGGGCAAGCGCGTGCCGGTGGCCGCCGACACGCTGTGCCTGCACGGCGACCAGCCCGGCGCCGTCGCCTTCGCCAAAGCGATCCGCAAGGCATTCGCCGACAAGAGCATCAGCGTCGCTGCGCCGTAGGGCGCTGGTAGCAGCTGCAGGCGGCGGCTTCCAGCCCGGCGTCGTCGAGGATGCGGATGTTGCCGCGGCTGTAGTCGATGAGCTTGCGCTGCTGCAGCCCGGAGGCGGCCTCGGTGACGCCCACGCGCCGCACCCCGAGCATGTGGGCGAGGAATTCGTGCGTGAGGTGGAACTGCCCCGAGCGCACGCGGTCGCGCGTCATCAGCAGCCAGCGCGCGAGGCGCGCTTCGACGCGGTGGAAGCGGTTGCACGCGGCGGTCTGGGTCACCTGCGCCATGAGCTCGTGGGCGTAGCGGTGCAGCCCGCGCTGCAGCGGCGGGCTGGCGCTGAAAGCCTTGCGAAAGCGTCCCGCGCTCATCCGCAGCGCGCTGCCGGCGCCCTGCACCAGGGCGCGCACCGGCGAGACGTCGATGCCCAGCGCGAGCGGAATCCCGACCATGCCCTCGTGCCCGACCAGCCCTACCTCGAGCGCTTCATGGCCGTCGACCACCGTGAGCAGCGACACGACCGACCGGCCCGGAAAGTAGACGTCGGGAATGGTCGCCCCGGGCTCGTAGAGCACGCGGCCGAACGCCAAGGTGACCGGGGCGAGGCCGGGAAGAAGCGCGAGGTAGGCCTTGCGCGGCAGCGCGGCGAGCACGCCATTTTCGGGTCGGGACATCCTGCAGTGTGCGCGCGGCGGCGCCGCAGGTCTGTTCGCACGCGCACATAAGGTCCTGAAGCGAAAGGCCTTACGCCAGGGCAGCCTTTGCGTAAGGCAGCAGGCGCTGGTACTCGCGCTTTACCACCGCGTAGCACTCGCACACCCTTGCCTCGAGCCCCGGCCGGTCGAGCACGCGGATGCGGCCGCGGCTGTACTCGATGAGGCCGTCCGCCTGCAGCTTGCCGGCGGCCTCGGTGACGCCCTCGCGCCGCACCCCGAGCATGTTGGCGATCAGCTCCTGCGTCATGCGCACTTCGTTGCCCGCCAGCCGGTCGAGCATCAGCAGCAGCCAGCGGCAAAGCTGCTGGTCCACCGCGTGGTGGCGGTTGCACACCGCGGTCTGCGTCATCTGCGTGATCAGCGCCTGCGTGTAGCGCAGCAGCAGCTGCTGCACTTCGCCGCTCGTCTCGAACAGCCTCTTGAGGACCGCGCCGCGCACGCGGTAGCCCTCGCCGGCGCTCTGTACCACGGCGCGGCTCGGCGTGGTCTCGCCGCCCATGAAGAGCGAGATGCCAACCAGGCCCTCGTTGCCGGTGACCGCGATCTCGGTCGAGGCGCCGCTCTCCAGGACATAGAGCAGCGACACGATGCTGTCGGTCGGGAAGTAGACGAAGCCTTGCGCGCTGCCGGACTCGTACACCGCCATCCCCAGCGGCATGGGCGTGCGCTCGAGGTGCGGCAGCAGGCCGTTGTAGTCGGCTTCCGGCAGGGACGCGAGGAGCCGGTTGTCCTTCGGATTCGGCGGCGGCTTGGCCATCAGGCGATGCTACACCCCTTAGCGCGCCCGACGGCCCAGCTCCAGGTACGCCGCCAGAAGAAGAAGCACGGGCGCGGCAAACCCGATGAGAAAGGGCGCGAACTCCACGACGCGGGCCCACCAGGTCTGTTCGGCGGTGACCAGGGTCCACAATCTTCCGGCCAGCGGCACCGCCGTGAACACGGCCGTCGGCACGACGAACCACGCGTGATTTCCGGGCCCGGCCATGCGCGCGCTGAAAATCGAGACCGCACCGACCAGCACCGCCGACACGAGTGCGGCGGTCGGCCCGAGCGCCGCGTAGGTCCAGGCGCCGACCGCGTGCAGGACCAGCAGCACGATCGCCAGCATTAGCACGCGCCGGAGCCAGGCGTCGCTCACGGGTCAGGCTTGCGGCGGCTTGGCCATTCCCGTCGACAGGCGCAGCTGCGGGTGCGACTTGTCGATGACGTCGCGCAATTTCAGCAGGCTGTCTTCCAGCAGGGACCCGGTGGCGCCCCTGAGGCCGACGTGGCCGGCCTTGAGCGCCTCGAGCGCCTTCAGCGCCGTGTCCAGGTGCCGGCGCTGCTCTTCGGCCAGCGTTCCCAGCCGTTGATGCATATCGAGGTCTCCCTGGAAGTCGCGATGGACCTCGTAGGAGGACACCGCGTCGGCGATCGCGTTGTCGAGCAGCCGGTTGAGGATCTGGAATTCCTCCACCGTGATCTGCACGCCCTTCTCGCGGGCGAGCTCGGTGATGGCCTGGCAGACGTCGCCGTAGTCGTGGACGACGTGCTCCACGGTGTAGCCCTCTTCCTGCATCTGCTCGCCGTGCACGCTGGCGGTGCGGGTGCCTTCCCTCTCATGGAGCGGCGCCGGACTTGTCTGGCGGCGGCGCAGCGCTTCGCCGAGCTGGTTGAGGAACAGCGGGACGCCGCGCCGGGGCTCCAGCGATCCCGAAGAAGCAAAGCCCCTCAGGCCGACCTTCGCCCGGCAGCGACGCAACAGCTCGTCCCGGTTCGCTGTGAGGAAATCGTGAAGCATCAAGGGGTACCTCGTGGGTTGTCGCGCGCGAGACGCAGGCCGCGCTCGTACTGCTCGGCCGTGAGCTGGCCGGCGAGGAAAGTGAGGAAGAGCCGCTGCAGGCGCTGCTGCTGGGTCAGGTCGCGGGCCTGGTGCTGGTAAATCAGCAGCATCGCGAATGCGAAGGCATTGCTCACTCTCCTCTTCCTTCCTGCGGATGGCTCGGTAGGCAAAGCTTGGAATAAAAATTTCCCGGCGTATGTGCGCTGACGTACGTTCGCAGCAAACTATGTACGAGATCGCACAGAGCGGCGCGTCAAATCGGTCTATAAGGCATGGGTGACGAATCCGGGCGTCGATCTGGTCGTGGTCCTGCGCATCCGGCCGGGACGGACCTGCGCCGAATCCGCCGTGCTGCTGGCGCGGGCCCGTCCCAAATCGCTTAGACCCCTGATGCGGCTCGAGAAGCCCGGGGTCCAGGACATCGTTGCGGCGCTGATGGACGAAGGGAACCATCAGCCGCTGGACGTGTCGCTGGGGCAGGGCGAGCGGCGCAAGAGAACCTGGCGGCATCCGCGTAATTCCTGGCGGTCCACATGGATGTGCCGCAGCGTTCGCTTGCGAACAGACCGGTGTCGCCCCGTTTCCTAGGCTGGGACCCATGCGAGCCGAATTCAGGCTGGTCCTGCATGACAACCTCGCGGATGGCTACGAGCTGTCGACGGTCCTGCTCGCGAACGCGGGGTTCGACGGCACCTTGCAGCTGCTCACACCGGGCTGGGAGCGCGTGCTGGGCTTTGAGCGCAGGGAGCTCAATGGAAAAACGCTCCAGCAGCTCATGTGGTCCGATGGGCGCAGCGGTGCGGCCGCCGCCGAGGCGATCCTCGACACGGTGCACGCCGGCCCGGTGGTGGTGCGGCTGCGCTGCAGCGACGGCCTGGGGAAATCCTTCCGGCTGCATCGCCTCCACGACCGGCAGGAGCACATGATCTACATCGTGGCCGAGGAAATGCCCCAGGACCTCACCGGGGTCATCGCCGGCGGCGCGCCAGGTCCATGAACCAGCGCGCCGAGGCCCGCATCACGTACTGCCCGCAATACCTGCATGTCGACTTCGGCAGCAGCAATTGCCTCGAGCTCTCCGAGATGTACCGCTCCTTCGCTCGCGCCTGCATCGGCGGGCAGGTGAGCAGCGCGCTGCTGGAGGCGGGCGACAACGACCCGGAGGGCCATCGCCGGCTGCGCGACGCGCTTTCCGAGATCGCGGGCGCTGCCGCCATCTCGCCGGACTTCAAGCTGGCGCTGGTGCCCAGCACGTTCGCCATCCAGGCGGTCTACCGCGAGACGCAGCAGGCGCTGCGGGCGGTCGGGCTCAACGCATGGGTGTTCGACACCGTGGGCGAAGCGGTCGACTGGCTGCACGGGCGCGTCACCGGACCGATGACCTCCTGACCCCGACTAGGTTTCGGTGCGCGGACCGCTCGTCTTGACGTTGTCGCCGAGCCCGCTGCGCTCGCCGGTGGCGAGCGCCTTCACCAGGCCGGTCATGCGCATGGTCGCGCTGCCGGGGGCGTCCCACAGCTCGGCCTTGTCCAGGCGCACCTCGAGCAGGGCGAGCGAAGGGTCGTCCACGCCGCGCGGGAACCAGGCCTTGGCGAGCGGCGTCCACAGTTCCTGCATCCGCTCGCGGTCGCGCACCAGGCGGCCGGTGCCCGACACCGACACGTAGCTCATCTTGCCGGGGTCGGCGTAGCTCAGGCACACCTGGTGGTCGTGCGCCTCCATCTCCTCGGTCTTGGGCGACTCGGCCTCGACGAAGAACCACAGGCGCGCCTGGGCATCCATGAGCAGGGTCTGCAGCGGGCGGCTGCGCATCGAGCCGTCGGCGCCGATGGTGGTGAGCATGCCCACCTTGATGCCCTCGATCAGCCCGGCGAGCCGGTCCAGGTCGTCGTTTGCTTGGCGTTCGATTCTCATACCGCCAGACCGCAAGCAAGCAGGATGCCGGCTAATAGAATAGGGCATGGCCCCAAAACTGTTCTCGCCGCTCGAGCTCGGCGGCATCACGCTGCCCAACCGCATCGTCGTCTCGCCCATGTGCCAGTACTGCGCGGACGACGGCTCGATGAACGACTGGCATTTCGTGCACCTGGGGCACCTCGCCTACTCGGGAGCGGGGCTGCTGATGGTGGAGGCCACGCACGTCACGCGCGAAGGGCGCATCACCCATGGCTGCAGCGGCCTGTATAGCGATAACAACGAAGCGGCCTTGTCGCGGGTCCTCCAGATCGCCAGGCGAAATTCGAAAAACCCGATCGGCCTGCAGCTCGGCCACGCCGGCCGCAAGGGGTCCTCGCAGGTGCCCTGGGAAGGCCGCCAGCAGCTCGGGCCGCAGGAGTCGCCGTGGCAGACGGTGGCGCCTTCGCCGATTCCTTTCAGCGACGGCTGGCATGTGCCGCGGGAATTGACGCTCCAGGAGATCGAATCTCTTGTAAAAAGCTTTGAAACTGCGGCCACACGAGCAAAACGCCTCGGCTTCGACGTGCTCGAGCTGCATTCGGCGCACGGCTACCTGCTGCACCAGTTTCTGTCGCCGCTTTCCAACCAGCGCAAGGACGCGTACGGCAAGGAGCGGATGAAGTTCCCGCTGGAGGTGGCGCGCGCGGTGCGCGAGGTCTGGCCGCGGGAGCGCGCGCTCGGCGCGCGCATCAGCGGCAGCGACTGGATGGACGGCGGCCTGGGGCCCGACGATGCGGCGGCCTATGCGCGCGAGCTCGAGCGCATCGGCTTCGACTACGTGTGCGTGTCGAGCGGCTCGATCGTCGGTGCAGCGCGCATCGCCGTGGCGCCGGGGTACCAGGTGCCTTTCGCCGAAAGAGTCAAGAAACAGACGAATTTGAAGGTCAGGGCGGTGGGCATGATCGCCGATCCCGCGCATGCCGAGTCCATCCTCGCCGAAGGCAAGGCCGACATGGTGGCGATGGCGCGCGCCTTCCTCGACAACCCGCGCTGGGTGTGGCACGCCGCCGAGCGCTACGGCCTCAAGCTCGACTATCCGCCGCAGTATGCGCGCAGCCGCTACGATCAATGGCCCGGGAGCCGGCTGGCGCGGCCGGCGGCGTGAAGGCCTACCTTTTCCAGAACGCCGGTGAGAACACCACCAGCAGCGTGAACAGCTCCAGGCGCCCCAGCAGCATGATGGCCGCCAGGATCCATTTCTGGAAATCGCCGAGCGACGCGTAGTTGCCGCTCGGCCCGACCGTTCCCAGGCCCGGCCCGGTGTTCGTGATGCAGGCGACGGCCGCGGTCAAGGAGCTGAGCAGATCGAGCCCGGTGGCGATCAGCACCAGCACGGCCACCAGCGTAGTCAGGCCGAACACCATCAGGAAGCCGAGCATGCCCAGGATGACTCCCGTGCCCACCTGCATCGAGCCGAGCTTTACCGGGATGACCGCTTTCGGGTGCAGCAGCTGCTTGGCGAGGGCGCTGGTGTGCAGCAGAAGCATCTGCGCCCGAATCATCTTTATGCCGCCGCCGGTCGAGCCCGAGCAGCTGGCGAAGCAGCACAGGGTAAGCATCCAGAGCGGGGCGAACAGCGGCCACAAGCCGTAGTCAGTGCTTGCGTAGCCGGTGGTCGTGGCGATGGACACCACGTTGAACGTCGCCTGCCGGACGGCGGTGGCCGGATCGTCGTAGAACCCGGCGCCGAACAGCAGGGCGGCAATGCCGCCGCAACTGACGAGCAGGATTGCGAGGAAGGCGAAAACTTCCGGATCGCGCCGGTACGGGTTGAGCGTCCGCCCGTGCAAGGCCATGAAATGGGTGCCGAAGTTGATTCCTGCGGCGATCATGAACGCGACCGCGATGGCCTCGAGCAGCGGCGAGTCGAAGAACGCGAAGCTCGCGTCGTGGCTCGAGTAGCCGCCCAGCGACATGGTCGTGAACGCGTGGATCGCGGCGTCGAGCCAGCTCATCCCTCCCCACCGGTACGCGAGGATGCAGGCCGCGGTCAACGCGATGTACACGGACCACAGCCCCTTTGCGGTCTGCGCGAGGCGAGGGGTGAGCTTCTGGTCCTTCATCGGACCGGGGGTTTCGGCGCGGAACACCTCGCGCCCGCCGACCCGCAGCATGGGCAGGATCGCCACCGCGAGAACCACGACCCCCATGCCCCCGATCCATTGCAGCAAAGCCCGCCACAGGTTGATCGAAGGCGGCAGCGCATCCAGGCCGGTGAGCACGGTCGCGCCGGTCGTCGTCATGGCGGACGAGGCCTCGAAGTACGCGTCGGTGAACGACAGTCCGGGAATGCCGAGCAGGAGGGGCAGCGTGGCGAGCGCGGGAAGCGCGGTCCAGGTGAGGGCGACGAGAAGGAACCCGTGCTGCGCCTGCAGCTCCCTGCGGGAGCGGCGCGCGAGCACCCACAGCAAGGCGCCCGTGGCCACCGTAAGCACGACCGACAGGTCGTAGGCGCGCGTCGCTGCATCCCGCAGCAGGTGGCCGACGATGAGCGGCAGCATCATGAAGGCGCCGAACATCATGATGACGGGGCCGAGGACGTAGAGGACGGGCAGGGGGTGAACCACGGGATCTTCCGGAGGGTGGCGCGCATTCTAGTTCACCGGCGCCGATTGCGCTGGCGGGTTTCTGGACTGTACAGTACACAACATGGCCCGGCCGCGCGGATTCGACCCCGACCATGCGCTCGAGCAGGCGACGCAGGCGTTCTGGGCCAAGGGCTTCGAGAACACTTCGCTCGACGAGCTGTGCGAGGCCACGGGCCTGGGCCGCTCCAGCCTCTACGCCGCCTTCGGCGACAAGCGCGCGCTTTACCTGCGCGCTCTCGAGCGCTACGAGGAAGCTACCGCCGCGCGCATCGCCGCCGCGCTCGCGGTTGCGCCGGTCCGCCGGGCCGTCGAGCGCTTCCTGAGGGGCATGGTCGACGACATCGTCGCCGGCCCGGGGCGGCGCGGCTGCTTCATCGGCAATTGCGCCGCGGAGATGGCGCGCCTCGACCGGGGTGCCGCGGCGCGCGTGCGCGCCAGCCTGGCGCGCATCGAGGGCGCGTTCCGGGAAGGACTGGACAAGGCGCGCGCCCGCGGCGAGCTGTCGGCGGGCGCCGACACCACTGCGCTTGCCCGCTTCCTCACCGCCGGAATCCAGGGCCTGCGCCTGGTCGGCAAGGCCAATCCGGACCGCGCGGCGCTCAACGACATTACCCGAATGCTGCTCTGCTGCCTCGATTTCCAAGGAGAAGACTGATGGCCCGGATCAAGCCTTTGCCGCAGGACCACTCGCCCGAGCTGAAGGAGGCCTTCGCTGCCTATGACAAGTCGCTCGGCTTCGTGCCGAACAGCATGCTCATCCTGCAGAGGAAGCCCAAGATCGTGAAGGCCATGGCGCAGCTCACGGCGTCGATCTGGGATCCGGAAGGCGAGGTCGACCGCGCTTTCAAGCGGCTGGTGGCGCACGTGGCGAGCGGCGCGGCGGGCTGCCAGTACTGCATGGCGCATACCGCGGG
>DASUUN010000407.1:0-3260 GCA_036374055.1 Burkholderiales bacterium
GGCCATGATGCGGTGGCGAAAGCGCCGTGCCACCGGGTAAATGAGGAACGTCAACAGCAGCACGAAGGCGACGTGCGTCGCGCGCAGGTGCTCGGGGCGCACGATGGCGTAGGCAGTGTAGAGATGGAACACGGACATCGCTACCGCGATGGTCCCCACCATGGCGGCGCGCCACCCCGTGAAGCGGTTGTGGACGCCCTCCTCCTGCTCGATCATCTCCTCGGCCCGCCGCAGCGCTTCTTCGCTGACCTCGGCGGCGGGCTGATGCAGGCGCGCGACTTCTTCGCTCATCGGTCCCCCTGCAAATGAAAAAGCCCCGCCAGCCTGCTGGACGGGGCTTCCCGGCCTCGAGCCCTAGTTGAGCTTGACGCCTTTCTCCGCGAAGTACTTGACCGCGCCGGGATGCCAGGGCAGCGGCGAGGCGCCCTTCTTCTGGTTCTCCAGCTTGAAGTTGGCGGCCTCCTTGTGCACCCGGATCAGCTCGTCGCGATGGTCGAAGATCGCCTTGACGATGTTGTAGGCGGTCTTGTCGTCCATCTTCTGGTGCGCGACCAGGATGTTCATGACGGTGGCCTGCGCGTTGTCCTTGGCCATGCCGTTGTAGACGTCCTTGGAGATCGCGTCCTTGACGTACAGGTTGCCGTACTTCTTGTTCATCGCCGGCACCAGCTCCGCGTGGTCGATCATCTTGATCTTGACCCCGGGGCTGTTGGCGAGGTCGGTGACCGCCGCGGTCGGCAGGCCGCCCACCCAGAAGAAGGCGTCGATCTTGCGGTCCTTGATCGCCGCCACCGATTCGGCCACGCCGAGGCGCTCGCGGGTCATGTCGCGATCCTTGTTGAGGCCGGCGGCCTCGATCACGCGGAAGGCCATCACTTCGGTCGCGCTGCCGCCGGAGCCGGTGGACACGCGCTTGCCCTTCAGGTCCTTGATCGTGTTGATGCCGGTGCCCTCGATGGTCACCACGTGCATGCGGTTCGGGTACAGGATCATGAGCGTGCGCACCGGCACCGGCTTGCCCTTGAACTTGTCCTGGCCTTTGAACGCATCGAGCGCCGCATCGGTCATGCTGAGGGCGATGTACGGCTTGCCCGTGCCGATCAGCTGCAGGTTCGCGACCGAGCCGCCGGTCACTTCCGCGGTCGCCTGCATGCCGTCGACGTACTTGGAGAGCACCGCCGCCATGCCGCCGCCCATCGGGTAATACACCCCACCGGTGCCGCCGGTGGCGATGGAGATGTTCTGGGCTTGCGCGCCGAGCGCAAATGCCGCAGCGAAAATGCCAACGAAGTGCGTCAGAAACCTCATGTACTCCTCCTAAAAGTGTGCCGGAATTCTACCGTACGCCCAGTCGGCGCAACGCCTCGGCGCGGCGCTGCTGCGCAGCATCCCGGACCTTCGCATAGAGGCTCGCGCCGTGGCTGTCCATTGCAACGAGCAGGGGGCCGAAGCCGTTGACACGGAATTTCCACAGCGACTCCGGGTTGAGGTCATCAAGGTCCACGTCCTCGATCGCCTCGATCCAGGTCGTCTCCAGTGCCGCGGTGCCGCCGATGATGGCGAGGTAGGCGCCGCCGAGGTCGCGGAAGGCCTCGAGCGAGCTTTCCCTGAGACCCCCTTTACCGATCACCAGCCGCACGCCGTACTGCTGCAGCAGCGGCCGGGTGAAGCGCTCCATGCGGTCGCTGGTCGTGGTGCCGATGCACAGGGGCGCGTAGCCGGCCGGGTTCTTCGAATCCTTGTGCGTCTTTCTCACGTTCGGCGCGGTGTGGATCACCGCGTGCCCCGATAGGTCGAAGCGCGTCTTGCGCCCGCGGTCGAACATGTGGATCTGCGTGGCGTCGCGGATGCCGAACAGCGTGCCGCTCAGGGTGACCGTGTCGTCGACGCGCAGCAATCTTGCCTGCTGCTCGTCGATCGGCGTCGTGAAATCGTAGTGCATCAGCCGCCGAGCAGCGCCTTCTTGAGGTCTTCCTGCACCGGCTTGTCGCCCAGCCAGATGCGCAGCAGCGCGCGGTAGAAGTCCTCGCCCGGGATCGGCTCGCCGGCCGGCTTGCCGTCGATCGCCACCACCGTCTGCCGGCCGGTCCAGTCGAGCGCGATCGCCATGCCGCTCTTCGCTTCCTTGACCCCGGCCATGATGGCCCCGAGCTGCTGCACGCGCGGCTCGAGCGCCTTTGCCTCGGCCTCCGTGTGGTTGGCCTTGATGCCGTCGGCGAGCGCCTCGGTGAACTGCTCGGCGCCCACGTCGCGCAGCATGTGGATGTGCACGCGCTTGGGTCCGGGCTGCGCTACCGGGTCGGCCTTGCGGTCCTGCACGTACAGGCCGATCGCGTAGACCTGGAAGAACACGCGCTTGCGCAGGCCCGCGCCGCTCAGCACCAGGTCGGCATTGCCGACTTTCGTCCGCTCGTCGATCTTCACCCCCGCGACTTCGGCGGCCCAGAGCGGAAACGCGAGGCACAGCAGCAGCAGGACCCTAAAAGCCATATTCCACCTCCTTGCCGCGGAAGGTCGCCCGCGCGCGCCGCGCGGAATGGCACTGCATGTTCACCGCCACCGGATTCATGGTGATATGGGTCGCCGCGGTCTCGACGTGCACCGCGAACGCGGTGGAGTCGCCGCCCAGGCCCTGCGGCCCGACGCCCAGCAGGTTGACCGCCTGCGTCAGCTCCTGTTCGAGCCGCGCGCCTTCGGGATCCTCGCAGCGCGAGCCGAGCGGGCGCGTCGCCGCCAGCTTGGCGAGGTGCACGCACAGGTCCGCCGTGCCGCCCACGCCCACGCCCACGATGGTGGGCGGGCAGGTCTTGCCGCCCGCTTCGAGCACGCAGTCGACGACGAAGGTCTTGATGGCGTCGACGCCCTCGGCGGGCACCGCCATCTTCAGCCACGAGTTGTTCTCGGAGCCCGAGCCCTTCGGAATCATCTCGATCTCGAGGCCTTCGTCCGCGGAGAAGTCCACGTGGATCACGGGCACGCCCCGGCCGCAGGACGAATGCTCGTTCTTGCGAGTGACGGGGTGCACGACCGAAGAGCGCAACGGGTGCTCGCGCGTCGCCCGCTCGCAGCCGCGCCGGATGGCTTCCTTCAGCGCCACGCCGTCGACCTCCACGCCGCGGCCGATGCGCACGTTGTAGATCGGGATGCCGGTGTCCTGGCACAGCAGGTTGTCGGTGGACTCGGCCACCGAGATGTTGCGGATCATGGTGCCGAGCATGCGCTTCGCGCCGGCGTCGGTCTCGCCCCGGGCGAGCGCGTCG
>DASUUN010000408.1:0-2197 GCA_036374055.1 Burkholderiales bacterium
CGTCGGCAGCCCCATCTCCAGCACGGGCTCGACGAGCATCAGCTGCGATTCCAGCCGGGTCGAGTCGACGATCAGCACGACCGCGTCCGGCGCCGGCAGGCCCGGCAGGCGCCCCTCCAGCACGTCGCGCGTCACGCGCTCATCCAGCGACTTCGCGGAGAAGCCGTGCAGACCGGGCAGGTCCACCAGTGTGAGCTCGCGCCCATCAGCCAGGCGCACCCCACCCAGCTTCTTCTCGACCGTCACACCCGGGTAGTTCGCCACCTTCTGGCGCAGCCCGGTGAGACGGTTGAACAGCGTCGATTTTCCGGAGTTCGGTGGTCCGACGAGGGCGACCAGCGGGGGGCGCTCGGCGGGCGCCAGTGCATTCGGTGGCACGCCTGCGGCCGGGACTCCTGCGGCGGAGCGTCGCTGCGCGGTGCCCGGCATGCCCGGCGTCAGGCTTCTGCCGCCAGACGCACGCACAGACAGCCCGCCGTCTCGCGCCGGAGCGCGATCAGCAGGCCGTCCACCAGCAGGATCGGATCACCCGAGGGGGACCGGCGGACCGGACACATCCGACAGCCTGGCAGGATTCCGCGCTCCAGCAGCGGCTCGACCTCGTCCGCAGGCAGATCGATGCTGACCAGCTCGACCGTCTGACGGAGCGGCACTTCGCGCAGCGTCAACGCGTCGCCCTCCACCCGGGCGGCGGCGCGAACACGATCACGGCGAAGCGAAGCTGCCATCCGGCGGACGAAATCAGTCATTGCGGGCCGAGTTTGAGAATCGTTCTCAAGAAAGGTGGCGGGTCCGCAAGAGGGTGTCAAGAGAGGGGCGCTCAGGGCTGGGCGGCCGGGGCCGGCGGGCTGCTCACTGTGTGGTCGACCGGGACGACGCGGCGGTCGGATGGGGGTGCCCAGGGCGCGTAGACGAGGGCGGCGCCGAGGGCGATGAGGACGAAGCCGGCAACGGTGTTCCAGCGGATGGGCTCGCGCAGGTAGAGCGCTGCGAAGACGACGAAGACGAGGAGGGTGATGACCTCCTGCATGGTCTTGAGCTGAGCGCCGGACATGCCTTCGAGGTAGCCGATCCGGTTGGCGGGCACCTGGAAGCAGTACTCGAAAAAGGCGATTGCCCAGCTCAGCAGCACGACGGCCCACAGGGCGCGGCTGGTGTGCCGCAGGTGCCCGTACCAGGCGAAGGTCATGAAAACGTTGGAGATTGTCAGCAGGATTGCCGTGCGGACCATGGTGCAGCTCCCCTTTTTCGCCGCGCCCCTTGCTGGCCGGCGCGGAGCGTCCGCGGCCGGCTGACTGCGCCTGCACTCTGCGGGGCGGCGGTGCGTGGCGAAAGGGGGCGGTCCGCCAGGTGCGCGTGACGCGATGCTGCCCGGTCTGCTCAGTCCATGACGGCCAGGGCGCGGTTGCGGAGCTGAGTGCCGTACTGCCGGCGGTGGGCGACCTTGCGCTCGATCAGCTCGACGACGGCGGCGCCGAAGTCGACGCCCTCGAGCCTGCCGGCGGCGTTCAGTCCGCCTGCGCTGATCGCGTTGATCTCGACGAGCCGGTCGCCGACGATGTCGATGCCGGCGTCGAAGATGCCGTCGGCGAGCAGGCGCGGGCGGACGGCCTCAGCGATCTCGAGGATGCGCGGCGTGATCTCGGCTTTGGCGGGCTTGCCGCCGGCGGTCATGTTGCTGCGGAAGTCGCCGGACGCATTGACGCGTCGCAGTGCGGCGTACTTGCCGTCCACGACGAGCGGCTTGCCGTTGAAGAGGAAGAGGCGGATGTCGCCGTCCTTCGCGGCGGGCAGGTACTCCTGCGCGATCAGGTAGCTGGAGCGGCAGATCGCCTCGACGATCTGCTTCATGTTGGTGTCGTCGCGGTCGAGCAGGAACACGTCCTTGCCGCCGTACCCGCGCAGCGGCTTGAGCACGATGCGGCGCTTCTGCTCGTCGAAGAAGCGGCGCACCTCGTCGTAGCTGCGGGTGATGATGGTGCGCGGCCGCACCGATGCGGGAAAGTGCTCGAGGTACATCTTGCTGACGGCGTACGGCAGGGTGAACGGGTGGCTGAGCACGATGACGCCCTGGAGCACTGCCATCTGGCCGAACAGGATGCCGGCATCGCTCTCCCACGGCCGGTCGCCCTCGTCTTCCACGGGGTTGTAGCGCAGGTAGAGCACGTCGAGCGCGCCGGTCTCGACCGGCACGCGC
>DASUUN010000409.1:0-11735 GCA_036374055.1 Burkholderiales bacterium
GCGGTTCCAGTTGCGCATGTAGCGGTAGGACGGCGGCGTCGGGTAATGGAATACGCAGTTGTTCTTCGCGTACATCTCCCACTGCTTCGGGTTGGGCTCGCCGCGCAGCGCTTTCGTGCCGTCGGCGCCGCGCCAGCCGGCCAGGAAGCCGATGCCCGAGCCGGGCTCGGTCTCGTGCCGCACGATGAAGTCGGGGTAATCCTTGTACTTTTTCGTACCGTCCTTGTTCGTAAAGGCGGGAAGCGCGAGACGGCTGCCGAGCTCGATCAGCACCTCCTGGAAGGGCTTGCACTCGCCCTTCGGCGGCACCACCGGGATGCGCACCGAGTCCATCGGCCCGTCGAACTCCGAGATCGGCCGATCGAGGATCGACATCACGTCGTGGCGCTCGAGGTAGGTGGTGTCGGGCAGCACCAGGTCGGCGAACGCGGTCATCTCCGACTGGAAGGCGTCGCACACTGCCAGGAAAGGGATCTTGTATTCGCCGTCCGCCCCGCGATCGTTCAGCATGCGCCGCACCTCGACCGTGTTCATGGTCGAGTTCCACGCCATGTTGGCCATGAAGATCATCAGCGTGTCGAGCCGATACGGATCGCCGCGCCAGGCGTTGGTGATCACGTTGTGCATCAGGCCGTGCACCGACAGCGGGTGCTCCCAGGAGAAGCCCTTGTCGATGCGCACCGGGTTGCCCTCGGCGTCGATGAACAGGTCCTCCGGCGACCCGGGCCAGCCGAGCGCGAGGCCGGCGAGCGGCGTATCGGGCTGCACGCCCTCCGGACCGGTCGGCGTCTTGGCCGAAGGCGGGATGGCGCGCGGGAACGGCGCCTTGTGGCGAAAGCCGCCCGGGCGGTCGATGGTGCCGAGCAGGCTCATGAGGATCGCCAGGCTGCGCACCGTCTGGAAGCCGTTGGAATGCGCGGCGAGCCCGCGCATGGCGTGGAACGCCACCGGGTTGCCGGTCACGCTCTGGTGCTCGCCGCCCCAGCAGTCGGTCCAGGCGATCGGCAGCTCGATCTTCTCGTCGCGCGCGGTGATGCCCATCTCGTGCGCGAGGCGCCGGATGGTGACGGCCGGCACGCCGGTAATCTTCTCGGCCCACTCGGGGGTATGCGGCGCGACGCGGTCGGCAAGCAGCTGGAACGCCGGCTGCACCCGCGTACCGTCCTGCAGCGTGAACTCCCCGAACAGCGCCGGGTCGCTGTCCGGCGTGTGGCTGAGCACGGCGCTGTTGGAATGGCGGTCCCACCAGAGCTGGTTCTGCGGGTACTGCGGATTGCCCGGGTCGATGCCCTCGTCGGTGGCGAGCAGCCCGTGGCGCGGCGAGGCCGGATCGATGATCACGAGCTGGCCGCCGTTCGTGTAACGGGCGACGAACGGCCGGTCGTACAGCCCCTGGGCGACGATCTCGCCGGTGAGCGCAAGGAGCAGCGCGCCGTCGGTGCCCGGCCGGATCGGCACCCATTCGTCGGCGATCGCCGAGTAGCCGGTGCGCACCGGGTTGATCGACACGAAGCGCCCGCCGCGCCGCTTGAATTCCGAGATCGCGATCTTGAGCGGGTTGGAGTGGTGGTCCTCGGCGGTGCCGAGCATCACGAACAGCTTCGCGCGCTCCAGGTCCGGCCCGCCGAACTCCCAGAACGAGCCGCCGATGGTATAGATCATCCCGGCGGCCATGTTCACCGAGCAGAAGCCGCCGTGCGCGGCGTAGTTCGGCGTGCCGAACTGGCGCGCGAACAGGCCCGTGAGCGCCTGCATCTGGTCGCGCCCGGTGAACAGGGCGAACTTCTTCGGGTCGCTCGAGCGTATTGCCTTCAATCGCTTTTCGAGGATCGCAAAGGCTTCGTCCCAGGAGATCGGCTCGAAATCGCCCGCGCCTCTCTCGCTGCCCGCTTTCCTCTTCAGGGGGCGCGTCAGCCGTGCCGGCGACACCTGCTTCATGATGCCGCTCGAGCCCTTGGCGCAGATCACGCCCTTGTTGAGCGGATGCTCCGGATTGCCCTCGATGTAGCGCACCTCGCCGTCGCGCAGGTGCACGCGGATGCCGCAGCGGCAGGCGCACATGTAGCAGGTGGTGGTCTTGACCTCGGTGGTACTCAGGGGTGTATCCCAAAGGCGCCATTGTGCGCGCCCGCAGCCGGCAGCGGCCAACCAGTTAATTCGATCCCGTCATAAGCTCATGATCTATCATGGCGCGCATGAAGAATATCGTTACTGCCCTCGTCCTGGCGCTGGCCGCGCAGCAAGGCGCGGCACAACCGGTCCTCTTGCCGGTCAAGCGCATGTCGCTCGACACCGCGCTCAAGGCCGCGCAAGCCGCGATCGCCGCCTGCCGCAAGGAGGGCGTGCAGATCGCGGTCACCGTCGTCGACCGCGGCGGCCACCCGCAAGCGGTGCTGCGCGATGACTTCGCTCCGGACCTCACGCTCGACGTGAGCCGCGGCAAGGCCTACGCCGCGCTGTCGTTCGTCGCGCCGACCTCGCAGCTGGAGAAGCGCTTCACCGCGCCCTTCGGCCCGCCCGCGGCCGCGTCGCGCCCGCTGGTGATCAGCCCCGGCGGCGTGCCCGTCCAGGCGGGCGGCGAGCTGGTGGGAGCGATCGGCGTGAGCGGCGCCCCATCCGGCGAGATCGACGAGCGCTGCGCGCGCGCCGGCTTCGACGCGATCTACGAGGACCTGGAGCTAGGCGGCTAGCGCGAGCTGGCGCCGGAGCCGGCTTCGCCGCCGGCCGCCCTGGCGACGAAGGCGGCGACCGCCTCGATCTGCTCGGGCGTCAGCTTGTCGGCGAACGGCGGCATGACGCCCGAGCCGTGGCGCAGCACGTGCAGCGCGCGCTCCCTGTCGGGCTTGAGCTCGTCGAGCGACGGGCCGACGGTGCCGGTCGCACCCGCCGCCTCCAGCGTGTGGCACAGCGCGCAGGAAGGCTGCGCGATCTGCGTGAACACCCGGCGGCCGAGATCGTCGGCGCGCGCGGCGAACGGCGGTGCCAGCAGGAGCGCGAGCGCCGCCGCGAGGACCGCCCTCACGCCACCGTGACCTTCACTGAATGGTCGCGCCAGCCGTTGTGCGCATAGCCGCGCTCGTTCTCGACCCGCAGCTCGGGCTGCACCTCGGCGCCGGCCGAGGCGCGGCTCGACAGGACGTACGAGCCCGGCTCGAAGCGCGCCTGCAGCGCGAACTGCCGCCAGGCATGGCGGCCCAGGTCCGGACCGAAGAACTGCGCCTTGTGCCAGGTCCTGCCGCCGTCGAGCGAGACGTCGACCCCGGTGACCGGGCTGCCGCCGGAGAAGGCCACCCCGTAGATCTGCGCCACGCCGGGGCGCATCGGCTGGTCGCCCGCGGGATGCGTGATGAACGACTTGAGGTTCATCTCCCACATCGAGGGCTGCGTTGGCGCGCCCTTCTGGCCGATCGGCCGCACGCGGTAGCCCGAGCGCTGGATGTTGGCGTCGGTCTGCTCGGGGGTGAAGGCCACGCGCTTCACGTACTTGACGTTGTTGACGCCGTAGTAGCCGGGAATGATGAGCCGCAGCGGGCCGCCGTGCGCGATCGGCAGGGGCTTGCCGTTCAGCTCCCAGGCGAGGATGGCTTCCTCCATCGCCGTCCAGGGCACCGAGCGCTCGACCATCACGGTCTTGGGGTCGATGCCCGGCGGGAGGGTCTCGCCCCCGGTGCTCGTCATGTAGCGCATGCCCTGGCGCACGCCGCCGAGCTGCGCGATGACGGCTTTCATGGGCACGCCGCTCCAGAGCGTATTGCCGGCTGCGCCGACCTTCCACTGCGAGCCGCTCGCCTTGTGATCGAAAAACCCGCGGCCGTTGCCCGAGCACTGCAGCACCATCGAGACGCTCGCGATCCCCATGCGCTTGAGCTCCGCGACGCTCAGGGCGCGCGGGTTGCTGACGCCGTCGAACTCGACCTGCCAGGCGTCCGCGTTCGCCGTCACCGAGGCGTTCGGCGGCGCAACGTTGTTGCGCACGAACAGGATGTCCGTGTCCGTGATGCCGCTCGTGCCGAAAGCGCTGCGCTGCGTCTCGATGCCGCTCGCGCTGTGCACGATGACGCGGCTCGCGTCCTTGAACGACGCGAAGGGCGGCAGGGGCTTGCCGCCTGCCTGCGCGAGGCTCGCCGGGCTGAAGCCCGCGAGGCCCGCGGCCGCGCCGCCCGCGCTTGCCGCGAGCAGCCTGCGGCGGTATGCGTCCACTACGGGTTTCTTGTGTTCCATGTCCATCCTCCTCGCTGTGCGCTTCGATTGAGCCAATTGTAAGCGGCGAAAGTTCGGACGTGCATGCTCCCGATGTCCGATTCGGGGGATTAAGGACGTCTATCGCTGCATAGGCGAATCCGATCCTAGGCCGTGATTTTTCCCTCGACGCAGGTGACGGCGTGACCGCCGATGCGGATGCCGTCGGCCTCGATGCGCACCGAGACGCGGCCGTCGCGGCCGAGCTGCATGCCCTGGCGCGCAACATAGCGCTCGCCGAAGCGCTTCACCTGGTTGGTCTGCTTCAGGTAAGCGGCAACGCTCAGGTTGCCGCTGCCGCACACCGGATCCTCCGGAATGCCGTGCGCCGGCGCGAAGGAGCGCACGTGGATCGCGCTTTCGGCATCGTCCGACGGCGCGAACAAGGTGACGCCCGTGGCCTCGTGGTCGAGCGAGAACAGCGCGAGCGCGGCCATGTCGGGCTCCAGGGCCGCGAGCTTGCGCGCGTCGGCCACCTCGCCCACTACCCAGACCGGGCCGAGGTCGATGCGCAGCAGCTTCGAGGCGAACGGCAGCGTCTTGCGCACGTCGCTCACCCTGGCCTGCGGCCCGCGCAGGAAGATGCCGGTCTTCTCCACGGCGAGGTCGATGAGGCCGGCGCCGCATTCCTGCCTGAGCGCGGCTTTGCGGGCGACGAACCCCGATTCGAGCGCCGCGTGCGCGCTGCCGATGGTCGGATGCCCGGCGAACGGCAGCTCCTGGCGCGGCGTGAAGATGCGCAGGCGGTAGTCTGCGACCCTGCTTTCCAGGAGGAAGGTGGTCTCCGACAGGTTGGTCCAGCCGGCGATGCGCTGCATCTGCTGCGCGTCGAGCCCCTCGGCGCCGATCACCACGGCGACCGGATTGCCGAAGAACGGCTTGTCGGTGAACACGTCGACCTGCTTGAAGGGGAGCTTTTCCATTCCGTCTCCGGTGTCAGGGGGCGGCGCGGCGCGAGAAATCGCGCGGCCGGAAGCCGAACGCGAGCAGGCAGGCGGCATAGGCGGCGGTGCCGAGCGCCACCAGCCCGATCACCGCCGGCACTTTCAGCCGCCACGACGCGGACAGCCACCAGCCCGGCTCGCCCATGGTGGTGAACAGCACCACCGCCATGAAGGCCACCGAGGCGGCCACCTTGAGGAAGAACACCGGCCAGCCGGGCTGCGGCGCGTAGATGCCGTGCTTGCGCAGCATCCGGTAGAGCAGGCCGGCGTTCAGGCAGGCCCCCAGCCCGATCGCCAGGGCGAGCCCGGCGTGCTTGAGCGGGCCGATGAACGCCAGGTTCATGGCCTGGGTGGCGAGCAGCGTAAGTACGCCGATCTTCACCGGGGTGACCACGTTCTGCCGGGCGTAGAAGCCGGGCGCGAGGATCTTCACCAGGATCATGCCGACCAGCCCGACGCTGTAGGCGACGAGCGCCTGCTGCGTCATCCCGGCGTCCTGCGCGCTGAAGCGGCCGTAGTGGAACAGCGTGGCGATGAACGGCAGGGCGAGCACCGCGAGCGCCGCGGCGCTCGGCAGGGCGAGCAGCACCGTGATGCGCAGCCCCCAGTCGAGCAGCCGCGCGTATTCCTCCTGGTTGGCCGCGGCATGGTATTTCGACAGGCTAGGCAGCAGGATCGTGCCCACCGCCACGCCGAGCACGCCGGCCGGCAGCTCCATCAGCCGATCCGCGTAATACAGCCACGAGACGCTGCCGGTGACCAGGAACGAGGCGAAGACCTGATTGATCAGCAGCGAGACCTGGCTAACCGAGACGCCGAAGGCGGCCGGCGCCATGAGCGTGAGGACGCGCCGCACGCCGGGGTGCGAGAGGCTCAGGCGCCAGCGCGGCACCACCCCCAGCCGGATCAGGAACGGCAGCTGGAAGGCGAGCTGCAGCACGCCGCCCGCGAACACCGCCCAGGCGAGCACCAGCACCGGCGGGTCGAAATACTGCGCGAAGAAAGCCGCACCGACGATGAACGAGACATTGAGCAGCGCGGGGGTGACCGCCGGCACGGCGAAGCGGCTCCAGGTGTTGAGCACCCCGGCGGCGAGCGCCACCAGCGAAATGAAGACGATGTAGGGAAAGGTGATGCGCAGCAGCTGCACGGTGAGGGCGAACTTTTCCGGCTCGCCGACGAAGCCCGGCGCCGTGACGGAGACGATGAGGGGCGCCGCCACGATGCCCAGGGCGGCGGTGGCAACCAGGGCGAGGAACAGCAGGGTGCTGACGCTGTCGATGAGCGAGCGCGTCTCCTCCGGGGTGCCGGCCTGCTTGTAGCCGGACAGGATCGGCACGAAAGCCTGCGAGAAGGCGCCCTCGGCGAACATGCGCCGCAGCAGGTTGGGGATCTTGAAAGCCACGAAGAACGCGTCGGTGGCCAGGCTGGCGCCGAAGATGCGGGCGATGAAGAAGTCGCGGGCATAGCCAAGCACCCGGCTCACCATCGTCAGGCTGCTCACCGTGGCCAGCGCCCGCAGGAGGTTCATGCGTCCGGAGGGCCGTTCATGTTAGACTCCCGCCCCTTTCAGGACATCCGAGTACATGGCCAACATCAAATCGGCGCAGAAGCGCGCCCGCCAGGCGGTCGAGCGCCGCGAGCACAACATGAGCCTGCGCACGACCGTGCGCACGGCGATCAAGAACGCGAAGAAGGCGGTCGCCGACGGCGACCGGGCGGCGGCGGAGAAGGCGCTGCGCGACTCGCAGCGCGTCATCGACCGCGTGGTGGCGAAAGGCATCCTGCACCGCAACGCGGGCGACCGTCACAAGAGTCGCCTGGCGCAGTCCCTCAAGACCATCAAGTAACCTTTAAGCGGCATCTCCCCGCGCTGCACCGGAAAGCGGTAAGCCAGCGGCTCGCGAAATTATACTGAGCCCGGCGCATGCCGAAACTCTCCTGCCGCATCCTCGTCATCAATGACGAGCACCTCGTGCTGCGCGAGTTCGTCAAGGGCCTGAACGCCGCGGCGCGCTCGCTCGACAACCCGTTCGGCATCAGCTTCACGGGCGTCACTACCGCCAAGGAGGCGCTGGCCACCATCGAGTCCGACGGCGACCTGCAGGCCGTGCTGGTCGACGACACGCTCTACTCGCTGGCGAAGAAGAACGGCGGAAGCTCGAAGAAGCAGCTGCAGATGTCGGCGCTCGATCTGGTGCAGCGCATCTCGCGCTTTCGCCCGCTGCTGGACGTCTACATCCTCATCGCGCAGGAGAAGGAGGACGACGTCGTCGACGCGCTCTTCGCCGAGTCGGTCGACGGCTACTTCTACCGCGAGGAGCGCGACTACCGCGGCATCTACCGCATCCTCAACGCCCAGATCCAGGAGCGCGCGCGCACGCCGTTCTACGATGCGCTCAAGAACTACGTGTGGATGGCGAAGGACCAGTGGCACACGCCGGGGCACTCGTCGGGGGAATCGCTGCGCGGCAGCCCCTGGGTGAACGACTTCTACGAGTTCATGGGCGAGCACGTGTTCGACGCCGACCTGTCGGTGTCGGTGCCGATGCTCGACTCGCTGATGGACCCCAAGGGCGTGATCGGCGAGGCGCAGGCCATGGCGGCCAAGGCGTTCGGCGCCAGGCGCACGTTCTTCGCCACCAACGGCACCTCGACCGCCAACAAGGTGATCTTCCAGACGCTGCTCGCCCCGGGCGAGAAGCTGCTGCTCGACCGCAACTGCCACAAGAGCGTGCACCACGGCGTGGTGCTGTCGGGCGCGCACCCGGTGTACCTGGACTCCGCGCTCAACCGCAAGTACGGCCTGTACGGCCCGGTGCCGAAGAAGACCCTGCTGAAGGCGATCGAGCAGCACCCGGATGCCGAGGCGCTGATCCTCACCTCGTGCACCTACGACGGTTTGCGCTACGACCTCAAGCCCATCATCGAGGCCGCGCACAAGCACCGCATCAAGGTGATCATCGACGAGGCGTGGTACGGCTTCGCGCGCTTTCACCCGGAGTTCCGCCCCACCGCGCTCGAGGCCGGTGCCGACTACGCCACCCAGTCCACGCACAAGGTGCTGTCGGCCTTCTCGCAGGCCTCGATGATCCACATCAACGACCCGGAGTTCCGCGAGCATCTGTTCCGGGAGAACTTCAACATGCATACCTCCACCAGCCCGCAGTACGCGCTCATCGCGAGCCTCGACGTGGCGCGCAAGCAGGCGGTGATGGAGGGCTACAAGCTGCTGTCGCGCACGCTCGAGCTGGCGAAGGAAGTGCGCGAGATGGTGAATTCCACCAAGGTGTTCCGTGTCCTGGACCTCGACGACCTGCTGCCCGACGCGGTGCGCCACGACGGCATCCGGCTCGACCCCACCAAGGTGACCATCGACATCTCGGGTTGCGGCTATACCGCGGAGGACCTGCAGAAGGAGCTGTTCGAGCGCTACAACATCCAGGTCGAGAAATCGACCTTCAACACCCTCACCCTGCTCCTCACCGTGGGCACCACGCGCTCGAAAGTCTCCCGGCTGTACGACGCGCTGATGCGCATCGCCCGGCAGGGCCGCCAGCCGCGGCGCCTGGTGCAGACCCCGGAGATCCCCGCCTTCACCAGGCTCAAGTTCCTCCCGCGGGACGCGTACTACTGCGGCGGGGAGCTGGTGCCGGTGTTCGACGAGCGCGAGCGCGTGAACCACAAGCTCGCCGGACGCGTGTGCGCCGACCAGATCGTGCCCTACCCGCCCGGCATCCCGGTGCTGGTGCCCGGCCAGCTGATTACCGGCAAGATCATCGAGTACGTGGCCGACCTGCTGCACTCCACCAAGCGCATGGAGATGCACGGCATCGTGCATGAAGGCTACCTGCCGTGCATACGCGTGCTCAAGCCCGGGGAGGAGAAGGGCTTGAAGCGGCTGGTTTGAACCGATAGCATTGCAGAAACGGCGGCCTGTGCCGCCGTTGTCTTTTCCGGGAGGGGCAGGCATGTCCCACGTGATGAATACCTACGCCCGCCAGCCGGTCGCCTTCGTGCGCGGCGAAGGCGTCTGGCTGTGGGACGAGGCAGGCAGGAAGTACCTCGACGCGCTGGCCGGGATCGCGGTCAACACGCTGGGCTACGCGCACCCCCGGTTCACCCGGGCGCTGTCGCAGCGCATCGCGAGCGGCGTGATCCACACTTCCAACCTGTGGCGCATCCCCGAGCAGGAGGCCGCCGCCGACCGCATAGCAGGGATCACCGGCCTGGACGAGGTGTTCTTCTGCAACTCGGGGCTCGAGGCGAACGAGGCGGCGATCAAGATCGCGCGCAAGTACGGCCACGACCGCGGCATCGCCGAGCCGGCGATCATCGTGATGGAGAAAGCGTTCCACGGGCGCTCGCTCGCCACGCTGTCGGCCACCGGCAGCCGCAAGGTGCAGGCGGGGTTCGAGCCGCTGGTGTCCGGGTTCGTGCGCGTGCCGCTCAACGACCTGGACGCGGTGCGCCAGGTCGCCGAGCACAACCGCAACGTCTGCGCGGTGATGGTGGAGCCGATCCAGGGCGAAGGCGGCATCAACGTCTCGCGCCTGGACTACCTGCGCGGCCTGATGGAAATCTGCGACCGGCAGCAATGGCTGTTCATCTCCGACGAGGTGCAGTGCGGCCTGGGGCGCACCGGCAAGTGGTTCGTCTACCAGCACGCCGGCTTCCTGCCGGACGTGGTGCCGCTCGCCAAGGGCCTGGGCTCGGGTGTGCCGGTGGGCGCCTGCGTGGTCGGCGGGCGCGCGCGCGGCGTGCTCAAGCCGGGCAACCACGGCTCGACCTTCGGCGGCAATCCGCTCGCCATGACCGCCGTGGTGACCACCCTCGACACCATGCGCGACGACGGCCTGCTGGACAACGCCGAGCGCGTCGGCGCGCTCATCCGCCGGGAGCTGAACGAAGCGCTCGGCGGCGCGCAGGGCGTGACCGAGGTGCGCGGCATGGGGATGATGATCGGCGTGGAGCTCGAGGAGCCCTGCGGCGAGCTGGTCAAGGCGGGCCTGGACGCGGGCCTGATCCTCAACGTGACCGCCGACAAGGTGGTGCGCATCATGCCCCCGCTGGTGATGAGCGAGGCCGAAGGCGCTGAAGTGGTGCGGCGCTTCGTGCCGCTCGCCAAGGCGTTCCTCGACAAGCGCGCCGCGGCTTGACGACGGACTGAGACGAAGATGGCGGTGCGGCACTTCCTGCAGTTCAAGGACTTCTCGCGCGAGGAGCACGAGCACCTGTTCGCGCGCACCCGCTGGATCAAGGACCGGTTCAAGCGCTACGAGCGCTACTGGCCGCTGGAGGACCGCACCCTCGCCATGATCTTCGAGAAGCCCTCGACGCGCACGCGCATGTCGTTCGAGGCCGGCATGCACCAGCTCGGCGGCGCCGCAATCTACCTGTACACGCGCGACTCGCAGCTCGGCCGCGGCGAGCCGGTCGAGGACGCGGGCCAGGTCATCTCGCGCATGTGCGACGTGATCATGGTGCGCACCTTCGAGCAGGACATCATAGAGCGCTTCGCCGGCAGCTCGCGCGTGCCGGTGATCAACGGCCTCACCAACGAGTACCATCCCTGCCAGATCCTGGCCGACGTCTACACCTACATCGAGCACCGCGGCCCGATCCGCGGCAGGACGGTGGCGTGGATCGGCGATTCGAACAACGTGTGCAACACCTGGCTGCAGGCCGCCGAGATCTTCGACTTCAAGCTCAACGTCTCGACGCCGCCCGGGTACGAGATCGAGCCCTCCAGGACCTCGCGCAATTCCGAATCCTTCGCCGATCCCATGGCCGCGGCGCGCGGCGCCGACCTCGTCACCACCGACGTGTGGACCTCGATGGGCTTCGAGGCCGAGAACGAGGCGCGGCGGCGCGACTTCCAGGACTGGCAGGTCGACGCCGAGATGATGAAGGCGGCGAAGAAGGAAGCGCTGTTCATGCATTGCCTGCCCGCGCACCGCGGCGAGGAGGTCGCCGCCGAGGTGATCGACGGCCCGCAGAGCGTGGTGTGGGACGAGGCCGAGAACCGCCTGCACACGCAGAAGGCGCTGCTCGAATTCCTGGTGCTGGGAAAAAAATGAAAAGCTCCAAGATCAAGAAGGTGGTGCTGGCCTACTCCGGGGGGCTGGACACGTCGGTGATCCTCAAATGGCTGCAGGACGAGTACGGCTGCGAGGTGGTGACCTTCACCGCCGACATCGGCCAGGGTGAGGAGCTTGAACCTGCAAGAAGGAAGGCCGTCCGCCTTGGCATCCCTCCCAAGCACATCTTCGTCGAAGACCTGCGCGAAGAGTTCGTGCGCGACTTCGTGTTCCCCATGTTCCGCGCCAACGCGGTGTACGAGGGCGAATACCTGCTGGGCACCTCCATCGCCCGGCCGCTGATAGCAAAGAATCTCGTAAAGATAGCCAGACAGACGGGGGCCGACGCGATATCGCACGGCGCCACCGGCAAGGGCAACGACCAGGTGCGCTTCGAGCTCGGCGCCTACGCGCTGATGCCCGACGTGAAGATCATCGCGCCCTGGCGCGAATGGGACCTGCTGTCGCGCGA
>DASUUN010000410.1:0-15438 GCA_036374055.1 Burkholderiales bacterium
GCCGCGAAGCGCGCCACGTTGCGGTTGTCCTCGCCCGCCTGGTTGACGCAGCCCAGGATCACGTCCGAGATCTCGCCCGGGTCGATCTTGTTGCGCGCCACCACTTCCTTGATCACGTCACCAACCAGGTCGTCCGGCCGCACCGGCGAGAGCTTGCCGGCGTGGCGGCCGATGGGAGAGCGCAGTCCGTCATAGATATAGGCATCGAGCATTGGGTCACTCCGGAGTAAGCAGGGATACGCCGAGCTGCGCGCGGCGGCGCAGCCAGGGGCTGGGCCGGTAGCGCGGGTCCTGATAGGACTCGTGAAGAGCAGCAAGAATGGAAAGCAGCTTCGCGGGCCCCACCGCGTCGCCCATGGCGAGCGGGCCGCGCGGATAGCCCAGGCCCAGCACCACCGCGCGGTCCAGGTCTTCGGGGCTCGCGATGCGCATCTGCGCGATGTCGCAGCCGACGTTGACGATGTGCGCTACCACGCGCTGCGCGACGAACCCGGGAGAGTCGTGGATCACCGAGACGGGCACGCCATCGGCGGCGAGCAGCGCATGCGCGCTGTCCCTCGCCTCGGGCTTCGTCACGGGCGTGGTCATGAGCGTGCGGCGCTTGGCGAAGCCGAACAGCGGGTCGACCGCCACCGTGCGCGCCGGATCGAGGCCGTGCTCGAGCGCGGCTGAGCTCGCGTCCTGGCCGAGCGGGGCCACGAAGCACACGGCGGCTTTTGCCGGGTTGCTTTCGCTCTTGACCCTCGACACCAGCTCTCTCAGCTCCGGGACGGCCCAGACCGACAGCGGCAGAACCCTGGGCGCCTGCGCCTCGGGAACCGGCAAGGCCGCCCCATCCTGCCCGTAGGTGTACCAGCCGCGGCCGGTCTTGCGGCCGAGCAGGCCGGCGGCGACGCGCGGCTCGGCGAGGTACGAGGGGCGGTACTTCGGCTCCTCGAAGTACTGCTGGTACATCGATTTCATCACCGCGTGCGACACGTCGAGGCCCACCAGGTCCATGAGGCCGAAGGGCCCCAGCCGGAAGCCCGCGGCGTCCACCAGGATGCGGTCGATCGAGGCGAAGTCGGCCACGCCCTCGCCGAGGATGCGCAGCGCCTCGGGCACGAACGCGCGGCCGGCGTGGTTGACGACGAAGCCGGGGGTGTCCTTGCAGCGCACCGGGAAGTGGCCGAAGCGCCGGGCGAGGGCCGTGAGCGCGTCGGTGACGGCGCGCTCGGTCAGCTCGCCGTCGACCACCTCGACGATCTTCATCACCGGCACCGGGTTGAAGAAGTGGTAGCCGGCCACGCGCTGAGGCCGCCTGCAGGCGGCCGCCATGGCGGTGACCGACAGCGAAGAGGTGTTCGAGGCGAGGATGCAGTCCTCGGCGACGATGCCTTCCAGCCGGGCGAACAGCTCGCGCTTCGCCTGCAGGTCCTCGACGATCGCCTCCACCACCACGTGGCAGGGCTTGAATGCCTCCGCGGCGCCGACCACTTCGATGCGCCCGAGCGTCGCCTCCACCGCGCCGCCCTCGAGCTTGCCGCGCTCCACCAGCTTCTTCAGCGACTGGCCTATCGCCTCGCGCGCCTTTTGCGCTGCGCCCGGCTGGGCGTCGAACACGAGCGTGCGCACGCCGCTCTGGGCGAGCACCTGCGCGATGCCGCGGCCCATGGTGCCGGAGCCGGCGACGCCGGCGACCAGATCGGCGCGGGAGACGTCTAGCATGGGGGAGGAAAAGCGTTATTCTAGCGGGCGGAGCGGTGGCTATAATCCGCGAAGGAGGAGGTTCATGATGTGGATCAAGACGCTCGCCGCGCCCGCGGCGGCCCGGCCTCCCCGCGCGCGCAGGGACACGTCCCCGCGCGAATAAAAGAGAGGAGGCAGGCATGAAGTATCGGAAGATCCTTCTTGCATACAACGGTTCCAAGGAGGGCAGGCGCGCGCTGCTGGAATGCGCGGACCTCGCCAGCTTCCTGGGCGCCGAAACGCACCTGCTCGCGGTGGCGAGCATGCCGCCGAGCCTGTTCCTCACCGAGGGGTTCGTGCCCGAGGAGCTGCTGGAAGAGGAGAAAAAGCGCACTCAGACAGTGCTCGACGAGGGCATCCGCACGCTGCGCGACCGCGGCTTCAACGCCACGGGCCACCTCGCGGTGGGCGAACCCGTCGAGGAAATCTGCCGCCTCGCCAAGGGCATGGGCGTCGATCTGATCGTGGTGGGCCACAACCAGAACACCTCGTTCGCCGCGCGCTGGTGGAAGGGCTCGGTCGGCGCGTCGCTGCTCGATTACTCCCCTTGCAGTATCCTGATAGCCCTTTCCAGGAACTGATTCCGCAAACGTGATGCAGGCATTCGGGCGCAAGGGCAGGCTCGAGGATGAGCGCATGCTCAAAGGTCTGGGGCGCTACACCTCCGACTGGCAGCTTCCCAGGCAGGCCTACGGCCACTTCGTGCGCTCGGACCGCGCGCACGCGGAGATCCTCGGCATCGATGCTTCCGCCGCGCTCGCACTGCCGGGCGTGGTCGCGGTCCTGACCGGCGCGGACATGGCGGCAGCCGGCCTGAAGCCCCTGCCGGCGGCCGCGCCCATGAAAGGGCGCGGCGGCGAGGAGCAGCGTGCCACGCCGCGGCCCGCGCTGGCGGCGGGGCGCGTGCGCTGTGTCGGCGAGGCCGTCGCGCTGGTCGTGGCCGAGAGCGCGGCCGCAGCCCAGGATGCCGCAGAAGCGGTGAGCGTCGACTACGGCGACCTTCCCGCGGTGGTCGATGCGCGCGAAGCGCTGAAGCCGGGCGCGCCGCAGCTGCACGAGGGCGTGCCGGGCAACCTGGTGCTGGATTTCGCGGGCGGCGACGAAGCGGCGACGCGCGCTGCGTTTGAGCGCGCGGCGCATGTCGTGCGACTCGAGGCGTACCACTCGCGCGTGGTCGGAAACCCGATGGAGCCGCGCGCCGCGATGGCGGCTTACGATGCGGCCGCCGGGACCTACTACCTCTATGCGTGCACCCAGGGCGCCACCGCCATGCGCGGCCAGATGGCCGCGGTGCTGGGCGTGCCGCCGGAGAAAATCCGCGTGGTGGCCGAAGAAGTCGGCGGCGGCTTCGGCGTGCGCTTCAACATCTATCCGGAATATTGCGCGCTGCTCGCGGCGTCGAAGCAGCTCGGCCGGCCGGTGAAGTGGGTCGGCACGCGCTCGGAGGTGTTCCTGGCCGACGAGCAGGCGCGCGACATCGTGCACCGCAGCGAAATGGCCCTCGATGCCTCGGGCCGCATTCTGGGCATGCGCTTCGAGTTCGTGTGCAACCTGGGCGCCTATCTCGCCTTTACCGGCAGCTTCGTGAACACGGTCAACCTGGTCAACGTGGCGAGCGGGGTCTACGACGTGCAGGCGGTGCACGTGCAGGCCAAGCTGGTGGTCACCAACACCGTGCCGACCGCCGCCTACCGGGGTGCCGGCCGGCCGGTCAGCTCCTACGCCATCGAGCGCCTGGTGGACCAGGCGGCGCACGAGCTGGGCATGGATCCGGCCGAGCTGCGCCGGCGCAACCTCGTGCCGAAGGACAAGTTTCCCTACAAGATCGTCACCGGTTTCGAGTACGACTGCGGCGATTTCCCGGGCGTGCTGGACAAGGCGCTCGAGGCCTCGGACTGGAAGGGCTTCGCTGCGCGCAGGGCGCAATCGAGCAAGCGAGGCCGGTTGCGCGGCCGCGGCATCGCCACCTACATCGAGGCGAGCGGCGCCGGCGGCTTCGCCCCGTATGACGAGGTGCAGCTCGCGTGGGACGCCGACGGCGGCCTGACGCTGCGCGCCACCTCGCATTCCCACGGTCAGGGCCACGCCACCACCTACGCGCAGATCGTCTCCGGCGTGCTGGGCGTGCCGATGGAAAGCATTCGCCTGCGCACCGCCGATCCCGACATGCACCTCGTCGGCAACCCCACGGGCGGCTCGCGCTCGGTGCTCGGGGTGGGCAGCGTGCTGCTGTGGTCGGCGCAGGAGGTGGTGAAGAAGGGCTACGAGCTCGCCGCCGACGCGCTCGAGGCCGCCGTCCCGGACCTCGAGTTCGTCGAAGGCCGCTACCGGATCAAGGGAACCGACCGCAGCATTTCCATCGTGGAGCTGGCCGGGAGAAACCCCGGCGCGCTGGACGTCGACATGAAGGACAAGAAGGTCGGGGCGACCTTTCCCAACGGCTGCCACATCGCCGAAGTCGAGATCGAGCCCGAGACCGGGGAGGCCGAGATCGTGCGCTACGTCGCCTGCGACGACGCCGGCAACATCATCAACCACCAGATCGTCGAAGGCCAGATGCAGGGCGGCATCACCCAGGGCGCCGGCCACATCTTCGGCGAGCAGGCCGTCTACGAGCGCGGCAGCGGCCAGCTGCTGAACGGCAGCTTCATGGACTATCCGATGCCGCGCGCGGTGCTCGTGGACAACCTGACGGTGCTCGACCACCCGGTGCCCACGGCCACCAATCCGCTGGGGGCCAAAGGCGTCGGCGAGGCAGGGGTCACGGGCTCCATGCCCTGCCTGATGAACGCGGTGCTGGACGCCCTGCGGCAGGCCGGCGTTTCACACTTCGACATGCCGGCGAGCCCGCAACGCGTGTGGCGCGCCCTGCAAGCGGCGCGTGGATCCGCTTGAGAAGCTGTTCGAGCGCGCGCGCCGGCAGCCGCGGCGCATCGTGCTGCCGGAGACCGGCGACGAGCGCATCCGGCAGGCGGCGCGCCGGCTGAAGCAGCAGGGCCTCGCCGAGCCCACCCTTCCCGAGGCGATCGAAGCGAGCCCCCGCCTCGCGGCCTACGCGGCGCTTTACCCGGGCAACCCGAAAATCGCCGAGCGCGCGGTGCGCAAGCCCCTCATCCATGCCGGCATGATGGTGAAGGCCGGCGACGCCGACGCCATGCTCGCCGGGGTCGCGCATCCGAGCGCGCGGGTGATCGAGGCGGGGCTCCTGACCATCGGCCTTGCCGAGGGCATCCGCACGCCCTCGAGCTTCTTCCTGATGGTGTTGCGCGAGCGCACGCTCCTGTACGCGGACTGCGCGCTCAACGCCGATCCGGATGCGGCGCAGCTCGCGGACATCGCGCTCGCCTCCGCGGCGAGCTACCGGGCGCTGCTGGAAGACGAGCCGCGGGTCGCGCTGCTGTCCTTCTCGACCCGGGGCAGCGCGCGCCATCCCCATGTCGACAAGGTCGTCCAGGCCGTGGAAATCGCAAGGCGGCGCGCGCCGTCGCTGGCGATCGACGGCGAGCTGCAGGCCGATGCCGCGCTCGTGGATTCCATTGCAAGAGCCAAAGTGAAGGGCGAAAGCGCGGTGGCCGGGCGCGCCAACGTGCTGGTGTTCCCGGACCTCGATGCCGGCAACATCGCCTACAAGCTCACCCAGCACCTCGCCGGCGCCCGCGCCATCGGCCCCATCCTGCAGGGCTTTGCGAGGCCGATCAGCGACCTCTCGCGCGGCGCCAGCGTGGACGACATCGTCGCCACTGCTGTTCTCCTCGCTGCCCAAAGCTGATTTATCGGCTCTCGATGGGCACGTAAGGCCTGGGCTCGGGGCCGTTGTAGAGGGTGAGGGGGCGGATGAGGATGTTGTTGTCCATCTGCTCCAGGACCTGCACCGCCCAGCCGGGCGTGCGGCCCACGGCGAAGATAGGCACGAACAGGTCCGCGGGAATGCCGTTCAGGTAGTAGACCACGCCGGCGTAGAAGTCGACGTTGACGTTCACGCCGTGGCGCGCGTAGGGCTGCATCGCTTCGACCAGCGCCTCGAGGATCTGGTACCACTTCGGCTGCCCCATCTCGCGCGAGAGCTTCTCCACGCCGGCGCGCATGTGGCGCGCGCGCGGGTCTTCGGCGCGGTACACGCGGTGGCCGAAGCCCATGACCGGCTCGCGGTTGGCGCGCTTGCGCTTCACGTACTCGGCGGCCTGCGCCGCCTCGCCGATCTCCTGCGCCATGTTCATCACGTTCTCGGCGGCGCCGCCGTGCGCCGGTCCCGACAGCGCCGCGACCGCCGCGGTGACCGCGGCGTGCAGGTTGGCTTCCGTGCCCGCCACCACGCGCGCGGTGAACGACGAGGCGTTCGAGCCGTGCTCGGCGTGCAGGATCATGTCCATGTCCATGAGCTTCGCGGCGTCGGCGCTCGGCGGCTTGCCCTGCAGCATGTAAAGGAAATTGGCCGCGTGGCCGAGCGCCGGATCCGGCGAAACCGGGGCGCGCCCGTGGCGGAGGTGCTGGTGCGCGGCGACGATCATCGGCACCTGCGAGGTGAGGCGCACGGCCTTGCGCAAAATCGCCCCGCGCGAGTTGTCGGCGACCTCGGGATCGAACGCCGCGAGCGCCGACACCGCGGTGCGCAGCACGTCCATCGGGTGCGCGGCCCGGATGATCTCGATCAGCCTGTGGATCTCGGCAGGCAGGACGCGCGCCGCCTTCAGCTCCGAGGAGAATCCTTGCAGCTCCTGTTTCCCGGGGAGCTCGCCGCGCAGCAGCAGGTAGCAGGTTTCCTCGAAGCTCGAGCTGGCGGCGAGGTCGTGGATCGAGTAGCCGCGGTAGCGCAGCTCGCCCGCGCGCCCGTCGATGTAGCACACCTGCGAGCGGTCGAAGTACACGCCTTTCAGCCCGCGGTGGATTTCGATCTTTTCCGTGGTTTCGCTCATGGCCCGTAGGATACTTTGTCCCGCTGATGCAGACACTCGACGCTGACTATGTGATCGTCGGCGCCGGCTCGGCGGGCTGCGTGCTCGCCGACCGCCTTTCGGCGGACGGCCGGTATCGCGTGCTGCTGCTCGAGGCCGGGCCGCGCGACCGCTCGCCGTGGATCCACCTGCCGATCGGCTATGGCAAGACGATGTTCCACCCGGTGTACAACTGGGGCTTCTACACCGACCCCGAGCCGAACATGAACGGGCGGCGCATCTACTGGCCGCGCGGCCGCGGCCTCGGCGGCTCCTCTTCGATCAACGGCCTGATCGTGGTGCATGGGCAGCCGCAGGATTACGACGCCTGGGCGGCGCAGGGCAACGCGGGCTGGAGCTGGAAGGAGGTCGCGCCCTATTTCGCGCGCAGCCGCATGTCGGTGTCGCAGATCGGCGAGCAGCATGAGCTGGTCGAAGCGTTCATCGGCGCGGCCGGCGAGCTCGGCATCCCGCGCACGCGCGATTTCAACGGCGCGAGCCAGGAGGGCGCAGGCTACTACCGGCTTTTCACGCGCAACGGCTGGCGCTCGTCGAGCGCCACCGCCTATCTGCGTCCGGCCGAGCGCCGGCCGAACCTGCGCGTAGCGACCGGCGCGCACGTCACCCGGGTCCTGCTCAAAGGCAAGCGCGCGGTCGGCGTGCGCTACGGGGAAAAGGACGTCTTCGCGTCCGAGATCATCCTGAGCGCGGGCGCCATCCAGAGCCCGCAGCTGCTGCAGCTCTCGGGCGTCGGGCCGGCCGCGCTGCTCGGCCCGCTCGGTATCCCGGTGGTGCACGAGCTACCGGGCGTGGGCGAGAACCTGCAGGACCACCTGCAGCTGCGCGTGATGTACAAGTGCACCCGGCCGATCACCACCAACGACGACCTGCGCAGCTGGCGCGGCAAGCTGCGGATCGGCGCCAAGTGGCTGTTCACGCGCCGGGGGCCGCTCGCGATCGGCATCAACCAGGGCGGCCTGTTCACGCGGGTGATGCCTGATTCGGCCACGCCCGACGTGCAGTTCCATTTCGCCACGCTGTCGGCCGAGCTCGCCGGCGCGCAGCCCCATCCCTGGCCGGGCTTCACGCTTTCGGTGTGCCAGCTGCGCCCGGAGTCGCGCGGCGCGGTGCGCATCCGCTCGACCGACCCGCTCCAGCCGCCGTCGATCCAGGCGAACTACCTGTCGACCGAGCTCGACCGGCGCTGCGCCGTCGCCGGGGCCAGGCTCGCCCGGGCGCTGGCTTCAACCCGCGCATTGCGGCCTTATGTGGCCAGCGAGTACCGGCCAGGACCTGAGGCGAGAAGCGATGAAGATCTGGTCGAATTCGCGCGCAACTACGGCGCGACCATCTTCCATCCGTCTGGAACGTGCAAGATGGGCAGCGATCCGTTGGCGGTGGTGGACGAGCGGCTGCGCGTGCGCGGCGTGGACGGGCTGCGGGTGGTGGACTGCTCGGTCATGCCGACCCTGGTGTCGGGCAACACGCACGCGCCGGCGGTGATGATCGCGGAGAAAGCCTCCAACCTGATCCTGGAGGAGGGCCGCTAGTCAGATCGCGACCATGGTCTCCGCGTGCCAGCGCAGCAGGCGGCGGCGCAGCTGGTCGAACCCGAGCAGCAGCAGGAAGCCGAGCACGGCGATGGTGGCGATGCCGGCGAACACCTTCTCGGAGATCGCCGCGCGCGCCGAGATGATCATGTAGCTGCCCAGGCCGCCGCCGCTGGTGATCATCTCGGTCACCACGGTGACGATCAGCGCCATCGGAAAGGCGATCTGCAGGCCGCTCAGGATCTGCGGCAGCGCCGCCGGGATCACCACCTTCCACAGCAGGGCGCGCCGGCTGGTGCCGAGGTTCTGCGCCGACCAGACGAGGTAGCGGTCGATCGAGCGCGTGCCGAGGTAGGTGGCGCTGATCACCGGGAAGATGCAGGTGAACACGATCATGGCGAGCTTCGCCTGGTCGCCCAGGCCGAACCACAGCATGAAGATCGGCATGAAGCTGATCTTGGGCATGGGAAAGCCGACCGAGACCACCGGGTCGACGAACCAGCGCGCCGGCGCGTTGCGCGCGGCCAGGGTGCCGATGGCGATGCCCGCGGCGGCCGCGATGAGAAAGCCCGACAGGGCGCGCGTCATGGTGAGCAGCGCGTCGCGCAGGATGAAGCCCGAAGCCACCTCGTCGATCCAGCGCGCGCCGAAGGCGCTGGGGGCGGGCAGCAGGAAGGGGTTGATCCAGCCCAGCCGCACCACGGCTTCCCACACCACCAGCAGCGTCACCGGCACGACATAGCTCGCCGCGGCATGCCAGGCGCGCGGCAGGTGGCGCTTGCGCGGCGCCTTCATGCGGCGGGCAGCTCGCGCCAGCGCAGCAGCCAGCGCGAGGCGGCGAGGAACAGGCGGTCGGACAGGAAGCCGATCAGCACCACCACGATCACCGCCGCGAACATGGCGCCGTAATCGGCGTTCTCGCCGTAGAAGCTGATGAGGTAGCCCAGGCCGTTGCGCGAGATGAGCAGCTCCGCGCTCACCAGCAGCAGCCACGACAGGGCGAGCGCGATGCGCACGCCGCTCAGGATCTCGGGCAGCGCCGCCGGCAGGATCACCTTCCACAGCACTCCGGCGCGGCTGGTGCCCAGGCTGCGCGCCGACCAGACCAGCGGCGGCTCGACGCCGCGCGCGCCGTTGAACGCGCTGGTGACCACCGGCAGCAGGCAGCCGAGGAAAATCGCGGCGATCTTGGACATGTCGCCGATGCCGAACCACAGCAGCAGCACCGGGATCAGCGCCGACTTGGGCATCGGGTAGAGGAACATCACCACCGGGCGGATCAGCAGGCGCAGCCACTCGATGCGCGCCATGCCGATGCCGAGCGCCGTGCCGATCACCACGCTCGCGATCAGGCCGACGATCTCGCGATAGAACGACACCCGGGTGTGCTGGCCCAGCTCGCCGGAGGCGGCCAGGTCGCGGAACGACGCGAAGGCCACGGCGGGCGAGGGCAGCAGCTCGGCCGACACCATGCCGGAGCGCAGCAGCAGGTCCCACAGCACGATCAGCAGCGCGATCGGCGAGTAGTAGACAGCCAGATCGCGCAGGCGGGTGCCAACGCGAGCGCTCATGTCAGGGATATCTCCTCGCGCAGCACCTTCCAGATATGCTCCACCTGCGCTTCCACGGCCTCGGTGCGGGTGTTGATCACCGCCTTGATGCGGCCCGGGCGGGCGGTCATGACCACCACCCGGTCGGACAGAATGACCGCCTCGCGCACGTCGTGGGTGATGAACAGCACCGTCTTCTTCTCGCGCTGCCAGATCTCCAGCAGCTCCTCCTGCAGCACGTGCCGGGTCTGCGCGTCGAGCGCGCCGAAGGGCTCGTCCATCAGCAGCACCTCGGGCTTGCAGGCGAGGGTGCGCGCGAGCGCCACGCGCTGCTGCATGCCCCCGGACAGGCGGTTGGGATAGGTGTCCTCGAACCCCGAGAGCTTGACCATCGCGATGTAGCGGCGCGCGATCTCGCGCCGCTCGGCCTTCGGCAGGCCGCGCTCGGCCAGCCCGTACTCGACGTTGCCGAGCACGGTCTTCCACGGAAACAGCGCGAAATGCTGGAACACCACGCCGCGGTCGGGGCCGGGCCCCTGCACCGGCTTGCCGTCGACCAGGATCTCGCCGTCCGAGGCCTTGAGGAAGCCGCCGAGGAGATAGAGCAGCGTGCTCTTGCCGCAGCCGCTCGGGCCGACGATGGAGACGAACTCGTCCTGGCGGATCTCCAGGTCGATGCCGTCCAGCGCCACCACCGGCTTGGCGGCGTCGGTCTCGAACACCTTGGTGAGCCCGGCGAACCGGATCTTCGCGGTCATGCCGGGTCTAGGCTGCGAGCTTCGCCGCCGTCCAGTCGGCGACCAGCGGACGGTAGCGGTAGACCATGTTGTCGCAGACATGGTTGCCGCCCTCGTAGACCACGAGCGTCTTGTCGCGCGTGCCGGCCGCCTCGTGGAACCAGCGCGCGCCGCTCACCGGCGCGGTCTTGTCCTGGTCGCCGTGCACCACCAGCAGCGGACAGGCGATGTCCTTCGCCAGCGCGCGCAGCGTGTAGCGGCCCGCCGCTTCCCGCGCCTTCGCCAGGTCCTTGATCTGCAGGCACTCGGACAGGCTGCGATGGGTGTGCGGCTGGCAGAAGTCCCACACCTCGGCGAGGTCGAACACGCCGCCCGAGATCGCGCAGCTTCTCACGCGACGCTCGAAGGCGGCGGCGCGCGCACCGAGGTAGCCGCCCAGGCTGCGGCCGAAGATGCCGACGCGCCCGGCATCCACGTCGCCGCGCTTTTCCAGGTGGTCGATCGCCGCGGCCACCGGCCGCTCGTAGTCGTGTGGCACGCCGCCGAGCGCCACGCCCTCGCCCTGGCCCGGGCCGTCGATCGACAGTGTGGCGAGGCCGCGCCGCAGGAACTCGCCTTCCAGCGCGTTGAATTCCTCCTTGGTGGAGCCGGCCCCGGGGATCAGCATCACCACTGCCGCGCGGGGCGCGCCCGCGGGCTTCCTCAGCGTGCCGGGGAAGGAGGCGCCGGCGAAGGGAATGTCCACCCGCTCGCCCGGCGGGCTGAGCAGCGGCAGGGCGCGCGCATAGAGCTTAGCCTTGAGCGCGTTCACCTCGTCGGTGAAGGGCAGCGACTCGCCGCGCACGCCGAGCGCGCCGAAGTGGCACAGCAGCGCCCCGCGCATGAAGAGCTCGCCCGCGCTCAGCCTGCTGCCCCGCGCCAGCGCCTCTTCGGCATCGCGCGCGCGCGCTTCGCCCTCCGCGCCCCATTCGCGCGCCCAGTCCGCGGCGCGCTTGATGCGCTCCAGGATCCGCTCGATGTCGAAGTAGTCGACGCCGTAGGCGAGGTAGCGGGAAAGGCGAAAGCGCGTGAGGTCGCGAAGCTTCTCCAGCGACTCGTCAGCCATGCGCCTTTTCCACCATCGCCTGCAGCCCTGCGTCCCAGTCGCCGCAGTACAGCTCGACCCGGTTGCCGTCGGGGTCGCGCAGGTACAGCCGCTCCAGGCTCGCGCCCCTGCGCACCGCCTCGGCCTCGATGCCGTCCTCCCTCAGGCGCGCCGCCACGGCCTCGAGGTCGGCCGGGCTGTCGAACTGCCAGGCGATATGCGTGAGCCCCGGCTGGCTCGGGTCGCGCGCCGGGTTGCTGACGCGCTGGAACAGCCCCAGGTCATGGTGCTCCTTGCCGAAGCTGAGGAAGGCCTGGTCCTTCTTCTTGCTCTCGGCCGCCACCACCAGGCCGAGCGTGCGCGTGTAGAAGGCCTTGGCCTTCTGGACGTCGCGCACGTTCAGCACGATGTGCGCCAGCTTGCGCGGCTCGATCATCGGTTCAGGCGCTTCGCCGCCTCGATGATGATGGACTCGTCGATGTACGACTTCACCTGGAGCGGCTTCATCATGTTCAGCTTGGCCAGCTCGTCGGCGGTGCGCTGCAGCGTCGCGTGGTTCAGGCGCAGGTCCTTCTCGCGGAAGTAGGTGGTGCCCTCCTGCAGCTCGTATTCGACGTCCTTCACCTGGCGCTTGGCGAACTTGGCGATGTAGCCGAGCGCTTCCTGGCGGTTCTTCGGATCCATGAACCAGCGCTGCGCGCGGATGTAGTCCTCGAAGAAGTCGACCAGCACCGCGCGGCGCTTCTCGATGAGGTCCTTCTTCGCCGCCCAGAACAGGAACGCCGAGTCGCCCAGCGCGTCCTTCATCGTGAACAGCGGCCGGATGTCGCCCTTGGCCTTGTTGGCGTACCAGGAAGGCGCCACGAAGGTCGCGGCCGCGACCTTGCCTTCGCGCAGCATGGCGGGCATGGCCGGGAAGCGCGCCTCGACGATGTTCACGTCGCGCATCGGCACCAGCCCGTTCTTGATCATCATGGCGCGCACCGCCGCGTCGTGGCCGCCGCCGAAGGCGTTGACCGCGATCGACTTGCCCTTGAGGTCCTGGATCGAGCGGATCGGCGAGTCGGCTTTCACGCCGTAGACGGCGGTGAACCAGGGGCCGTCGCTGACCAGGTCGGCGATCATCACCAGGGGCATCTTCGCGTTCTGCACCGCCGCGGCGAAGGCGTTCATGGTGTACACGCCCAGGTCCATCTCGTCGGCCGCCATCGCTTGCAGCACGAGCGAGCTGCCGCCGGTATAGATGAAATCGGTGGTGTAGCTCTTGCCCTCGTGCTTGATCAAGTCCTTCTTCATGAACAGCACCGGCACCAGATGCGGCGGCACGACGCTGTAGTTGACGCGCAGCTTGACGGGCTGCGCCCAGGCGGTGGCGGCGGCGCTCGCCAGGACGAGCATGGCCAGTAGCTTGGTGAATCTCATTTCGGTTTCCTCCTCCTAGAGGTGGTGCAAGTGCTGCTTAGAAGTGGTGCATCTCTTCGGTTTCGCCGGTCTCCACGTTGAGCTTCGCGGTTCCCATGTTGTGCTCGCGCATCGCCTCGAAGCCGTTCTCGTGGCGGTTGCAGAACAGCTCCATGCAGTTGTTGTCCGGATCCCGGAAATAGATGCTGCGGGTGACATGGTGCTGCACGGTGCGCTCGAACTCGACGCCGCGCGCGCGCAGCTCGCGCCAGGCGGCCTGCAGCTCCTCGAAGCTGCCCAGCTCCCACGCCATGTGGATCATGCCGGGCTGGCCGGCCGCCAGCGGCGCTCCGGTGGCGCGCTCGACGAGGGCGACGCGCTGGCCGCGCTCGCCCTTGGTGAGCAGCACCACCTTGCGCGCCGGATCCTCGGCGACCAGCTTGAATCCGACCACGCGAATGTAGAAATCCCTGGAGCGCTCGAGATCGCGAACGCTGAATACGAGACAGCCGAGACCGCGCGCCTGCGCCATTGGATATCCTCCTGCGTTTCAGTTTCTCACAGCTTGCGTTTCGAAAAACGATAATTCTGATACTCGGCGAGCATTTCGGCATTCGGCGGATAGGCGCGCGCCAGCGGCGCGCCCTGCCGGATCTTCTCGAGCAGGAACGCGTCGAGCTCCTCCATCTCGAGCGCGGCGGCGGCGATCGTCTCGGCCATGGGCGCCGGAATGACCACCACGCCCTCGGCATCGCCGACCAGGACGTCCCCTGGCATGACGAGCACCCCGCCGCAGGCCACCGGCTCGTCGATCGCCATGGCGACATGGCGGTTGGAGAACAGCGTCGCGTTCGCGCCCGCGGCATACACCGGCAGCCCGATCTGCGCGAGCGCCGGAACGTCGCGTACGCAGCCGTCGGTCACCGCGGCCGTGCCGCCCGCCGCCTTGATGCGCGCCGCGAGCAGATCGCCCATCACCGCCGCGCCGAGCTCGCCGCGCGCCTCGATGACCAGGACCTGCCCTGGAGAGATGCCGTCCATCGCCGCGCGATGCGGCGTGGGCTTGCCGGCGTTCTTTTGCGCTGCAACGATGTCCGGCCGCGTCGGCAGGCAGCGCAGCGTGCGCGCGCGGCCGACGAAGCGCCGCTCCGGCGTGAGCGGCGCCACGCCTTTCATGAAGCAGTTGGGAAAGCCGGCGCGATCCAGGTTCATCACCAGGGTGCCCACCGGCAGCCGGGACAGTGTTTCATCGATAGCCGTGCCTTCGCTCATCGGCCTACTCTATCATTGCGTCGTCCCGCCCAAGGAGCGCTTCCCATGCTGAGATCGGCCGTCGTCGCGGTACTGTGGCTCGCATTCGTTCTGCCCGCGCTCGCGCAAAGCTTTCCCAGCCGGCCGGTGCGCATCGTGGTGCCCTGGCCGCCGAGCGGCAACGTCGACATCACCGCGCGCACCGTGGCGCCGGCGCTGTCCGAGGCGCTGGGCGGGCAGGTGATCGTCGAGAACCGCGGCGGCGCCGGCGGCACCATCGGCACCGCGGCGGTGGCCAAGGCGCCCGCCGACGGCTACACGCTGCTGCTGGGTTCGAGCGGCACCATCACTTCAGGGCCCGCGGTGCTGAAGAACCTGCCGTACGACACGCGCCGCGACCTCGTGCCGGTGGGCGCCATCCAGTCGGTGCCGCTGGTGCTGCTCGCGGCGCCGCGCACGCCGGTGGCGAACGTGCAGGAGTTTCTCGCGCTCGCCCGCTCCAAGCCCGGCGCGGTGAGCATCGCTTCGGCGGGCAACGGCTCCACCAACCACCTGGCGATCGAGCTGCTCATGCGCCAGGGCAACATCAAGCTGCTGCACGTGCCGTACAAGGGCGGCGGCCCGGCGCTTACCGACCTCATGGGCAGCCAGGTGCAGTCGATGATCGACCAGCTCACTTCCTCGATCGGCCACATCCGCGACGGGCGCATCAAGGCGCTGGCGCTCGCTTCGTCCGAGCGCTCGCCCAAGCTGCCAGATGTGCCGACCTTTGCCGAGGCGGGAATCCGGGGCGCCGAGGCGATTACCTTCACCGGCCTGTTCGCCCCGTCGGGCACGCCTGCGCCGGTCCTCGCCACGCTGGGTGCGGCGCTGCGCAAGGCGATGTCCGACCCCGGGGTGCGCAGCCGCTACGAGGCCATGGGCGTGGAAGTGATGGACATGACGCAGGACCAGTTCGCGGCGCACGTGCGCGAGGACTACGACAAGTGGCAGCGCGTGGCGCGCGAGGGCAACATCGTCGTCCAGTGAGCGGCGCCGACGTCCTGCCGCCGGACACGCGCCTGCGCGCGCCCAGGCGCGCGCTGCCCCCCGCGGCAGTGGATTGCCACGCGCACGTGTTCGACCGCTTCGAACGATATCCCTTCGCCGGGACGCGCAAGTATTCGCCGCCCGAATGCACCCGCGAAGCGTGGCTGCGGCTGCATG
>DASUUN010000411.1:0-2476 GCA_036374055.1 Burkholderiales bacterium
CGCAACAGATAGTCGGCGCGCGGCGTGAAGAGATTCGGGTCCACCTGGTAGCGGCCCTGCACGTGCTCCTCGGCGAGCATCGGGCTGCCCGCGGCCACCCGGCCGATGACCGGCAACTCGAGCAGGCGGCCCGCGCGGCCCGCCGGCCGGCCGTCGCGCACGCGGATGCCGCGCGATGCGCCCGAGGAGATCTCGATGGCGCCTTTCTTCTCCAGCGCCCGCAGGTGCTGCTCGGCGGCGTTCACCGAGCGGAAACCCATGCGCTCGGCGATCTCCGCCCGGGTGGGCGGGAAGCCGGACACCTCGGTCAGCTCGCGGATCAGCTTCAGGATCTCGGACTGGCGGTCTGTAAGGGCATCCATTAGTGGCATTATGTACAGTATGCGGCGCATTGTCCACCTGGACATGGATGCTTTCTACGCCTCGGTCGAGCAGCGCGAGGACCCGCGGCTGCGCGGCCGCCCGCTGGCCGTGGGCGGCAGCCCGGAGGGGCGCGGCGTGGTGGCGGCGGCGAGCTACGAGGCGCGCGCCTACGGCGTGCGCTCGGCCATGCCCATGGCGCGCGCCGTGCGCCTGTGCCCGGGGCTGCTCATCGTGCCGCCGCATTTCGATCTCTACAGGAAAGTCTCGGAGCAGGTGATGTCCATCCTGCGCTCGTGCACCGATCTGGTCGAGCCGCTGTCGCTCGACGAGGCCTATCTCGACGTCACCGAGAACCGCTGGGGTATTCCTTACGCCAGCCGGGTTGCCAAGGAGCTCAAGCGCCGCATCCGCGAGGAAACAGCCTGCACGGCGTCGGCGGGCGTGGCGCCGAACAAGTTCCTCGCCAAGATCGCGTCGGGCTGGCGCAAGCCCGATGGCCTCACCATCATCTCGCCCGACCGGGTCGAGCGGTTCCTGCACGAATTGCCCGTGGACGCGCTGTGGGGCGTCGGGCCGGTGACCGCAGAGCGGCTGCGCAAGGTGGGCATTGCCAGGGTGGTCGACATCCGCTCTGCCGATCCGGCGCTTCTGAAGGAGACAGTGGGAAGCCTCGCCGAATGGCTGCAGCGCCTGTCGTATGGCGACGATCCGCGGCCGGTGGTGCCGCACCGCGCCGCGAAATCGGCCAGCAGCGAAACCACCTACGCCGAGGATCTCCAGGACCTGGGGAAGATCCGCCAAGAGCTGGCGCGCCTGGCGCGCGAAACGGCCGAATGGCTGGAGCGAAAGCAGCTTGCCGGCCGCACGGTGACCATCAAGGTGCGCTATGCCGACTTCACCACGGTGACGCGCAGCCACACGCTGTCCCGGCCGACCGCGGACGCCGACCTGATCGCCTCGTGGGCCACCGAGCTGCTTTGCCGCACGCAGGCGGGCCGGCGGCCGGTGCGCCTTCTGGGCGCGCGGATGAACGGGCTAGTCGAACAGGCTCTTCTGGACCGCTGACTCGAGCGGCGCGATCAGCGCCGGCGATTCACTGGACGCGCGGTTCACCGCGGCGCTCACCGGGTAGCAGCGCACGGCGCCGTGCGGGGCCGGGCGCAGCAGGCCTTCCTCGCCGTGCAGCCAACCGGCGTAGTGCTCGGGCGCGATGATCACCGGCATGCGGTCGTGGATCGCGCTCACCGCGACGTTGGCTTGCGTGGTGATCACGGCAAAGCTGTCGCCTTCCCAAAGGCCGGCGAAAGCGAACAGCGGCGTGGCGGCCGGATGGACGTAATACGGCTGGCTGACTGCGCCTTCGCGCTTCCACTCGTAGAAGCCGCTGGCCGGTATGAGGCAGCGCCGGCGAAAGTAGGCGTGGCGAAACGACGGCTTGACCGCGAGCGTCTCGGCGCGCGCGTTGTGCATGCTGCCCTTCAGTCCCCAGCGGGCGAGGGCCGCGCCCTCCGGCTTGACGATGAGCGCGCTGGCCGCGGGCGCGATGTTGTAGCGCGGCGCGAACTCGGGCACGTGCGCGAGGCCGAACTGCAGCGCGACCACTTCCGGGGTGCTGTGGAGAGCGTAACGGCCGCACATGGCCTAAGGTTACAATGCGCCCGGCATGATCATCCAGTCGCTGCTGGACACCGACCTGTACAAGTTCACGATGATGCAGGTGGTCCTGCATCATTTCCCGGGCGCGCAGGTCGAATACCGCTTCAAGTGCCGCACCCCCGGCGTCGACCTGCGGCCGCACCTCGACGAGATCCGCCGCGAGCTGGCGGACCTGTGCAGCCTGCGCTTCAGCGAGACCGAGCTGGCCTACCTGCGCGGGCTGCGCTTCATGAAGTCGGATTTCGTCGATTTCCTGGGCCTGTTCCAGTTCAACGAGAAATACCTGCGCGCCGGGTTCGACGAAGCGCCCGGTGAGATCGACATCACCATCCGCGGTCCCTGGCTGCACACCATCCTGTACGAGATCCCGGTGCTCGCCGTGGTCTCCGAGGTGTATTTCAGGCGCACCCAGCCGCGCCCGGACCTGGAGGAGGGCCGACGCAGGCTGCGGGCGAAG
>DASUUN010000412.1:0-8351 GCA_036374055.1 Burkholderiales bacterium
ACCATGGAGCCGATGAGGACGAGGCCGGTGCCGAGGGTGGTGCCCATGGTGGGCGGGTGCACGCGCTCGTAGAAGGTCTTCAGGGTGAGCAGGCCGAGCGAGCCGAAGAACACGAGCAGCGCGCCCGCCAGCACCAGCAGCGAGACCGCGAGCTCCATCATTCGATCACCTCGCCGCGCAGCAGGAACTTGGCGAGCGCCACGGTGGCGACGAAGCCGAGCATGCCGATGACCAGCGCCGCTTCGAAATAGAGCACGCTGCCGGTGCGGATGCCGGTGATGATCATCAGGATGAGGGCGTTCACGTACAGGGTGTCGAGCGCGAGCACGCGGTCCTGGGCGCGCGGGCCGCGCAGCAGCCGGTAGACGGTGAAGACCATGGCGAGGGCGATCAGCACCTGGGAGAGGATAAGGACGGCGTTCATTCGAAGATCTCCATGAGGCGGCGCTCGTAGCGCTCCTGGAAGCGCTCCATCCATGCGGCCTCGTCGATGAGGTCGAAGACGTGGATGGTGAGGACGTTGCGGCGGCTGTCGAAGCGCGCCCAGCTGGTGCCGGGCGTCGCGGTGAGGATGCAGGCCATGACGGCAAGCGCGCCGGGATGGCGCGCCGCCACCGGCATCTCGACGAAGGCGGCGACACGCCGGCGCGCGCGCCGGTAGAGCACCAGGCGGGCCACCGCGATGTTCGAGCGCACCACGTCGAGCAGCACCAGCCAGGCGAGCTCGGCGATGGCGGCGACGCGGCGCACCCGCCCCTCGGGCGTCTGCAGCTTCGCGAGCGCGAGCGCGCCGCCCAGCGCGAGCGCCGCGCCGAGCAGCACCTGGCCGGGCGCGAGCGTGCGGTTGAGCAGCAGCCACATCGCCAGCAGGAACAGCGACAGCAGCGGATACGGCAGCCAGCGGCTCATTTTCCCAGCACCTCCTCGATATACGCGCGCGGCGCGTGCAGCGCCTGCGCAGTGTCCTGCATGTAGCGCATGGCCGGCGCGGCGGCGGCGGTGAGCGCGAAGCACAGGCCGAGCAGCAGCGCGACCGGCGCCATCTCGATCACGCGCACGCGCGGCACGCTGCGCTGCGTGGCCCAGAAGATGCGAACGCCGGCGCGCCCCAGGGCGATGACCGCCGCGAGGCCCGACAGGCTGAGCAGCGCGAGCAGCGCCCAGGCGGCGCCCGGCACCGGGTCCGGGGCGAGCAGCGCATCGAGCATCGCCATCTTGGCGACGAACCCGGGAAGCGGCGGCAGGCCGGCCACGAGCAACGCGCAGCAGGCGAAGGCGAGGCCGAGCAGCGCCATGGTGGCCGGGATCGCCACGCCGACCTGCTCTTCGGGCTCGGGCTCCTCGTCCGCGCCGAGGAAGGCCGCCGCCGTGACCGCCAGGATGTCGGCGCCGGGCTCGCGCGCGCGCTCCACCAGCTCGATCAGCAGGTAGAGCGCGCTCACGCCCAGGGTCGACACCACCAGATAGTAGAGCGCGGCCCCGGTCGCCGCGGTGTCGCCGGTGCCGATGACCGCGAGCAGCGTGCCGGAGGAGACGAGCAGGCTGAAGCCGGCGAGCCGCGCCAGGCCCTGCGAGGCGAGCACTCCGAGCAGGCCGAAGGCGAGCGTCGCCATGCCGCCGTAGAGCAGCAGCTCGCCGCCGGCCCCGCCGCCGAAGAACAGCAGCCACAGGCGCAGCACGGCATAGACCCCGACCTTGCTCAGGATCGCGAACAGCGCCGCCGCCGGCGCGCTCGCCGCGGCGTAGGTGGTGGGCAGCCAGAAGCCGAGCGGCCACATGCCCGCCTTGACGAGGAACGCCACGCCGAGGATGGCGGCCCCTGCCTCCAGAAGCACTTTGTCTTCGGACGCCACGGCCGGTATGCGCTGCGCGAGGTCGGCCATGTTCAGCGTGCCGGTGATGCCGTAGATCAGCGCGGCGCCGACCAGGAACAGCAGCGACGCGGTGAGGTTGACAGCGATGTAGTGCAGGCTGGCGCGCACGCGCGCCGTGCCCGAGCCGTGCAGGGTGAGCGCGTAGGAGGCCGACAGCAGCAGCTCGAAGAACACGAACAGGTTGAACAGATCGCCGGTGAGGAAGGCGCCGTTCAGCCCCGTGAGCAGGAACTGCAGCAGCGCGTGGAAGCGCGGCCCGCCGCGGTGCCAGCGCGCGAGCGAGAAGGCGAGCGCCGCGAGCGCCAGCACCGCGGCCAGCAGCAGCATGAGCGCCGACAGGCGGTCGGCCACCAGCACGATGCCGAACGGCGCCGGCCAGTCGCCCAGCGCATAGGCGCGCACCGGCTGCGCATCCGCCGCGCGCAGCAACGCGATGGCATTGGTCAGAAGGAGGAGGACCGAAAAAAGCGAAAGCACGGCCTTCAGCCGGTGCCGGCGCTCGTCGAGCAGCAGCATGAACGCGCCCACCGCGAGCGGCAGCACGATCGGAGCGACGACCAGGTGGTCGTCCCAGTTCACTGTCTTGACCCCCTGACAAGGGGGTCGTGAGCCGCAGGCGAGCGGGGGGTTTTCTTTTCGCGAAAACCAACCCCCCGCTCGCACAAGCCGCTCGCTTCCCCCCTTCTCAGGGGGGCGGCGGGAGACCGTGGTCTGTCCCTGATTTGCTTCATTCGTCGGGCTCGCGGCCGTCGACGTGGTCGGTGCCGGTGAGGCCGCGCGCGGCGAGCAGCACCACGAGGAGCAGCGCGGTCATGGCGAAGCTGATGACGATGGCGGTGAGCACCAGCGCCTGCGGCAGCGGGTCGGCGAACAGCTGGGGATCCACCGTGGCACCCGGCGGGGTGATGGGTGCCTTGCCGCCCCGCACCCAACCCATGACGAAGATGAACAGGTTGACGCCGTAGGAAAGCAGCGACAGGCCGACGATGACCTGGAAGGTGCGCGGCCGCAGCAGAAGCCACACGCCGCTGCCCGCCAGCACGCCAATGCCCAGGGCGAGGATGAGCTCCATTACTTGCGCACCGACTGGTGGGCGAGCGCGATGAGGATGAGGCCCGTGGCCCCGACCACCAGGGCGAACACCCCCAGGTCGAAGGCGAAGGCGCTGGGCACGTGCACCCCGCCAATCACCGGCGTATGCGAGGTGAGGAACGGGTGCGCGAATAGCCACGCGCCGGCGCCGGTGAGCACGGCGAGCAGCAGGCCGGCGCCCACCCAGCGCATCGGCCGGATGCGCAGGCGGTCCTCGACCCAGCGCGTGCCGCCGGCCATGTACTGCAGGATCACGCCCACGGCGAGGGTGATGCCGGCGACGAAGCCGCCACCGGGCAGGTTGTGGCCGCGCAGCAGCAGATAGGCCGCGAGCACGCCGACCGCGGGGAACATGAGGCGCATGATCACCGCCGGGACGAGCAGGTCCTCGGCCGCGGTCGCCGCGTCCTGGTCCTTCTGCTGCGGCGGCGGCTCCAGGCTTTCGCGCGCCGGCCGGAAGCGGCGCAGCAGCGCGTACACCGCCACCGCCACCACGCCGAGCACCGTGATCTCGCCCAGGGTGTCGAAGCCGCGGAAGTCGACCAGGATGACGTTGACCACGTTGCTGCCGCCGCCCTCCGGGTAGGCGCGCTCGAGGAAGAAGCGCGAGATGCTGTCGGGCAGCGGCCGCGTCATCACCGCGTAGGCGAGCGCGGCGAGGCCGGACCCGGCGGCCGTGGCGATCGCGAGATCGCGCAGCCGCCGCGGCAGCGCGGCGCGCGCGCCGGCGAGGGTCCGCTTGAAGGGAATGCGCTTGGGCAGCCAGCGCAGGCCGAGCAGCAGCAGCACGGTGGTGACGATCTCCACCAGGAGCTGCGTGAGCGCGAGGTCCGGGGCGGACAGCCAAACGAAGGTGATGCATACCACCAGGCCCGCGCCGCCGGCGAGGATCAGCGCGGCCAGGCGGTGGAACTTGGCCTGCCACGCCGCGCCGAGCGCGCAGCCGGCGCCGGTCACCCACAGGAGCAGGAAAGCCGGGTCGACCGGCGTGCCGGCGAGCGGGCCGAGGGCGAGGCCGACCCCGTAGGCCGGCCACAGCGCCGCGAGCACCGCCGCCACGACGACCCAGCGCAGCTGCGGCTGCAGGCGCCGCGTGCCGAGCACGGCTTCCAGCGTGCGCGCCCAGCGCCAGGAGAGCGTCAGCAGCACGGCTTCGAAGATGCGCCGGCCGTCGATCGGCGGCAGCAGGGGAGTGCTCTCGACGCCGCGCCCGAAGTGCTTCTGCAGCACGAAATAGAGCAGCGCGCCGCCGGCGAGCGCGGCGAGGCTCATCAGCATCGGCGTGGACAGGCCGTGCCATACCGCGAGGCTGTACAGCGGCGCGTCGGCGCGCAGCATCGAGCGCACCGCGATGTCGAGGATCGGGCCGATGGTGAGCGCGGGCAGGATGCCGACCACCAGGCAGGCGAGCACCAGCAGCTCGATCGGGAAGCGCATCCAGCGCGGCGGCTCGTGCGGCGTGCGCGGCAGGCCCGCCGGGTCCGGGCCGAAGAACGCGCCGTGGATGAAGCGCAGCGAGTAGGCGACGCTGAACATGCCCCAGGCCAGCGCCACGAAGGGCAGCGCGCGGTTCAGCAGCGGCAACGGGCCTTCCACCTCGAGCGACTCGGAAAAGAACATCTCCTTGGAGAGAAAGCCGTTGAGCAGCGGCACGCCGGCCATCGCCGCCGCGGCGACCATGGCGAGGGTGGCGGTGATCGGCATGTAGCGGCGCAGTCCCGAGAGGCGCCGGATGTCGCGCGTGCCGGTCTCGTGGTCGATGATGCCGGCGGCCATGAAGAGCGACGCCTTGAAGGTGGCGTGGTTCATGATGTGGAAGATCGCCGCCACCAGCGCGAGGCGGCTGTTCAGGCCGAGCAGCACCGTGATCAGGCCAAGGTGGCTGATGGTCGAGTAGGCGAGCAGGCCCTTCAGGTCGTGCTGGAAGATCGCGATGTAGGCGCCCAGCACCAGGGTGGCGAGGCCGGCGGTGCCCACGATCCAGATCCAGGCGTCGGTCCCGGCCATCGCCGGCCACAGGCGCGCGAGCAGGAACACCCCGAGCTTCACCATGGCCGCCGAGTGCAGGTAGGCCGACACCGGGGTCGGCGCGCTCATCGCCTGCGGCAGCCAGAAGTGGAACGGGAACTGCGCGCTCTTGGTGAGCGCGCCGATGGCGACCAGGATCAGCGCAGGCAGGTAGAGCCGATGCGACTTGATGATCTCTCCGGAGCCGAGGATCACGTCCAGGTCGTAGCTGCCGGCGATGCGCCCGAGCACCAGCGCGCCGGCGAACAGGCACAGGCCGCCGGCCGAGGTGATCACCAGCGCGTTGCGCGCGCCGTCGCGCGCCGCGGCGTTGTGGTGCCAGTAGCCGATCAGCAGGAACGAGAACACGCTGGTCAGCTCCCAGAAGAACACCAGCTGGATGAGGTTGCCCGCCAGCACCACGCCCAGCATCGAGCCCATGAAGGCGAGGAAGAACGAGAAGAAGCGCGGCACCGGGTCTTCCGGCGACATGTAGTAGCGCGCGTAGAGCACCACCAGGAAGCCGATGCCGGTGACCAGCATGGCGAACATCCAGGCGAACCCGTCCATGCGCAGCGTGAAATCCAGCCCCGGCAGCCACTCCACGCCCAGGCGCAGGATCTGGCCGTTGGACATCTCGGGATAGACGAACGCCGCGAGCCCCAGGCCGGCGAGCGACACCGCCCCCGCGAGCCACGCCTCGGCATTGCGGGCGTTCGCCGGGAACAGCATGGCGGCCAGGCTGCCGGCGAACGGCAGCACCAGGAGTGCAATCAGGAGCACGATTTTTTATACCAGATCCGGCCGAATCGGCCGCCAGATCTTGCGCTCAGTTGCCGGGTGCTTGGTCGCCGGCGCCCTGACCGTGGACCCCTTGCTGCCGCTTTCTCGCCCATAACGGGCGGGACTCGCGGCGCGCGCACCGCTCCGGCGGAAAGCAGAGATGCACGAGCGTGCCCTTGCCCGGCGCGGATTCGATGTGCATGGTGCCGCCGTGCTGGTGCATGAAGCCGTACACCTGCGCAAGCCCCAGTCCGGTGCCCGCCTCGCCCTTGGTGGTGAAGAACGGCTCCATCGCCCGCCGCAGCACTTCCTCGGGCATGCCGGGCCCGTTGTCTTCCACCTCGAGGCACGCGCGTCCCTCTTCGCCCGCGGTCGTGCGAAGGATCACGCGTCCGCAACCCTGGAGCGCGTCGCGCGCGTTGACCACCAGGTTGACCACCGCCATCTCGAATTGCGAGGCGTCGGTCACGATCGGAGGCAGGCCCTTCGCGAGCTCGAGCGTGACTTCGACGCGCGAGCCCGCAGCCTGGGCGACGAGCGCGTGCGCCTGTCGCACCAGCGCGTTCAGGTCCGCCGCCCTCACCTCCAGCGGGCGGCGGCGCGCGAAGGCGAGAAGCCGCTCGACCATCTCGCGGGCGCGCGCCACCGAGCGGTGCGCGATCTGCCCGGCCTGGCTGCGCTGCGCCTCGCTCGCGCCTTCGCGCAGCAGCAGGTGAAGGCTGTTGGCGAACAGCCCGAGAAGGTTGCTGAAGTCGTGCGCGATGCCGCCGGTGAGCTGCCCGAGCGCCTCCATCTTCTCGGCCTGCGCCCGCATCGCGCGCTGGCGCTCGCGGCGGCGCGCGCGGCGCACCTCGCGCACCAGCACCCATCCGAGAAGCAGGGTCAAACTGCCCATTGCCACCGCCGCGCCGATGGCGGTTTCACGCCATTGGGCGAGCACCGCGCTTTCGCTGCGCGATACGTACACCAGGAGCGGCAGTCCTTCGACGGCGCGATAGCTCACGACGCGGTCCCCGGCCAGCGTCGCCCCCGGCGCGCGGTAGCTGCCGGCGAGCTGCAGGCCGCTGCGAAAGGGCGGCAGGTGGCCGAAGCGCCGGCCGACCTCGTCGCCGCCGGCGGGATGGCGCGCGATCAGCGTTCCGTCGCGATGGAACAGCGCGATCACGTCGCCGTCGAGCGACGCCGTTTCCGCGTACAGCTTCTCGAACTCCTGCGGATTCACCGCCGCGCCGACCACGCCGTGGAACTGCCCGGGAGGGCCGAGGCGCGCGGTCACCGCCATGAACCAGTCCACGCCGGGCGTGCGGCCGCGGTAGGGACCGAAAACGCCCGTCTCGAGCGCGCGATCGTCGCGATAGGCACGGAAGTACTCGCGATCGGCGAAGCTGAGCTGCGTCATGCGGGTAGTCCGTGTGTCTTGCACCAGCTTCCCGTGCTCGTCGACCACGAAGAGGGCTTGCGCCTGCGACAGATCGTCGAGGCGCTGTCTCAGGATGGACTGGAAGCCCGCATCGTAGGGGCTGGGCCGCGCGAGCCACCAGCCGTTGGACAGCCCCCGCGCGACGAGCGTCGCCGACTGGAACGTGCGCATGGCGTGCTGCTCCATGACCTGGGCGAGGCCGGTCGTGGAGCGCATGCCGCGCTCCAGCGAGGCCGTGCGGCCCTGGACGACCAGCGCGCCGACGACGGCGAGCGCCACGAGCCATCCGGCAATGAGGGCGAGCAGCGGGAGCATGTTGCGGTAGCGCATCGGCGCCCACCTTAGACCGGCGCAGCGCGCGCATCTTGATGTACCTCAAGGGAAGTGGACCGACTACAACGCCTTTTGTACGAGGATCAAGTCGCCGAAGCGAGGCGCCGCAACCAGTCGAGCAGTGCCGTGGGCAGGAGCTCCGGGCGCGGCAGGAGCGCGTACTGCGAAACGCCGAAAACGCCGGGCAGGTAGCCGGCGGCGCTGCGGTCCACCGTGAGGCAGAAAGCCGCGATGCCCTGCAGCCGTGCCTCGAGCACCGCCTGGCGCATGTCCTCGACGCCGTAGCGCCCCTCGTAGTGGTCGACGTCGTTCGGCTTGCCGTCCGAGAGCAGCAGCAGCAGCCGGTGGCGCGCCGGCTCGCGCATCAGCATCGCCGTCACGTGGCGCAGCGCCGCGCCGACGCGCGTGTAGCGCTCGGGCTCGAGCGCCGCGATGCGCCGCGAGACCTGCTCGCCGTGGTGCTCGTCGAAGCCCTTGATGCTGCGCACCGTGACCGCGCCCGGTCCCTCGCCGGAGAACGCCTGCACCGTGTAGCGCTCGCGCATCGTCTCCAGGGCGATGCATACCAGGAGCAGCGCCTCGCGCTCCACGTCGATGATGCGCCGGTTGCCGCTCACCCAGGAATCGGTGGAGCCGGAGACGTCGATGAGCAGCGCGAGCGCCATCTCGCGCCGCGCCGGGCGCAGCGTCTGGTACAGGCGCTCGGCGCGCGGCAGCCCGGCGCGGAAATCCGCCGCGCTCTCGACGCAGGCCTCGAGGTCGATCTCCTCGCCGTCGAGCTGCCGGCGCAGCCGCACCCGGCGCGCGCGCAGGAGCTCGAAGCGCCGGCGCACCGTGCTGAC
>DASUUN010000413.1:0-9622 GCA_036374055.1 Burkholderiales bacterium
CCGGCCGCGCTCGCTGAATGCCGAGAGCAGCTTTTCGGCCACCAGCGCGAGATAGGCGGGATTCTGGCTCTCGATGCGCTTCCACGCCTCGATGGCCGCCTCGGCGTTCCCGAGGTTCATCTCCAGCTCACCGAGCAGCAGGCTTGCCCGTACCGAGAGACGATGGTGGGCGAGCGCCTCGGCGAGGTAGGGTCGCGCCGCATCCGGGCGCGAATGAATGATCTCGTTGTTCGCGAGCTCGCAGTAGAAGTTGGCGATTTCCTTCTGGTGCGAGCGGCCGGTCACTTCTTCGAGCTTGCCCGCCACGCCGATCGCCTTCTGCCATTCCTTCTCCTGCTCGTAGATTTCGAGCAGGTGGCGGCGCGCCGCGGTCGCCTGCGCGCTGTCCTCCCGCTTCTTGAACACTTCCTCGGCGCGGTCGAGGATGCCCGCCTTGAGGTAGTCCTGGCCGAGCTCGGCGAGCGCGATCACCTTCTGCTCGGCGGCCAGGCCCGGCCGCTCGAGCAGGTTCTGGTGCATGCGGATCGCGCGGTCATACTCGCCGCGCCGGCGGAAGAGGCTGCCGAGCGCGAAGTGCAGCTCGATGGTCTCGGGGTCCACCTTGACCACCTCGATGAACGCCTCGATCGCCTTGTCGGGCTGCTCGTTGAGCAGGAAGTTGAGCCCCTTGAAGTACGAGCGCGGCAGCGCGCGCGACTCCGAGACGATCTGCTTGATGTCGATGCGCGCCGCGATCCAGCCCAGGCCGAAGAACAGCGGGAAGCCGAGCAGCCACCAGTATTCGAACTCCATCGCTAGAGCGGCGGCACGGGCGGCGGCATCGCCTCGCTGCCCGACGCCTGCCTTCTCAAAGCCGAAATCTCCCTTTTCTGCCGCACCACCTTGGCGGTCAGCGCGAGGATGCCGAACAGCACGCCCAGCGCGAACGCGCCGAACATGATCAGGATCAGCGGCGCCTCGACCGCGAGGTCGAAGTAGAAGCGCAGCGTCACCGGCTCGACGTTCTTCGCGCCGAACGCCACCAGCAGCACGAAAAGGACGAGGCGGATCGTCCAGGTGACGATGCGCATGCCCGCTGCCCGGCTACCTTAGCGTACGGGCTGCGAGGCGCGCTGCGGCGCCGCCGCCGCGGCTTCCTCGGTGGCCTGGTCGACCCGCTCGCGCAGCTCCTTGCCGGCCTTGAAGTGCGGCACGTACTTCTCCGGCACCTGCACCTTTTCCCCGGACTTCGGATTGCGGCCGGTGCGCGGCGGCCGGTAGTTCAGGCCGAAGCTGCCGAAGCCGCGGATCTCGATGCGGTTGCCGGCGAGCAGCGCCTGGGTCATCGCATCGAGGATCATCTTCACCGCGTACTCGGCGTCCTTCGCCACCAGCTGCGGGTAGCGCTGGGCAAGGCGCGCGATCAGTTCGGACTTGGTCACCCTTCCCCTCCCTTAAGGGATCCGTTATTGATTCGGCGTGTTGCCCTTGTCGAGCTTCGCGCGCAGCAGCGCGCCCAGGTTGGTCGCGCCGGCGCTGGCCGCGGCGTTCTCGGTGCGCAGCTGTTTCATCGCCTCGGTCTCCTCGGAAAGGTCCTTCGCCTTCACCGACAGGTTGATCGAGCGGTTCTTGCGGTCGACGTTGATGATCATCGCCTGCACCGTGTCGCCGTCCTTGAGGTGCGCGCGCAGGTCGTCGACGCGGTCGCGCGAGAACTCCGAGGCGCGCAGGTAGCCCTCGACCCCGCCGATGTCGACCACCGCGCCCTTGGCGTCGACCGACCTGACGGTGCCGCTCACCACGCTGTTCTTGTCATGGCTGGCGATGAAGTTGGTGAACGGGTCGCCCTCGAGCTGCTTCACGCCGAGAGAGATGCGCTCGCGCTCGACGTCGATCGACAGCACCACCGCCTCGACCTCCTCGCCCTTCTTGAAGTTCTTGACCGCCTCCTCGCCGGCCGCCGACCAGGAGAGGTCCGACAGGTGCACCAGCCCGTCGATGCCGCCGGGCAGGCCGACGAACACGCCGAAGTCGGTGATCGACTTGATCTGGCCCTTCACCTTGTCGCCCTTCTTGTACTCGCGGGCGAAATCCTCCCAGGGGTTGGGCATGCACTGCTTCATGCCGAGCGAGATGCGGCGGCGCTCCTCGTCGATCTCGAGGATCATCACCTCGACCTCGTCGCCGACCTGCACCACCTTGGAGGGATGCACGTTCTTGTTGGTCCAGTCCATCTCGGACACGTGCACCAGGCCTTCGATGCCCGACTCCACCTCCACGAACGCGCCATAGTCGGTGAGGTTCGTGACCTTGCCGAACAGGCGCGTTCCCTGGGGATAGCGCCGCGCGATGCCGACCCACGGGTCCTCGCCCAGCTGCTTCAGGCCGAGGGACACGCGGTTCTTCTCGGAATCGAACTTGAGCACCTTGGCGGTCACTTCGTCGCCGACGTTCAGCACCTCGGACGGATGCTTCACGCGCCGCCAGGCGAGGTCGGTGATGTGCAGCAGGCCGTCGATGCCGCCCAGGTCGACGAACGCGCCGTAATCGGTGATGTTCTTGACGATGCCCTTGACGGTGGCGCCCTCCTGCAGCGTGGCGAGCAGGTTCTCGCGCTCGGCGCCCGCGGTCTCCTCCAGCACGGCACGTCGCGACACGACCACGTTGTTGCGCTTGCGGTCGAGCTTGATGACCTTGAACTCCATTTCCTTGCCTTCGTACGGCGTGGTGTCCTTCACCGGCCGCAGGTCGACGAGCGACCCCGGGAGGAAGGCGCGGATGCTCTTCGCCATGACGGTCAGGCCGCCCTTCACCTTGCCGGTGATGACGCCCTTGATCTTCTCGCCGGTCTCGAGCGCCTTCTCCAGCTCGAGCCAGGCGGCCATGCGCTTGGCCTTGTCGCGCGACAGGCGGGTGGCGCCGTAACCGTCCTCCAGCGCCTCGATCGACACGCTGACGAAGTCGCCGACCTTGACCTCCACCTGGCCGGCATCGCTGCGGAACTCCTCGACCGGAATGATGCTTTCGGACTTCAGCCCCGCGTTCACCACCACGAAGTTGTCGTCGACGCTGAGCACTTCGGCGGTGATCACCTCGCCGATGCGCATCTCCTTGCGGTTGAGACTTTCTTCGAACAGCGCCGCAAACGATTCGCCGGCGGCAGGGGTGGACTTCGAGGGTGCAGCGGGGGAAATGCTGGCCATGTAAGAAAAAAACCTTTTCAAGCCGTGAACTTGCGCTCACGGGTCACGTTTAGAAACAGGCGGGGCCCAGCCCCGCCCACCCAATGTCCTCTCCTCGTAGCGCTCGAGTATCTGCTCGACCACCTCATCGACCGAAAGTGCCGACGAATCGAGCACTTGCGAATCCGGCGCCGGAACCAGGGGAGCGACCGCGCGGTTGGCGTCGCGCGCGTCCCGCTCCTGCAAATCACGGGAAAGGGCGCGCAGATTAGCATTGATTCCTTTTTCTATCAACTGCTTATAGCGGCGTTCGGCCCTTACCTCGGGGCTCGCTGTCAAGAAAATCTTGAGCGAGGCGTCCGGAAACACCACGGTGCCCATGTCGCGCCCGTCGGCCACCAGCCCCGGCGGCTGCCGGAATGCCCGCTGGCGCTTGAGCAGCGCCTGGCGCACCGCCGGCATGCGCGCCACCTCGGAAGCCCGGTTGCCCACCTCCTCCCGCCGGATTTCATCGTTAACGTCCTGGTTTTCCAGAAGAATCTCTTCCCCCGAGAAACGCACGTCCATGCCTTCCGCCTGCTGGGCCAGGGCCGGCTCGTCCAACAAGCCCCTGCGCAGTGAGATCAGCGCCACTAGCCGGTAAAGCGACCCGCTTTCCAGGTAATGAAAGCCAAGCGCCCCGGCCACCCGCTTCGCGATCGTCCCCTTACCGGAGGCCGAGGGCCCGTCGATGGCAATGACCGGGACGCTCACTGCGTGCCACCCGCTGTGATGGTCCGGAAGACGTCGAAGTAATCGGGGAAGGTCTTCGCGACGCAGCCCGGGTCGCTGATGGTCACCGGCACGCCGCCGAGCGCGACCAGCGAGAAGCTCATCGCGATCCGGTGGTCGTCATAGGTTTCTATGGTCTGGCCAGGAACGAGCCGTTGGGGCGGCGAAATCTTCAGGAAGTCGCTGCCCTCCTCGACGTCTGCGCCGAGCTTGCGCAGCTCGGTGGCCATCGCCGAGAGCCGGTCGGTCTCCTTGACCCGCCAGCTGGCGATGTTGCGCAGCGTGCTGCGGCCCTCGGCGAACAGTGCCATCACCGCCGCGGTCATCGCGGCGTCGGGGATGTGGTTCAGGTCCATGTCGATGGGCTTCAGCTTGGCCTTTCCGCCTTCCACCTCTATGGCATCCTCGAAAAGCGAAACCCGGGCCCCCATGCGCTCCAGCACCTCGGTGAAGCGCACGTCGCCCTGGATGCTGTCGCGGCCCACGCCTTCGACTCTGATTGGGCCGCCGCCTATGGCGCCGGCGGCGAGGAAGTAGGACGCCGACGAGGCGTCGCCCTCGACGAAGATCTTCCCGGGGGAGCGGTAGGCGGCGGCCGGAACGTCGAAGTAGCGCCACCCGGTGCGCTTCACTTCGATGCCGAAGCGGCGCATCACGTTCAGCGTGATCTCGACGTAGGGCTTCGAGATCAGCTCGCCCTGCACCTCGATCCTCGAGGGTCGCCCGCACAGAGGCAGCGCCATGAGCAGCGCGGTGAGGAACTGCGAGGACACGTCGCCCCTCACCCGGACCGCCGACGCATTGAGCTTTCCCGGCTTGATGGACAACGGAGGAAAGCCCTCCTTGCCCTCGTAGTCGATGCGCGCCCCGATGCCGCGCAGCGCATCCACCAGGTCGCCGATGGGCCGCTCGTGCATGCGCGGCACGCCGGACAGCCGGTACTCGCCGCCGGAGAACGCGAGGGCCGCGGTCAGCGGACGGAAGGCGGTGCCGGCGTTGCCGAGGAACAGCTCGGCCCGCTTGACCGGGAACCCGCCCCCGACTCCTCCAACCACATTGTTTTTGAAACGAACCCCCAAAGCGGCAAGGGCCTCGCGCATCACCCGCGTGTCGTCGGCGTCGAGCAGGCCGCCGATCTCGGTCTCGCCCTCGGCGAGCGCGGCGAGCAGCAGCACGCGGTTGGAGATGCTCTTCGAGCCCGGCAGCCGCACGCTGCCGGCGGCGCGGCGCGCCGGCTTCAGCTCGAGTGCATCCACTTTTCTCGCGCCTCGCGCGCTTCGGCGAACAGCTTCTCGAGCGCCGCGCCGTCGCCCGCCTCCAGCAGCTTGCCGATCGCATCAAGCTTCCTGCGGTATCTTTTCAGCTCCTCGAGGACGCGGTCGCTGTTGGCGATGCAGATGTCGCGCCACATCTCGGGATGGCTGGACGCGATGCGCGTGAAATCACGGAACCCGCCCGCGGCGTAATCGAACAGCTCGGCGCCGTTTTCGCGCGAAGCCAGCTCATGCACCAGTGCGTACGCCAGCACGTGCGGCAGATGGCTGACCGCGCCCAGGACGGCATCGTGCTCCTCCGGATCCAGCCGCGTTATGCGAGCGCCGCAGGCCGACCACGCCGCTTGCACTTTCTTTAACGCGGAATCCGAGCTTTCGGGGAGCGGCGTGAGAATCACGCGCCGGCCGCGGAACAGGTCCGCCTTCGCCGCTTCGGCGCCGCTTTTCTCGGCACCGGCGACGGGGTGCGCCGGCACGAACTGCGCGATCTTGCGGCCAAGCGCCGCGCGCGCCGCGGTGACCACGTCCCGCTTGGTGCTTCCGCCGTCGGTGATGACCGCCTTGGGGCCGAGCACCGAGGCCACCTCGCGAAACAGCTTCAGGAACTGAGCCACCGGCGTGGCGAGGAGCACGAGGTCTGCGTTGTGCGCTGCGGCGACCGCGTCGGGGGCCGTGGAGTCGATGATGCCGAGCTCGCGTGCTCTCCCGAGGTTGGCGCTGCTGCGGCCCACCCCGACCACGTGGCGGCAGGCGCCCGCCTCTTTCAGCGCCAGCGCGAACGAGCCGCCGATCAGGCCGACGCCAATCACGGCGACGCGCTCGAACAGCATTATTCCCTGATGCTCGCCGCGAGCGCGCCGAGGAACTTCTCGTTCTCCGCCGCCGTGCCGGTGGTGACGCGCAGATGCTCGGGCAGGCCGTAGCCGCCGCCCACCGGGCGCACGATCACGCCCCGGCGCAGAAGGCGCTTGAACACTTCGGTGGCTTTGCCGACACGAATGGTCAGGAAATTCCCATACGAAGGGATGAACTCGAGGCCGAGCTTGCGCGCGCCCTCCTCGAGCTGGCGCAGGCCGTTCAGGTTCTCCGCATAGCTGCGCGCGACGAACTCCATGTCGTCGAGCGCCGCCGCCGCGGCGGCGAGGCCAATGCTGTTGACGTTGAAGGGCTGGCGCACGCGGTTCATGACGTCGGCCACCGAAGGGTGCGCCAGCGCATAGCCCACGCGCAGGCCGGCCAGGCCGTAGGCCTTGGAGAAGGTGCGCGTCACCACCAGGTTGGGGTGGCGCTTGAGCAGCTTCAGCGTATCGGTCCTCAGGTCGGCCTTGATGTACTCGTTGTAGGCCTCGTCGATCACCACCAGCACGCGCTCGGGCACCTTGCGCAGGAAGGCCTCCACCTCATCGGCGGCGGCCAGCGTTCCGGTCGGGTTGTTCGGGTTGGCGGCCCACACGACGTAGGTCTCGTCGTCGACCGCCTTCGCCATGCTTTCCAGGTCGTGGGCGTAGTTCTTTGCCGGCACGACGATGGCGCGCGCGCCGCGCGCCTGCGTCGCGAGCGGATAGACCGCGAAGCAGTGCCGGGACATCACCGCGGCGCGCCCCGGTCCGAGAAAGGCCGCGGCCACCAGCTCCAGCACGTCGTTCGAGCCGTTGCCGAGGACGATGGACGACATGTCGACGCCGTAGCGGCGGGACAGGGCGACCTTCAGCACGTAGCCGTTGCCGTCGGGGTAGCGCGCGATGTCGCCGAGCGCCGCGTCGATCGCGGCGCGCGTGCGCGGGCCGATGCCCAGCGGGTTCTCGTTTGACGCCAGCTTGACGATGGCCGCTTCCTCCAGGCCCATCTCGCGCGCCAGCTCCGAGATCGGCTTGCCGGGCTGGTACGGCGCGATGGAACGCACGTAGGAGGGCGAAAGCTCACACAGATCGATCAGCATTCTTCAGGACACCGCGACAGGATAGGAACCGAGGATTTTGAGGAAAGGCGCCTGGCCGCGCAGCGCGGCGAGCGCCGCCGCCACGCGCTCGTCATTTTCGTGCCCCTCGAGGTCGACGAAAAACAGGTACTCCCACAGCGCCGCGCGGGAGCGCGCCGGCCGGGACTCGATGCGCGTCATGCTGACTCCATGCTTCGCCAGCGGCGTCAGGAGCGCGTGCACGGCGCCGGGCCGGTTCTGCGCCGACATCACGAGCGAGGTGCGATCGCGGCCGCTCGGGCCGGGCTGCAGGTGGCCGAGCACCAGGAAGCGCGTGGTGTTGCTCGCATCGTCCTCGATCGAGCGCGCCAGCGCCTTCAGGCCGTAGCGCTCGGCGGCGGCGAGGCCGGCGATGGCGGCCGTGCCGGCCTCCCTGGCCGCGCGCTGCGCCGCCTCGGCGTTCGAGGCGACCGGCACGCGCTCGGCGCCGGGCAGGTTCTGCGCCAGCCAGCCGTTGCACTGAGCGAGGGACTGTGTATGCGAGTAAACCTTCCCGATGGCGGAAAAGCCTTCTTCCCTGGAAAGGAGGTTCTGCTGCACCCGCAGCTCGATCTCCCCGCAGATGCGCAGCGGCGTGGTCACCAGCAGGTCGAGGGTGCGGCCGACCACGCCCTCGGTGGAGTTCTCCGCGGGCACCACCGTGAACTGGGCGTCGCCCGACTCGCAGCGGCGGAACGCCTCGTCCACCGAGGCCACCGGCAGCGCCTCGACCGCCGCGCCGAAATGCTTGCGCACCGCCTGCTCGCTGAACGTCCCCTGCGGGCCGAGGTACGACACGCGGATCGCTTCCTCGAGGCCGCGGCAGGCGGAAATGATCTCGCGGAACACGGCCGCGACCCGCTCCGCGGACAGGATGCCCTCCTGTCTCGTGACTCTCTGAAGGATTGCGCTTTCCCGCTCGGGGCGATACGCGGGCGCGCCGCCCTTGAGCTTGCCGATGTCCTGCGCGAGGCCGGCGCGCCGCTGCAGCAGCGCCGCCAGCTCGTCGTCGATACGGTCGATCTGAAGGCGCAGCTTGTCGATTTCGTCAGCCATCGACGGGCAGGTAGCGCACGGCGAGCACGCCGTTCAGCTCCGCGAGCTCCTTGATCGCGTCGGCCGGCACCGGGCTGTCGGCATCGACCAGCGTGTAGGCCATTTCGCCCTTGGACTTGTTGAGCATGTTGTGGATGTTGATCTTGCGCCGCCCGAGCGCGTGCGAGATGCGCCCCAGCATGTCGGGCACGTTGGCGTTGGCGATGGCCACGCGATAGGGCGCCTCGCGCGGCATCGACGCCTCCGGGAAGTTAACCGCGTTCTGCAGGTTGCCGTGCTCGAGGTACTCGCGCAGCTGGTCGGCCACCATGATGGCGCAGTTGTCCTCGGCCTCGCGCGTCGAGGCGCCCAGATGCGGCAGGGCGATGACGCCCGGGTGCCCGAGCAGCTCGCCGGTCGGAAAATCGGTGACGTACCACTTCAGGTGGTGGCTCTTCAGTCCCTTCAGCACCGCGTCCTCGGCGACGATGCCCTCGCGCGAGAAGTTGAGCAGCACCGCGCCGCTCCGGAAAAGCTCCACGTTGCGGCCGTTGATGAGGTGCCTGGTCTTCTCGGCCAGCGGCACGTGCAGCGATACGAAGTGGCTGGTGCGGATGAGCTCGTCGATCGACGCCGCGCGCTTCACCTGCGAAGGCAGGCTCCATGCCGCCTCCACCGTGATGTGCGGGTCGAAGCCCTGCACGTGCATGCCCAGGCGGATGGCGGCATCGGCCACCAGGCTGCCGATCTTGCCCAGGCCGATCACGCCGAGCGTGTGGCCGGGAAGCTCCGAGCCGGCGAACTGCTTCTTGCCGTCCTCGACGCGCTTGTCGAGATCCGCAGAAACCTCCAGGCTCTTCGTGAACTCGAGAGCGGGAGCGAGATTGCGCGCCGCGATCAGGATGCCGGCGACCACCAGCTCCTTCACGGCGTTGGCGTTGGCGCCCGGAGCGTTGAACACCGGCACGCCGCGCTTGGACAGCGCAGCGACCGGGATGTTGTTGACGCCGGCGCCGGCGCGCCCCACGGCGCGCAGCGACGGGCCGAACTCGTACTTGTGTAGGTCGGCCGAGCGCACCATGATCGCCTGCGGGTCCTTGGCCTCCTTCACTATGGCGTACGCCTCCGAGGGAAAGCGCTTGAGTCCGACCTGCGCGATCTGGTTGAGGACCAGGATCTCGCATTTCCTCTGCCGGCCCTTAGCCATTGCTGCTTCTTGGGCGGGTTCTAGCCATGTTTCCGTTCGAACTCCTTCATGTAGTCGACCAGGCACTGCACGCCCTCGAGCGGCATGGCGTTGTAGATCGAGGCGCGCATGCCGCCGACCGAGCGGTGGCCCTTCAGCTGCACCATGCCGCGCTCCTTGGCGCCTTTGAGGAACGCTTCATCCAGGGAGCTATCCTTCAAGGTAAAAGGAACGTTCA
>DASUUN010000414.1:0-5036 GCA_036374055.1 Burkholderiales bacterium
GGCCGCGTTCGCGCCGCGCTCGAGAATGCCGGCCACATCCACACGCGCATCATGGCCTACTCGGCGAAGTACGCATCGGGCTTCTACGGGCCTTTCCGCGACGCGGTGCGTTCGGCCAAGAACCTCGGCAGGAGCGACAAGAAGACCTACCAGATGGATCCGGCCAACTCAGACGAGGCGCTGTGTGAGGTCGGCCTCGACCTCGCCGAAGGCGCCGACATGGTGATGGTGAAACCGGGGCTGCCGTACCTGGACATCGTGCGGCGGGTGAAGGACGAGTTCAAGGCGCCGACCTACGTCTACCAGGTATCGGGCGAATATTCGATGCTGCGCGGCGCGATCGACAGAGGCTGGCTGCCCGAATCCTGCGTGCTGGAGAACCTGCTCGCCTTCAAGCGCGCCGGCGCCGACGGCATCCTGACCTACTTCGCGCTCGACGCCGCTAAGGCGCTGTCGCGATAGAGAGCGTCTTGAGAAACCGATCGGCGTTCTGATAGCCGACCACGCGAAGGCCGCGGATCTCGCGGCCCTGCGCGTCGAAGAAGATGATGCCGGGCGGGCCGAACAGCGAGAAGCGCTTGAGCAGCGCGCGGTCGGCTTCGTTGTTCGCCGTCACGTCCGCCTGCAGCAGCAGCATGCCGCCGAGCTGTGCGCGAACCTTCGGATCGGAGAAGGTGAAGGCTTCCATCTCCTTGCAGGACACGCACCAGTCGGCGTAGAAATCCAGCATCACCGGCTTGCCGGGCGCGCTCAGCTTTCCCTGCAGCTCGGCGAGCGACGCGACTCGCGTCCAAGGCAGGCTTGAGGTTGCCGGGGTGCTGCGTTCCGTGAAGCCGGCGAGCGGCCGCAGCGGATCACGGCTTCCCGAAAGCGCGCCCACCAGCAGCGCCACCCCGACGACCAGCGCCGCCACGCCGACGCCTTTCCACAGGCGCCACCAGCCCGACGCCGTCGCCGGCAGCGGATCGAGTGCCCGCAGGAAGACCGCGGAGCCGATCAGCAGCGCCGCCCATGCCAGCATCTGCATCGTCACGGGCAGTACCGGCGAAACCACCCAGATCGCCACCGCCAGCAGCAGCACGCCGAAGAACTTGCGCACCGACTCCATCCAGGCGCCCGCCTTCGGCAGCAGCGCGCCTTCGGAAACGCCCACCGCGACGAGCGGCACGCCCATGCCCAGCGCCATGGCGAACAGCGCCGCGCCGCCGAGGGCGACATCGTGCGTCTGCGAGATATAGAGCAGCGCGCCCGCAAGCGGCGCCGCGACGCAGGGGCTGACGATCACCGCGGACAGCACGCCCATGGCGGCCACCGAGGCGACATGTCCGCCGCTCAGGCGGCGGTGCACGCCGTGCACGGAGTCGTGAATGAAGCCCGGCAGGCGCAGCTCATAGAACCCGAACATGGACAGCGCAAGCACGACGAAGACCAGCGCGAAGGCACCCAGCACCCAGGCGTTCTGCAGGGCGGCCGCGAGCAGCGAGCCGGAAAATGCCGCGGCGACCCCGGCTACGGCGTAGGTGAGCGCCATGCCCAGCACGTAGGAAAGCGAAAGGACCAGGGCGCGCGGCCGGTTCAGGCTTTTGCCTTCGCCGGCGATGATTCCGGAGAGGATCGGGATCATCGGCAGCACGCACGGGGTGAAGGTGAGCAACAAGCCGAAAACGAAAAACCCGCCGAGAACCAGCAGGAAATTGCCTTCGAACAGGCGGGCGATGTCGGCGTCGCTCGCGAAGATCGAAAACGTCGGCACGGCGTCCACCCGGCGCGGCGCTTCGCTCAGGCCGGCCATGCCGGCAGCCACTCGCAGCGTGGCCTTGGACTCCATCGGCACGTAGCACACGCCCACGTCGGCGCAGCCCTGGGACGTGACTTTCAGGTCGAAGCGCCCCTCTCCCTGCACCGGCAGCAGGATGCGCACTGCTTTGCGGTAGGTTTCCGTCTCGCCGAAGAACTCGTCGCGGTGCTTCTGGCCGCGCGGCAGCTCGGCGCCGCCCAGCGTGACTTGCGGATTGCCCTCGGCGGCGAACTTGAACCGTTCGCGGTACATGTAGTAGCCGTCGGCGATGGCAAAGCTCACTTCCACGGTCGAGGCGTCCAGCGTGCGCGCGGAGAAGCGGAAAGCCTTCTCCGGCTCCAGCAGGTTGTCGGCCGCTCCGCCGAGGCTCAACTGGCCCGCTGCCGGCATGGCCAGCAGGAGGCAGCAGAATAAAAAGACGATTCTTTTCAAGGCTTGGTTTCGCCGGCGACCCACGCCAGGTAGCCCGGCAGGCCGCGCTCAATTGGGACCGCGATGATCTCCGGGAGTTCATAGGGATGCGCGGCGCGCAGCGCCTGCTCCAGCGCCGGGTAGCGCTCCGCGGTGGTCTTGATGAGCATGGGATGCTCTTCGTCGTGCTGCACTTCGCCTTCCCACCGGTAGACCGAGCGGCACGGCGCCAGGATATTGACGCACGCAGCGAGCCGCTGGCCGATCAGGGCGTCGGCGATGCGCTCGGCCGCGGCGCGGTCAGGCAGGTTGGTCAATACCAAGAGGCTGCTCATGCTCCAGGCCCTCGTGAACTGTCGGGAACTGCAGGCGGATCCCCAGCTCCTGCTTCAATTTGCGGTTGTCCAGGCGGCGCGATTCGCTCATGAAGGAGAGCAGCGGCTCTGGGATCCCGCTCCTCGCCTCGCTCCTGGCCACCCTCGCCGGTCTGGGCAGACCATGCCTGTCGGCCACCAGGTCCAGCCAGTCGCCCATCTTCATCTCGGTGTCGTCGCTCGCGTTGTAGATGCCGGCCGGCGCGTCTCCCTCGAGCGCCCGCGAGGCGATCGCGGCCAGGTCCTCGGCGTGGATGTGATTGGTATAGACGTCGTCTTCGGGCCGCAGCGCCGGCGTGCCGGCGCGCAGGCGCGCGAGCGGCAGCCTGTTTGCGGCGTAGATTCCCGGCGCGCGCAGGATGATCAAGGCGATCTCTCTCGGCCTGCACCATTGTGCAAGGCGCTCCTCGGCGTCGACGCGGCGCCGGGCGCGCGGGGTTCGCGGCGCCGGCGGGCGCGACTCGTCGACGCGCCCGCCGGCGCAATCGCCGTACACCCCGCTCGTGCTGAAGTAGACGATGCGAGCCGGTAGAATGCGACGCTTTTCCAGCGCCGCGAGCAGATTGGCGGTACGAGGATCGGTCTCGCCTTCGGCCGGTGGAGGGGCGCAATGCAGCACCGCATCGGCCGCCTCTAGCGCAAGCGTTTCCGGTCGATCCAGGTCGAGTCCGAAAGCGCGCGAGAGCCGCAGGATGGAGAAGCGGCGCTCGAGGCGCGGAGCCGCGCGGCGCGCGATGTCGCCGAAGCCGGCGATCAGCAGGCGTTTCATCCGCCCATTTTATGCATAAGGTTACCGTCCAACCCAGCGGTCATGCCTTCGAGGTGCAGGAAGGCGAGTCGGTTCTGACCGCAGCCCTGCGCCAGGACCTGGTGCTGCCTTACGGCTGCCGCAACGGCGCCTGCGGCAGCTGCAAGGGCCGGATCATCGAAGGCCGCGTCGACTACGGCGTCTATCAGCAAAAGGCGCTCCCCGACGAGGAAAAGGCGCAGGGCAAGGCGCTGTTCTGCCAGGCGCGGCCGCTCACCGACCTCGTGGTGGAGGCGCGCACCATCGGCGCGGCGAAGGATATCCCGGTCCGCATGCTGCCCTGCCGGGTGCAGAAGCTCGAGCGCGTGGCGGACGACGTCATGGTGATGTCCCTCAGGCTGCCGGCGAACGAGCGGCTGCAGTTCCTCGCCGGCCAGTACATCGAGTTCCTGCTCAAGGACGGCTCGCGGCGCAGCTTCTCCATGGCGAACGCGCCGCATGACGACGAGCTGCTCCAGCTTCACGTGCGCCACGTGCCGGGCGGCCAGTTCACCGACCATGTCTTCGGCAGGATGAAGGAGCGCGACATCCTGCGCTTCGAAGGGCCGCTCGGCACCTTCTTCCTGCGCGAGGACTCGCACAAGCCGATCGTATTCGTGGCTTCGGGCACCGGCTTCGCGCCGATCAAGTCGGTGATCGAGCATGCGCTGCGCAACAACATCGCGCGGCCGATGACGCTGTACTGGGGCGGCCGCCGGCCGAAGGACCTGTACATGGACGCCCTCGCCAGGCAATGGCCGGTCAAGTACGTGCCGGTGGTCTCGGACGCCCTGCCCGAGGATCGCTGGACCGGGCGCGCCGGCTTCGTGCACCGCGCGGTGATGGAGGATTTTCCCGACCTGTCGGGGCACCAGGTGTACGCGTGCGGCGTTCCCGTAATGGTGGATGCGGCGCGGCGCGACTTTGTCCGGCAGTGCAAGCTGCCCGAGGACGAGTTTTACGCCGACAGCTTCACCACTCAGGCGGACCTGGTTTCGCCCAGATAGGCTTCCTGGATGCGGGCATCGTGCAGCAGCACATGCGCTTCTCCCGACAGGGTCACGCTGCCGGACTCCATGACGTAGCCGCGGCCGGCCGCCTCGAGCGCGAGGCGCGCGTTCTGCTCGACCAGAAGGATCGTCACCCCGCGCGCCGCGATGTCGCGCACGATCTCGAAGATCTTGGCCACCATCATGGGCGCGAGCCCCATGGAGGGCTCGTCCAGCAGCAGGAGCTTCGGCTCGCTCATGAGCGCGCGCGCGATGGCGAGCATCTGCTGCTCGCCGCCCGAGAGCGTGCCGGCGATCTGGTGGCGGCGCTCCTTCAGGCGCGGAAAGGTGGCGTACTGCATTTCCGGATCGGCGCGTCCGCGCGCATAGGCGCCCAGCGCCAGATTCTCGTGCACGGTAAGGCGCGGAAACACGCCCCTGCCCTCGGGCACGAGCACCAGGCCTTTGCGCGGCAGCTCGTGCACCCGCGCGCCCGCAAGGCTCGATTGCGCATAAGTGATCTTCTTCGCCGTCGAAGGAATCAGGCGGCAGATGGCTTTCAGGGTGGAGGTCTTGCCCGCGCCGTTGGCGCCGATCAGGCAGACCAGCTCGCCCTGCGCCACGTCGAGGTCGATCCCCTTCACGGCGCGGATTCCGCCGTAGTGGACCTCGAGCCC
>DASUUN010000415.1:0-2621 GCA_036374055.1 Burkholderiales bacterium
GGCGCGTGAAGAGGCGGAGCGCAAGGCGCGTGAAGAGGCGGAGCGCAAGGCGCGTGAAGAGGCGGAGCGCAAGGCGCGCGAGGAGGCCGAGCGCAAGATGCGCGCCGAGCAGGAAGCCCAGATGCGGCGCGCGCGCGAGGAAGCGGAGCGCAAGCGCGCGCAGGCCGAGGAAGAGAAGCGGCGGGCGGCCGCGGCGCCCAAGGCCGAGCCGCTTCCCGAGCTGCAGCCGGAGCCCCCGCCGGCCAAGGCGGGCGGCGAAGGCCTGGACGCGCTGATGGCGGACCTCGATTCGTTCTCCCAGCGCGACGAGGACGACCGCAAGGCGCGCGAGGCGTCCGAGAAGCGCGCCAAAGAGGACCGCCAGCGCAAGCTGCGCGAGGAAAGCGAGGGGCGCGAGCGCGAGGAGGCGGAGCGCGCGCGCCAGGAGGCGGAAGACCGCCGCCGACGCGAAGACGAAGAAAGGCGGGCGCGCGAGGAGGAGGAGCGGCGCGCCGCCGAGGAAGCCGCGCGCGAGCGCGAGGAGGCCGAGGAGCGCGCGCGCCGGGCGCGCGAAGCGCTTGCCGCCAAGGAGGCGCAGGTATCCGACGACATCGGCGTCACCGACGACGACCTCGGCATGGACGACGTGCGCCGCGACGAAGCCGCGGTGGCGAAGGAATCGCGCAAGGCGAGGCGCGAGCGCGAGCGCGAGCAAAAGCGCCTCGAGAAGGAAGCGCAAGAGCGCGCGCGCGCGGCAGCCAAGGCCGCGGCCAAGGCGGCGGCCAAGGCCAAGGCGGACGACACGGCCTCGTTCAAGGTGACCAAGGTGCGCCGCCGGCGCAACCGGGGCCGGCCGGTGGCGATCTTCCTGTTCCTCGTCCTCGTGGCCGGAGTGGGCGCGCTGCACCTCATGCCCGTGCCCACCGCGGACTACCAGCGCGCAGCCTCCGAGGCGCTTCGCCAGCCGGTGCGCATCGGCTCGGCGCGGCTGTCGCTGTACAGCGGCCTGCGGATCAGCTTCGCCGACGTGCGCATCGGCGACACCACGCGGATCGCCACGGTGCGCGCCTATCCCCGGCTCGGCTCCCTGCTCGGCGAGGTCAAGGCATTCAACCGCATCGAGGCCGACGGCGTGACGCTGCGCCAGGAAGCGCTGGGCGAGACGCTGTTCACGCGCGCCGGCGGCCCGAACTTCAGCGTCGAGCGCATCGTGGTCAAGGACCTGAAGCTCCAGGGGCCGCTGCCGGTGCCCCCGCTGCAGGCCGATGCACGGCTTGCCCGCGACGGCAGCGTGCGCGTGGTGCAGCTGCAGGGGCCCGAGGGCCTGATGGGGCAGCTCCTGCCGAAAAGCGACGGCGTGGAGTTCGACATGACCGCGGCGGGGTTCACGCTGCCGTTCGCGCCCGACGTGTCGCTCAGCAGCTTCGCGATGAAAGGCCGGGCGACGCGCCACGGCATGCGCATCGAGTCCTGGGGCGGCAGCGTGCTCGGCGGCGCGCTGTCCGGCACCGCCACCGTGCGCTGGGGCGGCACCTGGCAGCTCGACGGCGTGCTCACGGTGCGCGGCATCAACGCCGCGGTGTTTGCGCCGGCGCTGCTGTCCGAGGGCAACGCGGAAGGCACCGGCAAGTTCTCCATGAGCGGCGCCGATCCGGCCCGGCTGGCGCGCGCCGGCCGCGTCGAGGGCAGCTTCACCATCGGCAAGGGCGTGCTGGGCAGCTTCGACCTGTCGCGCGCCATCCGCACCGACGGCCGCGAGGTGAACGGCCGCACGCAGTTCGTCGAGCTGAACGGCCAGGGCACCTACGACCGGGGCGCAGTCGCGCTGCGCAACGTGGTGATCGGCGCCGGCGCGCTGCAGGCCGGGGCGAGCGCCGACATCTCGCAGAGCGGCGCGCTGTCCGGGCGCATCGTGGCCGACGTGCGCACCGCCTCGCAGTCCCTGCGCGCCACGCTGCTCCTCGGCGGCACGGTGAAGGAGCCACAGGTCCGCAACTAGTGCCCCACCTTCTCCAGCTCCGCGGCCCGCGCGCGCTGTCGGAGTTCCGCCTCGCGAAGCTGCTCGCGTCCCTGCAGAAGCTCGATCCCGGCCTGCGCTCGGTGGCGGCGGAGTACCGCTATTTCGTGCAGGCCGGGCGCGAGCCGTCGGCCGCCGAGCGGCGCCTGCTCGAGCGGCTGCTCGACGACGGCACCTCGATGCTGCCCGCGACGCAGGGCGAGGCCTTGCTCGTGGTGCCGCGCCTGGGGACGATCTCGCCCTGGTCGTCCAAGGCGAGCGACATCGCGCGCAACTGCGGCCTCGCCTCGGTGATCCGCATCGAGCGCGGCAAGGTGTTCTACCTGGCGGGCGCGACGCGCGACGTGGGCGCGCTGCTGCACGACCGCATGACCGAGACGGTGCTGCGCTCGTTCGACGAGGCGGCCCGGCTGTTCGACCGCGTCGAGCCGCGGCCCCTCGAGACCATCCCGGTCGAGAGGATCGGCGAGGCGAACCGGCGCCTGGGCCTGGCGCTGAGCGACGACGAGATCGAGTACCTGGAGAGCGCCTACCGCCGCATGGGGCGCGACCCCACCGACGCCGAGCTCACCATGTTCGCGCAGGCGAACTCCGAGCACTGCCGCCACAAGATCTTCAACGCCGA
>DASUUN010000416.1:0-6212 GCA_036374055.1 Burkholderiales bacterium
CCGCGACTACATCCTCAACCGCATCCCGCACATCTCGCGCCTGATGGTGCCCACCGTGCAGGACGTGCTCGACCACGCGCAGACCATCGTCATCGGCAACGCCGCGCCGGAGTTCGCCGACGTGCCCAGGCGCCTGATGGACGGCCAGACCGTCATCGACTTCGTGCGCGTGTGCAACTCGCGCACCATCCTCGGCGTGTACGAGGGCATATGCTGGTAGAGACCCTCGCACGGCTCGCGCCGCCGCTGCGCTTCCTGCGCCGCCCGAGCGACGGGCGCAGCGACGCGCAGGTGCGGGAGCATTACCTGGTCGAGCGCGAGCTCGCCGATCGCCTGCGCGGCGCCCCCGATGCGGAGCGCCTGCGCCTGTACGCGCAGGTCTACGACGAGCTTTTCCGCCGGCTGCCGGAGCACCCGCAGCTGCGGGCACGCTCCGAGCCCGAGGCGCGCCACCGGCGAGCGCGCAGCGTCGAGTGGCAGTTCGCCTTCGTGCGCGAGGCGCTCACGCTGCACAGCCGGTTCCTGGAGGTGGGCGCCGGAGACTGCGCGCTCGCGCGCCGCGTCGCGGGGCACGTCGAGCGCGTGTACGCCGTCGACGTCTCCGAGCACATCATGCGCGGCGGCCGGCGCTTGCCCAACCTGGTGCCGGTGCTCTCCGACGGTGTGAGCATCCCCGTGCCGACGGGCGTCATCGACGTGGCGTTCAGCAACCAACTCATCGAGCATCTGCATCCGCGCGACGCGCTCGGGCAGTTGCGCGAGGTGCACCGCAGCCTCGCCCCCGGCGGGCGCTACCTGTGCATCACGCCCAACCGCCTGTACGGGCCGCGCGATGTCTCGGCGCACTTCGACGAGGTAGCGACCGGGCTGCACCTGAAGGAGTACTCGGCGGACGAGCTGCGCGCGTTGCTGCGCGAGGCCGGCTTCTCGCGCGTGCATTTCTACGCCGGCGCCCGCGGCGCGTACTGCAGGGTGCCCTACGCGCTGGTGCGGATGCTCGAGTCGTTCCTGGAAGCCCTGCCGTACCGGCTGCGCCGGCCGCTCGCCGACAACCCGCCGGCGCGGGCGCTGCTCGGGCTGCGCGTCGCCGCGATCAAGCGGGCGCGATGAGGCTGCTCATGCTGGGACCCGCACTCGAGGTACGAGGCGGCATCTCGGCGCTCGAGCGCATGGTGCTCGAGCACCTGCCGCGGCGCATCGACGCCATCCATATCCCGACCATGGTCGAAGGCTCGAAGGCGGCGAAGCTGGCGGCGTTCCTGCGCGCGCTCGCGCTGGCATGGAAATGCACCGGCGACCGGCCGGTCGTGCACATCCATTTCGCCAGCCGCGCGAGCAGCGTGCGCAAGATGAGCCTGGCGCGGCTCGCGCTCGCGCGCGGCTGCAGGGTGGTGATGCACGCGCACGGCGGCGCCTACCAGACCTACTGGGACTCGCTCTCGCCGCGCGCTCGCCAGGGGGTGGCGCGCGTGCTGGGCGCGGCCGACGCGCTGATCGTGCTAGGCGAGCGCTGGCGGCAATTCTTCGCCTCGGTCGGCGTCGGCAGCGAGCGCATCGCCGTGCTGCCCAATCCCGTGGTGCTGCCGCGCGCGCTGCCGGCGCGCTCGCGCGGTGCGCCGGCGCGCTTCGTCTACCTTGGCCTCATTTCGCGTGACAAGGGCGCCTTCGACCTGGTGGAGGCGCTGGCGCGCGTTCCGGTCGCGACCCGCGAGGGTCTGCGCTTGGTCATCGCCGGCAACGGCGAGCACGACGCGCTGCGCGACCGCATTGTGCGCCACCGTCTCGGCCGGCAAGTCGAGCTGCGCGGCTGGCTCGAGCGCGGCGAGCGCGATGCGTTGCTCGCCGGGGCCGAAGGCTTCGTGCTGCCTTCCTACCACGAGGGGTTGCCGATGGCGCTGCTCGAGGCGATGGCGTGGGGGCTCGCGCCGCTCTGCACGCCGGTCGGCGCGATCCCGGAGCTCCTCAAGCACGAGGCGAACGGGCTGCTCGCCGCGCCCGGAGACATCGACGCGCTCGCCGCTGCGCTCGGACGTCTGGCGCTCGACCCGGCGTTGCGGCAGCGCCTTGGCGATGCGGCGCGCGCGAGCGTCGAGCCCCTCGCGCTCGAACGCTACATGGACCGGCTATGCGGCCTTTACGAGGCGGTGTCGTGCAGAAACTAGCGCAGAACCTGAAGGCGCTTCGGCTCGGTGATGTCGCCGTGCGCCGCAACCCGATCTACTACTCCCCGGCGCGCGCGCAGCTCGAGGCGCTCGAGCGCGCCGATGCCGCGACGCGGCGCGACTGGACCGCCGCGCGCCTCGCCGAGACGCTCTGGAGCGCGAGACGCTCGCCCTACGGCCGCCGTATGCGCGGCTCGCGTGAGCTCGCTTCCTGGCCGCTGCTCGATAAGGCGACAGTGCGCGCCGATCCGGCGGCGTTCCTCGGCGGCGCGCCCTTTTTCACGGCGCGCGCGAGCACCGGCGGCACCGCGGGCGCGCCGCTACCGCTGGCGCGCTCGCTGCGCTCGGTCGTGTTCGAGCAGGCTTGCCTCGACCGCATGATGGGGCTGCTCGGCGTCGATGCGTCGAGCGCGCGCATCGCCGTCCTGCGCGGCGACAACGTGAAGGACCCCTCGGACTTCAGCCCACCCTACTGGCGCTTCGTCGCCGGCGGCCGGCGCATGGTCCTATCGTCGAACCACCTCAACGCCGCGACCGTGGCGAGCTACGCGCAGGCGCTGGAGGATTTCGCCCCCGATCTCCTCTGGGCCTACCCGACGGCGCTCGAGTCGCTGTGCGTGCAGCTCGAGCGCACCGGGCGGCGGCTCGCGCTCGCGCGCGTGATGACTTCCTCGGAAGTGCTACGCCCCGGGGTGTGGCGCTTCGCCGAGCGCACGCTCGGCTGCAGGCTGCTCGACTACTACGGGCAGGCGGAGCGGGTCGCCTTCGCCTGCGCGCTCGCACCGGGCGAGTACCGCTTCCTGCCGGGCTATGCGCACGTCGAGCTCGTTCCGGTCGAAGCCGACGGCGCCGACACGCTCTACGAGATCGTCGGCACGCCGCTGTGGAATCGCGCCATGCCGCTGGTGCGCTACCGCACCGGTGACCTGGTGCGCCTGCCCGCCGCCTGGGGCGAGCGCGAGATCGAGGACACGACGCTCGGGCTGCGCAGCTTCGCCGGCGTGCTGGGGCGCGACAGCGACATCCTGATCTCGCCCGACGGCGTGCGCCTCACGGGCATCGATCACTTCCAGCGCGATGTCGCCAACCTCATGCGCATCCAGGTGATCCAGGAAAGCACGACCGAGGTGCGCATCCTGGTGCTCGCCGGTGAGCGCTTCGGCGAATCCGACGCGGCGCAGCTCCTTGCCAACGCCCGCCGCAAGCTCCCGGCCTCGATGCGCGTCGGCCTCGAGCGTGTCGAGGCGCTCGAGCGCACCGGCCTGGGCAAGACGCCCTTCGTCATTCATCGCAGCGCCGTGAAGGCGCTGCTGCAGGCTGCCGCGGCATGAGCCGGCGGGTCCTGATCCTGGTCGAGAACCTGCCCAGCCCCTTCGATCGGCGCGTCTGGCAGGAAGCGACGACCCTGCGCGACGCCGGCTACACGGTCTCGATCATCTGCCCGACCGGCAAGGGCTGCGAGCGCAAGTTCGACTCGATCGGGGGCATCGACATCTGGCGCTACGACCTGCCGGTGGAGGGGAGCGGGGCGCTCGGGTATCTCGTCGAATATGCCGCTGCCCTGACGAAGAGCTTTTTGTTGTCGTTGAGGATTGCGTTCGGACGGGGCTTCGACGTGGTGCAAGCCTGCAACCCGCCGGATCTGTTCTTCCTCATCGGCGGCTTCTACAAGGTGTTCGGCAAGAAGTTCGTCTTCGACCACCACGACGCCAGCCCCGAGCTCTACGAGGCGAAGTTCGGCAAGAAAGGTTTTCTCTGGGAAGTCATGGTGTGGCTGGAGAAGCTGACCTTCCGCACCGCCGACATCTCCATCGCCACCAACGAGTCCTATCGGCGCATCGCCATCAAGCGCGGCGGCATGGCGCCGGAGAAGGTGTTCGTGGTGCGCAGCGGCCCGAGCCTTGAGCGCTTGCAGATTCTTGCGCCCAGGAACGAACTGAAAAGGGGCCGGAAGCATCTCGTGGGCTACGTCGGCGTCATGGGGCGCCAGGAGGGCATCGACTACCTGCTGCGCGCCGCCGCGTACCTCGTGCACGACATGGGCCGCACCGACGTGCACTTCGGCCTGGTGGGCGGCGGCACCTCGCTCGACGAGATGCGCCACCTTGCGCAGGAGCTGGGCATCGCCGAGCACGTGACCTTCACCGGACGCGTGCCCGACGCCGAGCTGCTGGCGATGCTCAACACTGCGGACGTCTGCGTCAACCCCGACGTCGCCAACGAGATGAACGACATCTCGACCATGAACAAGATCATGGAGTACATGGCGCTCGGCAAGCCGATCGTGCAGTTCGACCTCGCCGAGGGCCGTTTCTCCGCGCGCGAGGCGTCGCTCTACGCGCGGCGGAACGACGCCTTTGATCTTGCGGAAAAAATTCTGCAGCTGCTGGATAACCCGGCGCAGCGTCGCGCCATGGGCGAGTTCGGCCGCCGGCGGGTGCAGGATGCGCTGGAGTGGCGCCACGAGGCGCCGAAGCTGCTCGCGGCCTACGCCTCGCTCTGGGGCCTAGTCCGTCCGGACCGGCGCCGGACCGCTGCGTCGTCAACTCGATCGGCCATCCTACCTCCCCGATGAACAACGCCCTCCCGCTCCCGTCCAACCGCTCCTTCGGCTGGACGTTCACGGTCGTCTTTGCGCTGATCGCGCTGTTCGCCTACCCCTGGCTGCTTGCGCTTGCCGCGCTCACCGCAGCGGTCACGGTGGCGCGCGACCAGTGGCTCGAGCCGCTTAACCGCGCCTGGATGCGCTTCGGCGCGCTGCTCAACCGCATCGTCAGCCCGGTGGTGCTGGGGCTGATCTATTTCACCGTCTTCACCCCCGTGGCGGTGGTGATGCGCCTTGCCGGGCGCGACGCGATGTGCCGGCGCTTCGAGCCGGCCAAGCCCAGCTATTGGGTGACGCGCGAGCCGCCCGGCCCGCGCGAGGACAGCTTCCGCGACATGTTCTAGGAGGGTCGAGAATGGATTTCGTCGTCCAGATGTGGCGCTTCCTCGGGGCGCGCCGCAAGTTCTGGCTGCTGCCGATCATCGTGGTGAGCGTGCTGCTCGGCGGGCTGCTGGTCCTCGCCCAGGGCTCCGCGATCGCGCCCTTCATCTACACGCTGTTCTAGCACCATGCGCGTTCTCGGCATCTCGGCGTACTACCACGACAGCGCCGCGGCGCTGCTGCGCGACGGCAAGGTCGTCGCCGCGGCGCAGGAGGAGCGCTTCACGCGCAAGAAGCACGACGCGGGCTTCCCGCACCAGGCGATCCGCGCCTGCCTGCAGGCGGGCGCAACGGCGCCCGGGCAGATCGACTTGGTCGCGTTCTACGACAAGCCGTTCCTCAAGTTCGAGCGGCTGCTGGAAACCTACCTCGCCTTCGCCCCGCGCGGTTTCGCCTCCTTCCGCCAGGCGCTGCCGGTGTGGGTGAAGGACAAGCTGTTCCAGCGCAGCGAGATCCTGAGGCAGCTGAAGCTCCTCGACCCCGCCGTGCGCTGGGACGAGCGGCTGCTCTTCTCCGAGCACCATCTCAGCCACGCCGCGAGCGCGTTCTACCCGTCGCCGTTCGAGCGCGCCGCGGTGCTCACCATGGACGGGGTCGGCGAATGGACGACGACCTCGCTCGCGCTTGGCGATAACCGCCAGCTCAAGGTGCTGAAGGAGATCCACTTCCCGCATTCGCTGGGGCTGCTCTATTCCGCCTTCACCTACTACACCGGCTTCAAGGTCAATTCCGGCGAGTACAAGGTGATGGGGCTGGCGCCGTATGGGGAACCGCGCTTCGTCAATGCCATCAAGGAAAACCTCATCGACATCAAGGAGGACGGCAGCTTCCGCCTCAACCTCGAGTACTTCGAGTACTGCACCGGCCTCACCATGACAAACGCGAAGTTCGACGCGCTGTTCGAGGGGCCACGGCGCAAGCCTGAGGACCGGCTGACGCAGCGCGAGATGGACCTCGCCGCCTCGATCCAGGCCGTCACCGAGGAGGTGGTGCTGAAGCTGGCGGATGGAATTGCCAGGGAAACGGATGAAAAGAATCTCTGCCTCGCCGGCGGGGTGGCGCTC